>JAZKZL010000295.1:0-33646 GCA_045612645.1 Oscillospiraceae bacterium
GGCTTACTACGAAGTATACGAGCTGATGTTCGATATCTTCAGCAACCCCTCCCTCATTGAGGAAGACCCCATGACAACTGACTGGGAAGGCTGCAAGAAGGCTATCAACGATGGCAAGATCGCAACAATGGTAATGGGTTCCTGGGCAGTTGCACAGTTCCAGGAGGCAGGCGAGAACCCCGATGATATCGGCTATATGCCCGCTCCCTTTAACGTTAACGGTCAGCAGTATGCTGAGTCTGCACCCGACTATACTCTCGGCGTGAACGTAAACAGAAGCGACGAGATCAAGGAGCTTGGCAAGAAGTACATCACATGGTTCGTTGAGGAATCCGGCTTTGCAGTTAAGGAAGGCTGCGTAGGCACACTCAAGGGCTCCGAAATGCCCGCATATCTCGATGCATTCGCTGACTGCACAATGTTCACAACACAGCCCGCTCCCGAGGGTCTTGTAGGCGTTTGGGATACCATCAATAACGACTCTGAGGTCGGCACATGGCAGGGCGACGCTGCTAACTTCAAGATCCTGATCGCTGAGGCTGCTTTCGCAGGCGAGGACAAGACCGCTATGGTAGATATCCTCAACAACGCTAACGCTAAGTGGGCAGCTACAAGAGACGCTAACGCTGATCTCGAAGCTTATCTTGCAAACAACGGTTGATTTGTTCATAGTTTCTCCCAAAACGGTTCGGGAGGGAGAGTTCCCTCCCGAAATCGTTTTTATTAAAGCTTTCTGAGAAAGGACGGATCGTATGTCCGAGTTTACAGGTAAAAAGCGCACGCTCGCGCAGTGGCTCAAGGGTTACACCGGACAGAAGTATCTGATAACCATTCTGTTCCTTATCATACCCCTTGCACTGCTTATTCTCTTTACAATCATCCCCGCTGCCAATATGGTGATCTACAGCTTTCAGAAACGTGACCAGCTTGGCGTAACAGTCGAGTGGGTCGGCTTGGATAACTATGTCAGGCTGTTTACCGATGAGAGTTATTTCAAAACCTTTATAAACAGTATTTATTATCTGTTTGGTTCATTTATTCAGCTTTCGCTGGCATTATTCATCGCAACTCTGCTTTGCTCAAAGATCAGATTCGCCAATCTCTTCAAGGGCGTAATGTTCTTCCCCTATCTGATGAACGGCGTTGCAGTATCGCTCATCTTCCGAAGATTCTTCCAAAAGGGCGACGGCATCACAAACACAGAAGGAACACTCAACAGTATTATAGAGATGCTTGGCGGCGACCCGATAAAATGGCTCTCCGATCCGAATATCGTTAACTTCTGCTTGATGTTTGTATCGATATGGCGATACATAGGCTTCGACATCATTATGTTTATCGGAGCTATCCAGTCTATATCCCCCGAGATATACGAAGCCGCTGACCTCGACGGAGCAAACGCATGGCAGCGCTTCTGGTATATAATCTTCCCTTCGATCAAACCTATAGTAGCACTTCAGATGATCCTTGCCATCAAGGGTGCAGCGTCCGTTTTCGAGATCCCCTATATCATTACAGGCGGAAGAAGCGGCACCAACACCTTCGTTATAAAGACGATAGAAACAGCCTTCCAGTACCAGAAGGTCGGATTGGCGTCAGCGATGGCGATAGTCCTGCTGATAATAATCCTGATCGTGACAGGAATACAGAAGCTCTGCTTCAGAGAAAGGAAGTGACATCGGCATGGCAAAGAATGAAAAGGAGTTTGATCTCAAGAATTATCAGTTTAAGGAAACTCCCAAACCCGTAAAGGTGCTTCTAAAGGTGCTGGTGTATCTTTTCCTCGTAATGTGTTGTCTGGTGGTCATCATTCCACTGCTGGTAGTGCTTATCGGCGCATTCAAAACGCACGACGAATATATTACCACCAACGTTTTCACCCTTCCGCAGAAGCCGCAGTTTCAAAATTTCGTCACCGCCTTTGTTGACGGCGATGTTATGCTCGGTCTGTTCAACACTGCGATCATTCTGGTGATCTCCTGCGTCGGAACTGTTATCACAGGCACCATGACAGCATTCGTGCTTCAACGTTTCGGCATGATGTTCACAAAGATAGTTAAAGCATTGTTCCTGTTCGCATCGCTGCTGCCGAATATTTCGATGCAGGTAACTGTATTCCAGATAGTAAGCAAGCTCGGTCTGTATGACAACATTCTTGCTCCCTGCATACTCTATATAGGAACGGATATCATCTCTATAACGATCTTTATCCAGTTCCTTAACAATATTTCGGTATCGCTCGATGAAAGTGCAATACTGGACGGCGCAAGCTATCCGCGCGTTTACTGGAGCATCATCCTCCCGATGCTCCGCCCCGCTATAGCCACCGTGCTGGTAATCAAGTTCGTAGGCATCTACAACGACTTCTACACAGCAAATCTGTATATGCCCAGCGATAAGCTTGCCGTGGTATCAACTGCACTTTACCGCTTTATCGGTCCGTACGGCGCAAAGTGGGAGATCATCTTTGCAGGTATCATAATATGTATCATACCCTCGTTGGTAGTGTTCCTGTGCCTGCAAAAGTTCATCTACAGCAACCTCGTAACAGGCTCGGTAAAAGAATAAAAGAAACCAACCTCATTGTATACCTTCATACCCCGGAGGTACCCTCCGGAAAAGCGCCTGCGCCAACTGCGTACAGGCGCTTTTCACTTTAGATCAACACATAAAAAATCCATACATATTAAATCAGATAGTTATATAGAAGCATAACCCGCGAAGAAATTCTTCACGGGTTATTTTAATATTTTACAGATAAATTGAAATTTACAGATGAAGTGCTGTTTCCAATGCAATATATAATTTGCCCAGACTGTGATTTGCCGCATGAAGACCTTCCACTTCATATCCGCTGGCTTCCAGTACATCGCCTGCTTCGAGAAAATCGTAAAGCTCTAATCCGTAGAAATCACACAAAGCCTGCACTCCTGCCAGTTCCATTTCTACTGCGATACATCCTTCTTCTCTGCGCTTTTCAACAAGGCCTACGGTTTCTCTGAGCATAGAATCCGTTGTCCACACCTTGCCTGACACGTAAGGTATGTTTAACTTCTCGAATATAGCAGAAAGTTTTTTGCTGTTTTTTATTTCAATATAGTCAGCAGGTTCAGCATAGTAATAAGAACTACCCTCTCCACGATAGCTTAGTGTCGGAACGATAAATCTGCCCTCTGTTTTTTCTCTGTCAAGACTTCCGCAGGAACCGAACATAATAAACTTTGTAGCACCTGTCAACCAATGAGTTTCATAGCACATACTTGATGCAAGTGCAGAACCTATACCTGTTAAGTAAAAAGCAACATCCCTGCCTTTATAATTCATTTTATAGATAGTGATGTCTCCGTTACAAGTAGTCAAAGCCCCTATATTTTCACATTCATAAGTATCAAGCAAATGATTATGTATATCTTTTGAAAAGATAATCAGGCATATATCTACAATATGTTTTGGTTCACCATAAAAATCTCTAAGATTAACAATGGGTTCTGTTTTAACATCATAACAATCCGTAATCATAATATCCTCCATAGAATTTTTATTTATCACCGAGCTAATTATAGCAAACATATAATAAAAAGTCAACGCCACAAGCAACGCAAAGCCACTTTTGACATCAACATCAAAAGTGGCTTTGTAATATTTCTATACAACCTTCGCACTTACACTGTACGGACTTTTGTTATATCTTCTTTACGGAAGCTTTTTCGATAAGCTTTCCATCCAGCACCTGTACCCTCGTTGGAAGCTTATTATTGCGGATGCGGTCAATGATCGTAGATATCGCCAGATCCGCCATCTCCTTTGAATCAACATCAATAGTGGTAATAGGCGGCTCGGATATCTCGGATATGAGATAGTTATCATATCCAACAACAGAAATATCATCAGGCACCGTGTAGCCTATCGACTTCAGATCGCGTATCGCCTTGAACGCAGTTTCGTCACAGTTGCAGACAAATGCAGTCGGCAGCTCATCAGGAAACGGAAGTGCGTCAAAAAGCTCATTATGCACGCCTCTGTCGTCAATGATCCATTCCTCTTCGATAGGCAGCTTATGCTCCAGCATAGCCTTCATATAGCCCATATACCTGTCAAAAATACTGGATGTAGCGAGCTTAGTGCCGATATATCCGATCCTCGTGTGGCCCTGCGAAATAAGATGGCAGGTCAGCTTATAGCCACCGAAAAAGCCATTCGTGACAACACAGTCCACATCCAGATCTTCTATATAATAATCAAGCATCAGCAGTGGCTTTCCCAGCGCCGCGAGCTTTCTTGCATATTCATTGGAGGTCTGACCGAGAGATATGATACCTGCAATGTCAGGGCTGCCCGGGAAAGCTGGCATCACCAGCTCCTGCTCCTCCTCGGGAGTAAGTATCTCCTGTATGCAAGAGAAGTTTTCTGATTTCAGGCGTTGTATGATATTATTGTAAAGCGCCCAGTAGAACGAGCCGTTGGGATTGATGAAGCGCTGAGGTATCAGCACTCCGATAACACCGCCGCTTGCTGCAGGCTTATTCGATATATACCCCAGTCTTTCGGCGGTAGCGCGTATCTTTTCTCTGAGCTCATCGCTCATACCTCTTTTTCCCGCAAGCGCCTTAGAGACTGTTACGTTGCTCGTTCCGCAAAGCTCTGCTATATCGGTAAGTGTGATCTGTTTTTTGGACATCTTGGCATTTCCTTTCCGCGTGCATGAGCTTTTACAGCAGATGCTATGTCAAACTCGATATTTTCCGAATATTTACACATACATTTATATTATAATATATTCAGTAACACTTTGTCAACATTCAAATCAATAAACCTTAACTTTTTTGTGATTAAAATTCAGCGCCATTATTAATCGCCTTGAACCTTCAAAAAGCACATGCCGAAATTTGTCGATAGTTCAGAATTAACCACGCATTAACCTAACGCATCAGCTAATATCGGTAATTTACCTAATAAAGCACATTAGCCTGCTCTATAAAGCCCACAAACGGCTCTGCAATGCGATTTGTACTGTTGGAAACAAACAAAAAATTCCGAAATTCGTTGTGCGATTATACAAAAATCTTTCAACCATCTGAAAAAATTCAAATCATTATTGACAAAATCATTAAGTTGTGATAAAGTAAGATTAAGCAAAGAGTTAACCAACGTCTCCAATCGCATTAACTAACAGTTAACCCCGCCTTAACCAAAACAAACAACAAAGGAGTAACAGGATCATGACTAAATCAAGGCTAAATACGGCAAACAAACTGACAGCAATTTTGCTCGTGCTTTTTCTGCTCATATCGTGTGTGAACGGATTAAGTGCAAGCGCAGCTCCGGCAAGCGGCTTCTATGTAAACGGCACTACGATATGCGATTCCAACGGCAATGCCTTTGAGATGCGCGGAGTCAACATCCCCCATGCATGGTACACCTCTTATACCGAAACCTCTATCAAGGGCGCAGCCGCTCTCGGTGCAAACACTGTTAGAATCGTTCTCGGTGATGGTCAGAAGTATCCTAAAACATCCTACAGCGAGGTCTCTCAGATAATAGACTGGTGCAAGAAATATAAGGTCATCTGCATTCTTGAAGTACACGATGCAACAGGCAGCGACAGCACAGCTGATCTCAATGCAGCGGTAAACTACTGGATCGGTCTCAAAAATCTTCTTAATGCAAACACCTCTTACGTTATCGTAAACATAGCAAACGAATGGTTCGGCTCCTGGGACGGTTCCGCATGGGCTGAAGGCAACAAGAGCGCCATCAGATCTCTCAGAAACGCAGGCATCAACAATATGCTGATGGTCGATAGCGCAGGCTGGGGTCAGTATCCCGATTCAATCAAGAACTACGGCAGATCCGTATTCAACGCAGACCCTCAGAAGAATACAGTTTTCTCCATCCACATGTATGAATATGCAGGCGGAAACGCAAGCATGGTAAAGAACAACATCAACAACGCTCTCAGCACAGGAGTTCCTGTAGTGATCGGCGAATTCGGCGGTCAGCACACCGATGGCGACGTTGACGAATATACGATCATGAGCTACTGCGAACAGAAGGGCGTAGGATACCTCGGATGGTCCTGGAAAGGCAACAGCGGCGGACTTGATTATCTTGATATCGCCAGAAACTGGGACGGCTCCTCTCTCACAACCTGGGGCAACACTCTGTTCAACGACGCAAACGGCATCAGAAAGACATCCTCTGTTTGCTCTGTTTACAAAAGCTCTTCCTCCTCTTCAAACAACAATAATAACAACAACAATAATAACAATAACAACAACGGCATATACACCGACAGCAACGGCGGCGTGATAGGTCTTGACGGAACATATTATATCAAAAGCGCGCATAGCGGCAAGTACCTTGATGTCAACGGTGCAAGCTCCGCAAACGGCGCAAATATTCAGCAGTATCAGTTCAACGGCGGCAACGCTCAGAAGTTTAAGCTAGTGGGCGACGGTAACGGATATTACACCATTCTGACTGCTTGCTCAAATTATAAAAGCGCTGTGGATGTAAGCGGCAGAAGCACTGCCAACAACGCAAACATTCTTCAGTGGCAGAGCAACGGCGGCGATAATCAGAAATTCCAGATCGTAAAGATCGGCAATGCTTATGCGATCAAAACAAAGATATCCAACTGCGGCTCCTGCTTGGATGTAAGCGCAAAGAGCACCGCAAACGGCGCAAACATTGCACAGTATACCTACAAGGGCAGCGCATGGCAGCTCTGGTATCTTGAGGCTTGCTAAATCCGACAAATCAGTTTCTCCTATAAAAACATACAAAACGGCACTCCGTACGGGGTGTCGTTTTGCTTGTATAATCAGAGGAAATCAAAGCGGTCTCTTTTATTTGAAAGAAATTGCGATGATAGATACGATAAACTTTTGGCTGTCACACTATGCACACCACGCCCGCAATAAGCATGAGTATCGCAGGAACGATATACTTTCTCGGATGGTGCCACAGATCGCTCTCTGTTTTCCATTCTGTAAGCGGGAATTTCATCTCCATAAGCACTGAGCCGAAAGCCGAAAGCAATGCGAATATAACCGCAGCCACGATATTATTCAGCTCAAATCCGCCTGTCTGTACGCCGAAGCTTACAAGATAAAAAGCATAGGCGATCATGTTGTTTAAAGCTATGAAAGAAAAGTAAGGCAGGCAGAACATCCTTGTTCCCGAGGGGAGAAAATGCACTGTTTCTCTGAGGGAGCGGTCTGCGGAAATCAGTACGCAAAGGGGGGTGTTTATGGAAAGTATCGCAAAGCCAATGGGCATAAAAGTATCGGCTCCGCTTTCTCTTAACAAAAACGGGAAAACTATTCCCACGCCCCACATAGCGGCGCTGTTGATAAGGTAATTCTTACGAGCTGTCATATAGCGGAAAAGATATATCCATACACTGTGCCTGCGCGAGCTTTTCAGAGCCGCGCTTACCGTAAAATTGTTGATAAAATTATAAGGATCTGCGATCATAAGTACGAGCATTACAACGATAAGATCCACAAAAAGAAGAATAACAGCATATTCCGTAAATATAGCCGCAACCGAAACCGCCGCCCAGACAACGCCTGCGATACGGTACTTTTTCATAACATATACGCCTGCTGTTACGAAAACACCGTTCAGCATACAAATGACCGAACCGACAATTTCCGTGATATCGGCAGCAGATACGGCAAACATTACAGCCATCAGCAGCGCAGATTTTGTAATGACAGTGTAAAGTCCGTAAGCGACGATGTACGAAAATGTAAAACTGTGCTTTCTGAACGGAAGTGCGGCTATACCGTTAAGCTCTGCCGAATTGTCCGAGGACAGTGAATGCCACATGATGCCTGCGGTAAAGGTGCCCGACATAAGATATTTTATAAACGGAGCGATGGTTATATTAATTTCAGCCACGCGCAGTCCGAAGAAAACAGCCGTGCAGATAACTATATATTTTAATATCTTTTCAAAGCCCTTACCGAACAGCTTTCTTCTGAATACGTTAAATAACATTGTCGAGTCTTAATACCTTTCTTACGCTTTCGGTGGTTATTTCTCCGCCTGTGAAAATGCGTGATATACTTCCGTTTTCAAGCACCATCACTCTGTCTGATGTGAGTGTGATGCTTTCAAGAATGTGAGACGAAAACAGCAGAGTACCGTGTTCCTTGTAGCCTGAAATAAGGCTGTATAAAAACTCCGTACTCTGGAAATCCAGACCGTTTACAGGCTCATCGAGGAACAGGAGAGGAGTTTTAAGTGCAAAGGCTGTTATCAGGTTCACCTTTCTTCTATTGCCCATTGACAGGTCTTTAAGGAGCTTGTTTTCATACTCCTCGAAATGAAAACCTCTCACAAGTTCCGAAACATCGGACAGCTTTTTATTGTAAGCCGAGAAAACGTATGACAGATATTCTCTGAATGTGAAATAACCGAAGGAGCTGTCCTCCGAAAAAACGGTGTATCTTTGGTTTTTGAAGCTATTGTCGCGAAATTTCATCGGCTTTCCGTCAAAGGATATGCTTTCAGCGTTATAGCTTTCAAGCAGTCCCGAGAGTATTTTTATCAGAGTGGTCTTTCCTGCGCCGTTAAGCCCGATAAGACCTACGATCTCGTTTTTGTGAAGATCAAGAGAAAGCCACGATAATACATTGCTGCCCTTTTTATGCCATCCACAAAGGTCATTTATCTGTAAAATGTTTTCGCTCATTACTTATTACCATTTTCCTTTTTTCTCATGCTGTATGCAGAGCCTAAATAAATGACACCTGCGATGATACCTGCGCCTGCCATTAAATAGTTGGCGGTAAAAAGGCTTACCACAGCGGCTGCCAGCCAGATGATTCCGATAACTGTTCTTGTAATAGTGTGTCTCATAATATTTCCTCCGTTTGTGTTTTTCTGTTGTGATTACATAATAACATAAAAAAACGCCGTCTGCGGAAATGTCCGCAAACGGCAGTTTTTTGTCCGTGAATTGTTAATCCTTATCAAACGACATGGTTGCAACCGCTGTGAAAACGCCGTTTTCTGCGGTAGTTTGTACAGTTCCATCGTATTTAGCGGCGGCTGTTTTCGCACTTTCTATGCCCCAGCCATGAAGCCCCTTTTTAGTCTTTGTAGTCCTGAACTTTCCGTCAGAAGATCTAAGCTCACCACTGAAAGTATTCACAACTTTTATGATGAGCATACAGTTTATCCTGCGGATAGTGAGTTTTATGCTGCGGCTTTCGGATATACTGTCCTTTCTCACTGCGTCAAAAGCATTATCCAGAAGATTTCCCAGCACCGCACACAGATCAGCACCGCCTATATTGGTTCCTTTCGGAAATTCGATCTGCGTTTCAAAGGCAATGTTCTCATTTGCCGCTGCGGCTATTCTGCTGTTTATAAGATAATCGACCGTTTCATCCCCTGTCCATACGGTGACGGTCATACCACTTACGGGCTTCTGCAGGTCATCAAGATATTCAATAGCCTTGTTGTATTTTTCAGAGGTCAGAAGGCTTCGTATCGCACCGATGTGATTGTGCATATCATGAAAGACTTTTGCGTTTTCGGAATATGCTTTGTTCAGCACATTATAGTCACGTTCAAGAAGCTCCGCCTGCCTTTCTTTAAGCTCGGCAAGCTCTTTTTCGGTTTCATACTGTCTGCTAAGCCTATGCACCATGATTCCGGAAAGGAGAATGACCGAAAGGATAAGATATGTAAAGGCCGTATCACCCGAAACGGTATTTTCCGAAAACACAACAACTCCAAACATACCTAAGACCGCCAAAAAAGAAGCTGCTCGGATCGTGATTTTTCTGCCTTTGTACATCAGCACAGCAGCAATTGCAAGCACGCCGTTTACTATCCATAAAGGAAGCTGTCCACACAATGAAGTCCTGACCGAAAACTCACTCATGCCAAAAAGACTTGCAAGAGCTTTTCCCCAAATAAACATCCATAGAGAAATCCCTATCTGATACATAATGCAGAAGAACAGAGCGTTTCTTCTGTCCGTGCTGCGGGATACTTCAAGGCACGGAAAAACTGCAACTATCTCGCACAGAGACACATATAGGAGCGGCATATCCGTAAAAATCAGGGCAACACATGACACTGCCGCACCTGCCACAGATATCAGCAGAACTTTTATATTCGGCTTTTCTCTTGTAATAAAGAACAGGCACAGAATAATGCGGATAAAAGAGGCGAGTATTTCAGAACCTATCGTCATATCACATTCCCCCAGTAGCAATTTATCTGCTCCTTGACTTTCTGAAGATGCGAGCGGCTTATGGGAAGCATCGTTCCGTTTTTCAGTACAGCAGTACTGTTCTTTATCTGCATGATGTGGATAAGATTTACGATATATCCCCTGTCGATGAAGATGAATTCTTCTGAATTAAGTTCGTCAAAAACAGCCTGCAGGCTCTTGCGCACCTTTGACACTCCGTCAGCTGTATTGATCGCGGCATTCTTGCCGTCACGCTCAATATACAGGATATCCTTGAACGGTATCTTTTCGAATCTGCCCTTTGTCTGAATAGTGTAGCTTTTGTCCGCTTCAAGGCTTATAAGCGAAACAGCGTCCTTTATTGCGGCGGGCAATCTTTTCTCAATATCCGATTTCGGCACATATCTGAAAATCGAAAGTTCAAAAGCGTCAATAGCGTATTCAATGTGAGAGGTGATAAAAATAATGCGGATATCGGGCAGAAAGGGCTTGATCTTATCCGCAAGCTCCATGCCCGAGATCTCAGGCATTTCGATATCCGAAAGCAGAAGATCATAATGGTAGCCATCCTCCGTTATGTCATAAAGCAGATTGCAGCTGTCGGTATATACCGCTATTTCAGCAGTAATGCAAAGCTCTGCAAGTACCGCTTCCAGTGCAGCTTTGTTGCTTTCTGCCAAAGTCTTTTCATCATCGCATACAGCGATGCGAAGCATAGTATCTCCCCCTTTCTATTGTCACATACCTTTAAATTATAGCATTCTGCGGGGATTCAGTCAAGGGCGTAAAGTACAAACGCAAGCAGAAGATCCTTCAAAAACAAAATACCGTGACTGAATTGCATCAATCACGGTATCAGTGTTGAAAAAATGCGGTGGTTGATACTATAAAATCAACCAACAAATTATCTTGACCTTATTTTGTATAGTCTCTCAGTCGATCTTATACAATGCTATCTCAGCGATGCAGCAGCTGAATTTCTTTTTGTCAGTGCTCTTGGGATAATCGAACTTCAGATACCGATAGCTTACAGTGTCCGGCAAAATAAGCTGATTCATTTCTCCGCTTAGGGGATCTGCTCTCAGTATAGTGAACTGTTCCCAGTTCTCGCCATCATCCGAACCGTAAAAGCGACACTTCTGCATCCTGCTCTCCTGACCCTCTGCTGCGGCATAGCCGATGATGTCGAATTCCGTGTCAACACCGAGATCGATGATGATATAGCTGTCAGTATCGCCATCATAATATGTCACCATATCGCCGTCAATGACATTCTCAGCAGGAGTGCCGTTGACAGATTCGGGCGCTTCAACCGATGCGTTTTCAAGGGATATATCGCTTACGCTTACCTCACCCATCTCAACACCGCTCATAACAAAGGTAGTGATGGAATTACCCTTAAGCTCCGCAACAAATCCCTCTGAATGAGCTTTTATGTTGTCAAGCTGTGCCCAGTGCTCACCACTTGCGGAGTCGCCGCTTGTGCGGGTTGCTTCAACGCTTGTGCCAAGCTTTGTGAACTGTGAAAGGTCGAAATTAAATGTCTTGTCTGCGGCATAGGGGTTTATTGCAACTATAACAAGCTCACCCTTGCCCTTATCGTATGCCGCAAGAGTATTGTCGTCGCAGTGGATAAGAGTTGCGCCCGGGCGAATATATCTTGTGAACTGACCGAAGCCATAGTACTTCTGTGTGAGGATAATAGTGTCGTTGTCGTGGTCTGCAACCGCTGTACCCCAAAAACCGCCTGTGATGTCAGGCATTCCCGAGTCCTTATTTCCATTGTAGCCCTCAGTACTGATGTGGTTGTCGATAACCTGCCACATTATCCATGCAGAGGGAGAAAGCTTGTTGATATCGTATATTATCTTCTGACCAAACCACAGCGCCGCACCCATTTCACCTGCGTCCTCGCCTGCTGTGCTGCTGCCGTCCACCTCACTCATCCACAGGTTAAAACCATCCCTCTTTGCGAGCGCACCCAGCTCCTCAATGCCGTTTGTGCCGTATGTGTGAGTGCTTATGCGGTCTATCTTTTCAAGTGCCTCAGCGGAAAAGGTCTTGTACTCCTCCACCTGCTTATCAGGAGCGGTCTCGTCACTTGCGATTACAAGAACATCGCCCAGTCCATAGCGCTCCATAGCGTTTGCAGTCTCGATGATAAGAGTGGACTGCGACTCGCCTGCGTCAACATGACAGCCCTCCTGCTTATTGCTGTATGCCCCCCAGTGATTGGTGTTAGCCTCGTTCATGGGAGATATGCTGTCCACCTTGATACCAAGCTGGTTGTTGATATATGCGGAAACGTGTGCAAGATATTCTCCCACATCGCCATAACATTCATCCTTGATGTTGTTGACGGAGGCGTTGGTATTTCCCGAAGAACAACCGCTGACCGTCATGAAATAGGGTGGCGAATTGCTGAACACCTCTACCCATGCATCCTCGCCCGAAGCATCGGCACAACGTTTCAGGACATTGAGCTGATTTGCGTCTGCGGTATAGTCATATACATATCCGCCTGCTGTTTCATCAAAAACGAGCCAGCCAGGCACTGCGGAATCTGTTCGGGTGATATGATTGTGTGTCGGATCGTCACCACCGCCAATGTTGTAGCGCATGATATTGAGGTCAAGGCCACCGTCACCGTAAAACAGGTCTGCCGCCTGCTGTGACAGGCTATCGGAATAGCCTATTCTGTTCGCCCACCAGCAAAGGCTGGTACCCCAGCCCTCAAAGCTGCCGCCGTTTGTAGTGGATGCGTTGAGCGGCGATACGCGCACCTGTCCGTCAAGGGAAACATCCTCAGGCGTGAGCGCAGGGGTATCGTCAACGGGCTGTGTCGAAGCTATCGTTCCGGATGTGCATGTTGTTTCAGTTGAAGAAGTGCTGTCAGCTACGTGCTGCTCCTCAGAAGATACCGTCGTATCGTCCGAACAGCCACAGGCCGATGTAAGTACCACTGCACAGATAATGCAGCTCATCACCTTTCTTTTCATGCGTGTTCCTCCTTAAAGAACTATATAATTTCTTATGTTTTTGTTTTGGGGATATCGCTGATTTCACCTATATTTTATACCATTCCCAGGCGTTCATCATCATATAATCTGCTATTATCTATATAAAATCTGCTGTAACATCATTGATTATTCCCAAACAATATGTTAAACTTATACTGAGGTGATGAATATGGCAATAATCGAGCATTCGAGATACTATGAAAATCCGCTTTTCGGCGTAAGCCACGCACATACTTCCTGCGAGATAATGTACATAGTCAAGGGCGGGCTGACGCTTACCGTAAAGGATGTCACTTATGATATACAAGAAAACGACTGCGTGCTGATAAAAAGCCGCCAACACCATATAACAAAGGTGCCTGTCAGCACTGAATATCACCGCTACATCGCAATGATAAACCCGTGGGAGCTGCGAAAGCAGCTTGTGCGTCCTGACCTTTTTGCGATGCTTACAGATATAAGCGGCGACGGAATGATAATCCTGCGGGACGTTCCACAACTTAAAAGATGCTTTGAGCGAATGAGTGACATCTTCGACAACGGCGCAAACATATACTGCGAGATTAGTGCCGCACTGGAGGTCCTATCTGTTTTTTATGAGCAGGCAAAACCGCAATGTGACAGCATCTCAAAACGTACCGGTGCAAGACTTACCGACAGCGTGCGAAGGTATATTGAGGAAAACTATGCCGAAAACATAAGAGTCAGCCGTATTGCAGAGGAACATTTCGTGAGCGAGGGATATCTTGCTCATAAATTCAAGTCAGAAACAGGGATGTCACCGCGCGAATATCTCACTCATATACGCTGCACGCGAGCGTACGAGCTTATAAAACACACCGCCATGAAGTTTACAGATATTGCAGCGGCAACAGGCTTCTGCTGCGCAAATGATATGAGCAGAAAGCTGCGGGAATATTACGGTCTTACTCCTACGCAGATAAGAGAGGCGCAAAGCTGATATCTGCAACGAATATCGAAAAAGAGCTTACGAAATGATATACACCTGCGATCTTTCCCTGATGCGCCACACAGCAGCCATCGCCGATGGCCATTCCGACGAAGTTCTCCCCGATATACTCCTCTATCTGACGGCACTGATCTGCAAAGCTCGTGTACTCTCCGCCGCCATCACAGAAGCCGTCCTGTGTGGAATTATCAGGCGGTAATGCTTCTCCAAGTGTTTCAAGCAGCTTGCATCTTCCACCCTTATTCTCGAACAGAGCAACTCCAAGAAAACACTGTAACGAACTGCACACAAGACAATACTTTCCATTGGTAAAACACACGATGAGATCGGAGTAAAATCCTTTAATAACGGGATTGTTATAGATTATCATGTTTTTCTCCTTTACAACTATTCATATTATATAAGCAGAGGGCATTGCCTCAGCAATACCCTCTGCTTAAAAGGTTTCTATGGAAGTTCTGAAGTTATCTTGTAAATTGTTCAAGAACAGCATCAACATTGGGAGACAGCTCTTCGCTGAGCTGTGTCCATGAAGCTCCGTTATAAGCTACTTCGTAAAGTAGACCGCTGGATATCAGATTCTTGAGTTCATCGGAGAAACCGTAGCATTCATCAAAATTGAAAACAAACTTTGTAGGATCTCTCATCTCCATGAGCATATCGTATGCACGGTCATCCCACTTGATCTGCCACTTGCGCTGACCTGCAAACTTACCGTCAACATAAGTAACTACAGGGGGATTTACATGATCCTCCTTTGCCTGCGCAATAACATTCTCATCAGTTTCGAATACTCGGTTACAGTAGATCCAGTCAATTGCTCCCTTCATGTTCTTAGCACCCTTGGGTACCATATATCCGAAGGTGTCATATTCCAGGTGATATACCTCGGACTGCGGATCGCGTGGGAACGGAACGAATGCAAAATCAGAAACAGTATCGTAAATGTCATTTTCTGTTCCTCTTGGATCCTGAATCTGAGCGGTGGCTGCTTCGTAGCACCACTCAGGCTCCATGCCTATAAACAGCATTCTGTCAGAGTTTACTGCCCAGAGTTCGGGGGACACCCAGTCGCCGAGCTGATTCTGATGGAACAGTCCATCCCTGTTGAGACTTTCAATAAATCCCATTGCTCTCGCAACATCGGGAGATCCGAGATTATTGCTGAAAGAGCCGTCCGTATTGACGCTTACCATGTTAACGCCGGTGGTGGCAACAAATGCTGTAAGAACATCGGAAGCACAGCCAAAGCCGATATTTTCATCGCTCTGATTACAGAAATCGATCATCATTTCACGCCATGTATCCCATGTCCAGTTGCCTGCCATATACAGGTCATAAGGATCGGTAAGGCCGGCATTCTCTATGGTTTTGCGGTTATAATTCAGTGCGAAATTGTTACCGATTCTTGTGGGGTAATAGTAATGCTTTCCTTTATATGCATAATCCTCAACTGCCGTTTTCATATCAGACCATAGCGCCGTATCAAGATCGATCTGATCGTCAAGAGGCTCGTACATATTCTTGATGATACCTCCGGGGCAGGCGATCCAGCCATATACAACGATATCGGGCGAGTCATCAGCAGCTATCATTGCCGCAAGCTTGTCGTTGAAATCGTTGAAGGCACAATTGACATAATCAAAGGTTCCGCCGTACTGTTCAGATGTAAATACAAGGTACTGCTCATCTGTCTTGTGATCGTTCGCAAGATCGTAGTGATTAAGGTATTTTACTGTACCCGCATTGCCATCGGGAACATATTCCTCGCTAGCGATCTCCTTTGCCTCTCTGTCGGTAGCTGCATTTTCGTCGGGGTCTACTGTAGTAGTTGTAGCAGATGTAGCAAGATCACTCAGCATATTTCCGCCTGTGCTCTCAACAGAAGAGCCGCCCTCATCGCAGCCTGTTGAAGTTATAGCAAGCACCATAGATAACATTGCTGCTATAATTGATTTTTTCTTACTCATACAAAGCAACCTCCATATTTTTATTATTCAATTATTTGGCGGATTTATTTTATCTTTTTATTATCGCTATAATAATACCTGTCAGTGCAGCCACTGCTGCCATTACACCACCCGCCACTGCTACCACAGGCACATCGCCGCTTTTGGTTGACTCGGTTGTTTCAATTGTTTCGGCGGTATCGGCAACAAGCAGCGACTCGTCAACTTTTATTACAAATTCCGTTACGGAAAGTGCAGGCAGCGTATAGGAGAATGTGTTACCCGTAATTGCATTTACACTCTCGAGTCTGCGTATTTCAGGGCTGTCGCCGTACAGTGAATAGACATCCGCATTGACATATGTACTGTCGGCAGATAATGTGATATTCACAGGAGTATCATCATGGATGGAACGGTTAGTCACAAGCACTCTGACAATTCGCTCATCAGTACCGTCGATAGAGGAAAATACGGATATATTGCTTCTGTCATATTCACTCTTTACAAGAGTATCTCCGAAGCGGCTGCCCATGCCATCATAGTTTGTGAACATATTGATTGCAGAAAGCTGATATTCATTTTTATCAAAGTTCCATATCGTTGCATAATAAACATCATTTTCTGCAAAAACACCCAGCACTTCAGCCTGCGTAACGCCGCCGGAAATGTGATCTCCGCCGCCGAAGTTATATTCTCCGAAGGCGATCTTAGTATCGGGATAGTACTTGTCTATCGATTGCTGTATATTCGGAAGCAGCGGGAAGAACTCTGCGCCTGTATCAACGATCCAGCTTCTTTCCAGATATCCCTCCTCGTAGAGGGAACGTACGCTGTCAAGGCGTGCCTGTACGCATATATCCTCATCATAATGATTACACATCGTAGCACGCTTTCCGCATCTGCCTTTTGCCTCGGTATAAAAATGCACATCCAGCACATCAAGCAGACGTCTGCCGTTGTTTTCTTCTGCTTTTCTCATCTCGTCAAGATAAAAATCGATGAACCAGCGATATTCATTCGAAGCCTTTATCTCTGCCCAGTCGGAAGCGCCCGCCAGCGTGTCATAAGCGGAGTATCCGAACAGCGACGGACCAAATACATCCGCACCACTATCCATATCCTTGACAACAGAAGCAAGATCTACCGTTTTATCTATAAGCTCCCTGCAGGTTATGCGTTCGCCATGCACAAGGCTGTGGGTGTTGTGCCACAGCCCCGGCTCATTATCCAGCGCATACGCCTTGAAGCCTGTCGGCGAGGAAGAATCACCGAGATAATTGATCAGGTAATTCAGATATTCGTCCATATAAACGCTGTCATCAGACGTATCGGGTGTGAGTGTGAATTCATTGCCCTTGCGGTTGACTACTTTTTTCCAGTATTCGGATGGTGCGGCATTCTCCTCGCTTACAACTCCCGTTTTTGAGGAAGATACATATCCTGCCATCTGTAATGTCAGCATAGTATAAGGGACAGCACCATTCTGAGCCTCATAAGCGGCATTCAGTGCAGCTCCTGCGGGCATATCACGGAAACCCTCTGCCACATTGTTCATCAGATACATATCCGAAAAATTCTTCCAATCGGAGCCTGCATTTGAAACATTATTTTCCCAGTTGTAAGCAGTAAGCCTGTTTCCGCCAAGTCTGAAAGAGCCTGCCGATACTTTGCTGAGATCCACGCCGCTATTGACTCCGTAAATGTACGGGGAAATAGGCTTGTGTTCTGCCGAAGGTGTTACTGTGATATCAACAGCTGTATTTTCGGCAAATGTTGCTGCGCCAACGCATATTGTCATAACCGCTACCGTAAAAGCAGTGAGTATTTTTCTGACACGCATACTGCTTCTCCCTTCATAATATCTTTTTTATTATGATAACATTATTTATTCATTTCGTCAATTGAAAAAATTGAGCCATTCCGCGATAGTTTAGTTTCAAAAAACTAAACTATCGGCTATACCCTATTGAAAATACCACAAATATCAGATTTGTAACACTTCAAAAAGTACAACTGAAACACCGACAGGGGATCATGCCCTGTCGGTGTACTGATTTATTTAATAAATCTGAACGAACGGATATCAAAATTGCTGCCGGGCAGGAATGTGAACGAGATGCTACACATTCCACTGATCTCCTCTGTTGTAAATACGCGCTCTGTATATTCGTCAGAGCCTGCAAAGTTGATTATGATACGTTTTTCGGTATCTCCCTTGCAATCAATGTTGATCGTATTAAGAGGCAGTTTTGATCTGCCTGTTATTGCAATAGCAGAAGGCTGCTCATGTGTGAAGTCAAACTTGCCGAAATCCAGTACAACGTTATTTCCTATGCCTGTTACATCCATTTCGTTTACGATGAAACTGTCGCCGTATATTTTATCACAGTCAACGGCGTTAAGCTCTGTAAACTCTTTCTCCTGCTTTTCAAACACAAAGCCTTCAATATCAAAACCGTTCGATGAAGCAAGGCATATCGTATGCACGCCCTTGAGCCTTTTCTTCAGCTTGAAGGTCTGCGGTGAGTATGTGAGCCATACAGCCTTCTGTTCGTATACCAAATCGCCTATAAGCTCGCCACCCTTGTCAGGGATGCCGTCATACACCTTTATATTGACCGCTCCGTATGCAAAAGCAGGGAGTGTTATAGTATCGCTTCCCACTTCTCCGAAATCCACATTCTCAAAGCCCATCCAGCTGTCGCCGCCTGCAAATTTCGCACCTCTCTGGAAGCCGTTTCCGATATTGCCGCTCTCAACAGAGCGAAGTCCGCCTTTTACGATACTGTATGGATCGGTGAAAGCTGCACCAAGACCATCTCCGCAGAGCCTGATTGCAGAAATGATATGATATTTATCCGTACCGTTTTTGCATAATGCACGCAGCCAGAATTCGCCGTCGCCCTTGCAGCGAACAGTAACGTTTCCGTTTTCCGCGGAGACTATCTCTGCAAGGTTCGAGGTTATGCCCATTACAGTAGTAATGCGATACTCTATCTCGTCCTTATATGTGGAATCTGACGGATACACCTCTGTGCGGAAGGTAAGCTCCCTGCACTCTGAGGTGAATCTCTTGCTTTCTCCGTAAAGCGCGATCTTTCTCACGGGGATATCCTTAGCGCCCGCAGTGCAGTCATACTCGCAGGGAGCATTCTCTTCCACCGCAGAAACACCGCTGATATTATCGCCTGCAACTGCATTGAGCGTTAATGTGCTTTCAAGTCCTGTCGATGTGACAGCACGCATAGTTATATCTCCTGCTTCGAGCTTTGCTGCAATGACCGCAAGCAGCTTGCCAGAAAACAGTCTGCGTGATGTTCCCTTATACTGCTCGAAATCGGTGGAATCGCCGTTATCGAGACCGATAAGTCTGCCTGCACCGTTTACCTCAACAAATACTCTGTCGTTTGCGTTTGCTACAAATTCGCCGTCCTTGTCATAAGCTGAGATATCTACAAAGATAAGATCCGTGCCATCGGCAGAAAGCGCCGTCTTATCGGGTGTCAGCCTTATCTCAGCCGTATCACCGAAAGAACGCTTTACATCCCTCGCTATCTCATTTCCGTTTTCATTGTAAGCGATAGCCAGCAGCTCGCCTTTTTCGTATTTCAGTATGGTATCGAGTGTAAGCTCCTTGCCGTGTTTGTGATCTATATCCTTAGCGCCTATCTCATTTCCGTTGAAAAACAGCTTTACATGAGGTGCGTTTGTGGTAACACGAACATCGATATCCTCGCCCTCGCTGAAATCCCAGTACGGGAAAATATGCACGAATGGCGATTTCTTATAGTCTGTCCATTCGGCACGGAAAACATAAGCGCTGTCCTTTGCAAAGCCTGCGGTATCGTACTGTCCGAAATAGCTGTTCTTTGTGGAGTAAGGAGTCGGCTCGCCTATGTAGTCAAAGCCTGTCCAGATGAACTGACCTGCACAGAATTCCGCATCTCGGTCAGGAATGATACATGCTTCGGTGGTCTTTGCGCCCCAACCTGTTGCACAGTTTCCGAGAGAAGAACACTGCTCGTCGTCATCCGCCAAAACGAACTTCGACAGAGGAAAATGATATATGCCTCGGCTCTGAATAACAGAAGCGGTCTCACTGCCGTATATCATCCAATCGGGATGCTCGGCGTGGTGCTGCTCGTAAAGGCGCTCGGCATAGTTGTAGCCTGCTAGTTTAAGGATATCTGTGCATTTCTGACCGTTTTCGGTCTGCATATAGTTGCAGCCCATGGTGACATATCCGTTGCAGCGATTATCGTGACGGCGCACTCTGTTCAGTAGCAGCGCGGTAACTTCCTGTGCTCTTTCGCTGGTGCACACTTCGGGAATCTCATTGCCGATGCTCCAGCCTATAAGCGAGGGATGGTTCCTGTCACGGCGCACCCAGGAAGCGATATCCCTGTCCACCCACTCGTTGAAAAAGCGCGCGTAATCGTATGTGGTCTTTGCCACCTCCCACATATCGAAAGCCTCGGAAAGAATGAGGAAGCCCATCTCATCAGCAAGCTCCATCAGCTCAACTGCGGGCATATTGTGGCTGGTGCGGATTGCATTTATACCGATCTCCCTCAGCTTTTCCAGCTTGCGTCTGAGTGCAGTTTTATTCACCGCCGCACCGAGGCAGCCGAGATCGTGATGCTCACAAGCACCATGCAGCTTAACATGACTGTTGTTAAGGAAAAAGCCCTTATCGGGAGTAAATTCTGCCTTTCTTAAGCCGAAGCGTGTTTCTTC
Organism: Oscillospiraceae bacterium; assembly: GCA_045612645.1. Taxonomy (GTDB): domain Bacteria; phylum Bacillota; class Clostridia; order Oscillospirales; family Ruminococcaceae; genus CAG-115. Next base: position 20,896 of record JAZKZL010000295.1, read on the forward strand.
GTGATCTATCGTATTGCCGTCCTGTATCAGTTCTGTTCTGAGGGTATACAGCACAGGTGCGTCAAGGCTCCACAGCATGGGTTCGTCTACCTTTATACGGTCATCATTCAGTGAATATGCACAGCCGTCGCGCAGGACGGATCCATCAATGCAGCTTTTATCGCAGGCGCGGCAAGGTCTTTCGATCTGAGCAACTACGTTTCCCTCCAGAAGAACGGTGTGGCGAAGCGAAGTTCCGTTCAGCGCTGTACCTTCGGGACGCTCGACTTCGGTAGTGATCGTCACATCACCGCACATATCGGCACTGATGTAGATTCCGTCAGGGACGATCCTTGTTTTAGGATATGATTTTAAATATACAGGGCGGAATATACCTGCACCCGAGTACCACCTTGTATTTGGCTCATGATGATCCACCTTGACCGCTATCAGGTTTTCGCCCTCGTGCAGCAGATGAGATATCACTATCTCGAATGTAGAGTAGCCATACTTCCATTCGCCTGCCAGCTTGTTGTTGACATATACTTTTGTATCCATATATACGCCCTCGAAACGCAGAGCGAGCATATTGTCATCGGGAGTGTGATCAAACTTTCTTCTGTACCAGCCTGTAGAGGTTTCGTAAAGGTTTTTTGTATCGTGGATAAGCCAGTCGTGAGGGATGTCTGCGCGTTTCCAGGAAAGCGCATCAGAATACTCTGTGCCGAACGGAGTTTTCACAAACTCCCAGTTATCACAGAAAAGTGTTGAAATACTCATAATGAAACTCCTTTATATGTTTTCAGCTTTTGTAAAGCCGTCTGTATTCGGTCGGTGTAATGCTTTCGTATTTGCGGAATACTGTGCAAAAGTATCCTGTATCAGAAAAACCTGACTGCCCTGCAATATCGGATACCGCCAGCTCTGTTTCTGTAAGAAGACGCTTTGCCTCCATAAGACGACGGTATACGATATATTCACTGGGTCGCAGATTCATCGTCTGCTTGAATATCCTGCAAAGATACTGCTGTGAAACTCCCGATATATCCGCAAGCGTTGATACAGGCAGATCATTTTTGTAGTTTTCGTCAATGTAATTCAGAGCCGGCATCAGTATCCCGCTTTTTTCCGTTCCATTCTGAAGTTGTCCCGATATCATGATACTTCTGAATCCCAGAAGATACTGATATACAAGCCCTGCACAGGTATAATTACCACAGATCTTATCGGTTTTCAGTGCAACGAACATTTTATCATACAGCTTAAGCATACTGCTGTTTTCCAATGACCTTACGACCAATGGTTTGTGCATTCCGAAATCCTTCAGCATACTGTTACAGGCGTGCCCGTCAAACACCACCCACCGCATATCCCACTTTTCTCCGCAAGGTGCATATCCATGCGGATAATATGCAGGAACAAAAACAAAACAGCCCGCGCTGATTGTGACCTTGACATCATCATACCATATAACGCCGCTGCCTGATGCACAATAAAAAATCTGATGCCACAGATAGCCGTTGGTACGCTCGAAAGCATTCTGATATTCAGTGCCACCTATTCCTGTAAGATATATGGGTAAGTGTTTTACCTGCTCGATGTATGGATAGGCATACTGGTTTATCTTTACTGCCATTGATACCCCTCCTTGCTGTAATTATATATCCAACAAATGCGCCTGTCAATGGCATTTTCAAAATTTCAAACCTGCAAATGCAATGTGTGGCAATAATACTGAGGTTTTGTGAAATTTGATTTTGTTTTTTGAAACTATCAGCTTGTTATAATCGGACAGCATAATCCCATGGACTTATTCCGTATTAAACGCGCTGAAGAATACAAAGATAACAATATGGCAGATATATTCCTCCAAACGTCTGCAATTATACAAAAAGCAGCGGTGAATGTTGAAATTCGCCGCTGCTTTCCTCTTTAGTACGGGACATCTGTCCGAAGCTGTTATAAATTTGTCTGACTGTGTTTCGGGGGATTTCCGCAGTGCTTTGTGAAAGCCCTGTAAAACACAGAATAATCCTTGAAGCCGCAGCTTTGCGAGACTTCCTGTGCCGAAACGCCTTTGCGCAGCAGCTCCTTTGCTATGGTAAGGCGCTTTTTGACGACATATTCCCAAGGCGCAGCGCCCGTTGCCTGTTTGAATACGCGGTTGAACTGCGATGTACTGAGATAGAAATGCTCCGCAAACTGCTGAACGGAAACATCCTCTGTAAGATGCTCGTTCACATACATCACGATACGTTCCGCTGTGCTTTGCTGCTTATGCCCCGATCTATTCTGTTCACTGAACGCACGGTCTATCATATCCAGCAGCGTTATGAGGTGAGTGTTTATCGTAAGTCTTTTTCCGTAATCGTCATTATCGCGGCACATTTCGGAAAACAGCTTTTTAACCAGCGCCATATCCATTTCAGAGGAGCCGAACATATTGTTCTTTCCGAGCGGACGGTCTGTGAACGCTTTGGTAAGGCGACACTCGGGATCGATGTGATCCGCAAAAGCAAGCGGGAAATTCACTGCATAGCGCTCATAGGTGCTGCCGCCTGTTATTTTCGGAGCATGTACTTCAGCAGGGCGCATTATCATCAGGCTGTTTTCGTGGAGCGGATATTTTGAGCCTTCCACTAGATATTCCACATTACCCGAGATGAAAAAGTATATCTCGCAGCGGTCATGGATGTGCATGGTAAAGTCCGTTGCGTGGGGGCTATCGTCAATTGCGTGACGTATATAGATCTCCCCGAAGCTGTATTCATTGAGCATAATATCACCTCTGCCTGTATTGTAGCACACATTGCGCGAATTTGCAATATATCATGCTTAAAAAGACAATAGAAATGCGAAAACATTCATGATACAATAAGATAAAGAAATGAAACGGAGGTATTCATCATGAACTTTAAACTTGCAGCATTCGCCGACGAGGCAGACGGCAGGCTTTCCGAACAGGTAAAGGCAATGACCGAAAACGGCATCGACTATCTCGAGATAAGAGGTGTTGACGGACAGAACATTTCCGAGATAACAGCAGAGAAAGCAAAGGATATCCGCAGACAGCTTGAGGCTGCGGGACTCGGTGTGTGGTCTCTCGGCTCTCCTTACGGAAAAACAGGCATGGGCGATGGCTTTGATGCACACCTTGACTCATTCAAACGCGGACTGGAGATCGCAGATATCCTCGGCGCAAAGCACATAAGGATGTTCAGCTTCTATGTTCCGTCAGGCGAACAGGAAAAGTATAAAGAAGAAGTATTCAAAAGACTCGGCTGCTTTGTTGAGGCGGCTAAAAACAGCGATGTTATCCTCTGCCACGAAAACGAAAAGGGCATCTACGGCGATATTGCAGATCGCTGTGCAGAAATACATAAGGAGTTCCCTTCGCTGAAGGCGGTCTTTGATCCTGCGAACTTCATCCAGTGCGGTCAGGATACAAAGGCGGCATGGGATATGCTCAGCCCTTATGTTGAATATATGCACATCAAGGACGCTATGGCAGACGGCTCGGTAGTCCCCGCAGGAAAGGGAATCGGAAACCTGCCTTACCTGCTGGAAAACTACAAAGGAAGTGTTCTGACCTTAGAACCGCACCTCTCGGTATTTGACGGTTTCGACAAGCTGGAAGCGAGCGAGAAAACAAAGATGGGTTACTGCTACCCCACATCAAGAGCAGCATTTGACGCTGCTGTAAATGCACTCAAAGAACTGATTTAAAGGAGAAAACGTTATGAATAAGATTAGACTTGGTATCGTAGGACTCGGCAACATGGGCAGCGGACATTTCTACAATGTTTTCGGCGGCAAGTGTCCGTCTGTGGAGATAACAGCGGTATGCGATCTCGTTCCCGAAAAGATGGATAAGGCAAAGGAGCATCCCGAAGTCGCATGCTTTACAAATTACATTGAGATGCTTGACAGCGGTCTTGTTGATACTGTTCTGATAGCTGTTCCTCATTACGATCACCCCACTGTTGCAAAGGAGTGCTTTAAGCGTAATATCAACGTTCTCACCGAAAAGCCCGCAGGCGTTTATGCAAGACAGGTTCGCGAGATGAACGAGGCGGCTGAAAAGTCAGGCGTGAAGTTCGGCATCATGTTCAATCAGCGTACAAATCCCATGTTCGCAAAGGCTCGTGAGATCGTACAGAGCGGCGAACTGGGCGAACTGAAAAGAATGGTGTGGATAATCACCAACTGGTACCGTACACAGGCTTACTATGATTCCGGTACATGGCGTGCAACATGGAACGGCGAGGGCGGCGGTGTGCTGCTGAATCAGGCTCCTCATAATCTTGACCTGTGGCAGTGGATATTCGGTATGCCCAAGAGAATAAGAGCGTTCTGCGAGTTCGGTAAGTATCATAACATCAAGGTCGAGGATGATGTGACTATCTTCGGCGAATACGAGAACGGCGCAACTGCTACATTCATCACCACAACAGGCGACGCCTGCGGCACAAATCGTCTTGAAATCACAGGCGACAAGGGCAAGATAGTTGTGGAGCATGGTAAGCTGTGTCACTGGAAGCTGGATGTTCCTGAGCGTGAGTTCTGCTTCACCTCCAAGGAGGGCTTTGCAACACCTTCCAATACCTATGAGGAATTTACTGCACCCGAGCCTGAGGGACACCCAGAGGTACTGGAAGCATTTGCACAGTCCATTCTCAATGGAACACCCATGATCGCTGAGGGCAAGGAGGGACTTAACTCCCTTTCCATCTCCAATGCCGCATATCTCTCCGCGTGGACAAACGACTGGGCTGAAATACCCACAGATGAGGCGCTGTTTGAAAAGCATCTCAATAACCTCTGCGAGAATGAGAGCTGCTCAAAAAAATAACATCCGCTCATGGAGAGAGCATAGATAAGCTCCGTGAGCGGTGGAAGGTCAGATGGTGATGCGAATTGCCGTCGCTCAGAAAGAAGACGATCATAAAGAACGCTTTGTCAGCATTTCTTGCTGTGGTACTGATCCTGCCTATGACAGGATGCAATACCCCTTGTCCTGTTCAGATTAATATCCAAGCAGCAAAATTTATCCATATCGATATTAAGCATATGCTAGACTTTTTCGACAAGCCAAAACCACCACTTCAGTGGTGGTTTTGATTTTATTCAGCTTCTGTTGTCTGCTGCGAAGTATTCTCCTCCAGCATGACCGTTCCGATGTGGTCTATTGGGTTGTACGTCTGTCCTGTTGAATCCTTTGAGCCTTTTATAAACATATTGTATATGACAATGATCGCCAGCACTATCACCGCAGCCGATATCGCTATCGTTATGTATCCCTTGCTACGCTGATAGAATGACTTCAGCTTAGATATCGCACTGTTCTGCTGCAGCTTGCCAGTAAGCTGATCCATATCCAGATACAACTGCATAAAATCAGAATACACGTCATTCTTCAGTTTTTCTATAACAATGCTGATATACGACAGCTTTTTCACATCATCTATCGTAAAATATCCATTTATAAGATCATAAAAAAGCTGCATCGGCGTTTTTTTCTCATCTGTCGATATCATGCAATTCGAGTGTAGCTCGTTACGGTATACGCATACGTTTTCGGGCAGCAGTAAGCTTTTCAGGATAAAATCGGGAAACTCCGAATAGCTGATCATAGAAAAGGTAAACGCTTTTATCATTTCGAGTTTCATCGAAAGCTCGGTATTTCCTCCCGAAAAAACATACTCAGGATTGTCACCATCATAATATCGGGTAACGATATAAAGATTGGAGCTTTCCGTAAAGCAACAGATCCTGCCCTCCTCACTCAATCCGTTTATCTTCGGCAGCCATTCGTTTATAAGCGAAATGCTTTTCACTTCATTCACGACAAACTGCTGCTTTGCATGATTGCGCGCTATATAGACGGTTATATCCTCGCTTTCGGATACTATACTCATTATGAGATATTTACCGTTATTGAGTGCAGATTTCATGTACTCACTCCTTTATTGCTTGATTTCATGGGTTATGGTTTTTGCCTCATTCTGAAGCCTGTTGATCATACTAGCATACTCGCCGTCTTCAAATTCCTCACCCTTGGCCAATGTGCCGATAGAGTTCTTTACTCCCACGGTAGAGGAATTTTCCTGATAAGGATCATAATCTACAGCAAAGGACTGCGGGGATATCTCATTGAGCTTGTACATAGTACTGATCGCCGTACTGTTGGCTTCTGCAGCCTGAATGATGATATCCTCAAGCGCCCTGATATGGTTCTGCCTTTCTTCGATATCGGAGCTGCTGGTATTCATTTTTGATACCATATCCAACGACAGCGCATCTATCAGTTCCTGACCTTTTTTCTCATTAGAAACATCTTTGGTGAAATCTTCGCCCAGCATTCGTCTTAACAGTTTGTCTTCCACGAAATCCGTTTGGTTGCGTTTAACAGCGGCTACAAGTCTGTGGGTCAACAGTCTTGTATATCTGGCAGTATTCTTTTCGCGGTTTTTGCTGATGAGCTGGTCGCTGATAGCCTTGTACTGATCATAAGAAACACTTGTGGTGTTTGCGGAAATGAAGTCCTCTATCACCTTCTTATAGCTATCGTTATAAGAGCTGCTGCCCATCTCGTTTACCATTGCTCTGAGGGGATTAAGATCGTATTTTGTCTTGCTGTTTTCAGGGGAATGAATGCCCGACAGGTCGATCGCTGCCTCATTATGTCTGATGACCTTATTGTAATCAATAAGCTTATCGCGTTGTTCGCTCATCACCTTTCGTTTATCCCTGAATTCGTTTGCACTGAGGCCAATACTTTCTACTAACTTCTGGGTATCAGTGTTATTAACGAACTGAAGCTTTATGACGTTAAGAGAAGTACTGATTGCAGACTGTGTTTCAACCAGCTTGTTCTTCTTTTTCTTATACTCATCGAGCTTGAGGACATATTTGCCGACTTTTTTACGTTGCTCAGCTATCTTGCTCTGGTTAGCCGATGCAGAAGCCTCATCATTCATCAGCTCCATTTCCTTGGCGCTTGCAGCTTTTTCTTTTTCAGCATATTCGTTGATCTCCTTTTCAGCCTTAACTATCTGGTCGGTGATCCTGATATACTCCTCATTTTGGAGTTTTATATCTTTCAGGGTGGCAGATGACTTTTCCATGAACGTCTGATTGTTCAGACGGCTGTCTGAGATCACCTTTTTGCTTGAATTAACCGCAGTTTCATACAAAGATTCAAGATGCTCTTTCTCATAGTTTATCGGACGATCATAGATAGATTTCAATGTTTTCCTGAGAACTACATAGTCATTCTGATACTTGATAACATCGTCCTCACCCAGACGTCCTCCTTCCGAGCTGCCTGATTTTACATTAAGTCCCCACCTCTTACTGATGTATGCCATGACCTTGATCGGTTCAACATCATGCAGTGACGAGATCATCGGCATTATATCTTTCGACGACAGGGAATTTTTATCTGCTTTCTTTTGGAGAAGAATGTCAATAGTTGCTGCCATCCTGAGGTCAGCCTCTGACATATCATTTCCTGAATTCAACTTAGCAACACGCTCAAGTATAAGCGCTTTATTCTCTATATCAGCTCTGCTGCGGTCCTGCTCTCTTTCCGCATCGATCGACTTCTTATCGATTGAAGCAAGTCGTTTTATAGCATACTCGCTCAGTTCGCTTATAGACGAAAGCTGACTCATGATATCGCCCTGCAGCTTGGATGCGGTATAGAATGCCTTTTCCGAACCCCAGACATCGAAACCTATCATTGCCTGATATTCCTTCATTTTATTATTCAGGCTTCTTGCTTTATCCAGTTGCTCGCCCGTAGAGTGGATATTGAGCACATCTTTGAGCTGTTCGCCGAGATTGAAATCAAATATTCTGTCATCGTTGAGTCTCCATTTGCCGTCGGAGCCAAAGCCCGCGCTGCCCGACAGAGCTGCTGCGCAAAGGTCGATATTTGCGATATCGGCACTGTAAAGCTGCTTATCCAGAACGAACAGAGCCTTGGCATTGACGAACGCCTTAAGATAAGACTTCATTTTGAAATTGAGATCATAGCTGAAATCGGTCTTTTCCTTCATGATATCGGGTCTGCCGTTGAGCATCTGAACTCCGATATTTGCCTTAATACTGGAATCGGAAATCACACCCGCAAGAGTACCCTCGAGTCCCAGCACAAGCGAAGCAAGGCCAGGCACACCGATGGTAAGTTTTGCGTTTGCACCAACGCCTGCTATTGCATCAAGTCCGGCTGCCGCATTAGCTACCACTGACTTTTCTGTAGTATTGAGATTCATATCAAGGGAGGCAGTCGCCTTCATTGCCGCGCCCGCAAACAACGAGCCGCCCACTGAAACTGCACCGGGAATGATAGGATAATCCGCACCCAGCTCAATCAGCCTCGGAACCTGCCAGTTTTTGGTGTCGGCAGGGAATTTATGATCGTTCGGGAGGCTTATTGCATAATCAAGATGCAACATCTTATCCTGAACGTTTATGATCGCCTCGCCATTTTCGCCGAAAGGAATCTTGTACTGCTTTATCTTGAACTGAATATCATCGAAGTTGTACTGCAGTCCGTTCGTCCTGTCATATGTAGCGGTTGCAAGAGTTGCCGACATACCCTCTCTGATGGTAGAACACATTCTCTCAAACAACGATCTGCCATTTTCTGCGCCATCATGGCTGAAACCTTCAAGTGCGATATTATTGAAGCGGAGTGTCTTGTCGCCATTTTCGGTAAGCATCTCCTCAATCGACAATGTACCTACCTTGTCGATTCCCAACGACACATTTTTCGCCGACACAAGCTCGGGCATAGTTTTGCTCTTGTCATAAGCGACTCTGATATCGCCGCCCGCATTCAAGACCTTGGTCGTAAAGCCGATATTACCGCTTGCTTCTATTCTTTCAAAGTTGTTTTGGATATCCACAACGGGCTTATCAACTGTGATCATTCCGTCAAACAGGGATATCTTATCGGAATAGGATACTGTTATACTCTCAAAGCCCAGCTTATCACGCGTGAGCAAGAGACTTTTTGCCTGTGCAGCTACGGCACCGTCAAGTCCGGGAATATTCTTTATGCTGACATCAAGCTTTTCGATTCCAAATCCGCCAATTTCAGCAGAGATCCCGTTTGCTGTCATCTCCATCATTTGAGTCTCGAAACCGATGCCTGTCTTGGAAAGGTCAATAGACAGAGTGCCGTTTTCATAACCAAACTGCGCCGCGCCTGTAAAGACAAACGAAAAGCCATCGGAGAGCTTTACCTTAGATCCTTGCTCGGCAAAGTTTATTCCTGCCTCAAACGCTCCCTCGGGTCCGATAGCCGCCGTTACGGTGCTGATCTCGCAGCCCGCTATATTCACGCCTTTTATAAGCGCGTCGAACGATGCACCCTCACCAACACACAGACCTCTACTGCTGATTCCTATATTTGTTGCATTGACCTCAACGCCCGCTATCTTGATTATTCCGCCGAAGAAATCGGTCTTTTCGAGCGTTGCATTGATAGCCCCTGCATAGATACCATTCTCATCGTTAGAGATATCTGAGAGCGAAAGGCTGAAGAAATCCTGATAGGATGCATTTATGCTACCGCTTACATCGGACAAACGCACCTTATCCTTTTGGGACAGATGGAACGTACCGCCCAAGGACTCTGCATTGAGAACAAAGCCCGAGCCGAATTTCTTATTAAGTGCGATATTGCTGAACTTAATGCGCAGCTCGTCCTGCACGCTTGTTACCTCGATATTGTCGATCTTCGCTACATTTTTGATCTCAACGCTAAGGTTGTCAGCCTTTGTAACAGAGGGGAAATAACCGTTATCCCTGAGGAAAGACACCTCAAAGTCACCGCCGGCGTCAAGGAGCGGTGTATCAAGGCGCACTTTGCCCCCTGCTGTGATTCCCGAGAAGTTCTCGGCGATCTCAACGTGCGGTGTTGTAACGGTCACCGCACCAAAAATATTGATATTGCTGTTATAGTTTACCACGATACTGCCAAAAGAGATCCCAGACGCATATTTGCTGAGAACAAGATCCTTTACAGTCGCAGTTATCGCCTTGTCGCCCAGCAGCTTGCTGGTGCTGACAACAACGCTACCGAACTGAAGATCCTTGCTCGAGGTCTTTCCGATATCGGACGCAGACAACGTGAAATAGTCGGTAACTATCGACGCACTCATGTTATCGATCGCGGCAGTGAGCGCTCCGTCTGCATATTCAACACCGATCACACCGCCGAACTTCAGCGAGGCAAAATCGAAATCATATCCTGCGTCTGTCAGTTCAGCCTGCGCTTTTACATTCCATTTTTCAGGATCGATATTGGCACTGATATTGCTGATATCAACTCCTGCAAGCTTTACGCCTGTAAGCTCTGCGCTGATCTCACCGCCATTTTCGACTGACACTCCGTTTTTGCTGATAGCAAGCTTTGTGGTAACCAGTGACACAGAATCGACGCAGAAAAGCTCGGACTCGAATTTACCGCCGTTGAGAATATCTGCGCGCGCAGTTTCGGCAGAAAACGTTCCGTTTGCATAAGCAAAACTGTTTAACGTGAGTGTAACGAAATCCTTAACGCTCACGCTGATACTTCCGCCGTCAATAGATACGGAGGAAGCCCCCTCTTTAATGCTTATATCGCCTTTTATACCGTTTGCACTTATATCAACATAGGGTATCTTGCCCTCTATATTAAGATCAAGTCCGCCAAAGAGAGCATTTATAGTAATGCCCTTATCGCCTTTTTCCTTCGTCAATGATACACCTGCCTCTGTCACAGAAGCATATGAGCCTATCGTCATATCGTTGACGGTAGCGGCTATCTTGTCAAAATATACTCCGTCGTTGTTAATAACGAGGTTGGTGATACCGGCTCTCATATCACCGATCGAAACTCCGCCGATCTCGCCTGTATAGCTCATTTCAGCTGACTCGACCTGGACGCCCTTTTCGCTGATCTTACCTTTGACGTTGGCGATCTGCATTCCTTCGGGGAATACAGAATCACCCTGTGCATCCTTGGATATAGCCTCTGCACTGAAACCAAGCTCAGCCTGACCTTTTCCCGCACCTATATTCAGCTGTGCCTGATTGATGGTCACACCGCCGACAGAAATATCTATAGGATTGAATCCAAGTCCGAGAAATTTTTCACCGACTTCGATAAATGTATCGGCGCCTGTTGCCTGAAGCTCAAAATCATGACCCAGAAGCGACAATCTGTATTTTTCGGAAACGTTGTTCGGAATGCGCAGTCTTCGGTCCTCGGTGACCTCCACATCGGTATTTTCACCTGTTTTCTCGATGGTTGCGATATTTTTCAGCGATACGCCCAGCTTCCATTTTCCGAGATTTGACTCAAGACCGACATCGCCTGACTCATTGACAGCCATATTAAAGCGCGCCTGTTCAGCCTTGAACAAACCGCCCATGGCTTCAATATCTTCCAACTCGAACGGAACAGTCTGAAGAAGAAGTCCGTTGTCATTCATAACGAAATTTCCGTCCATCGGAATGCTCTCATTGGCTTTCCATGACAGAATATTTTTCAGCGGGTAAATCATAATATCCGAAGCGGTGATATCTGTACCATTGGCTTCAGCAGCAAAGAAATTCGCCTTGAAAAGATCAGGAACAGTAATACTTCCGTTTGCTCCGCCGAAAATGAGTTCAGGACCCTGACGTCCGTCGCGAATAAAGAAGTTACCTGTATCGATCTCGGCGTTGCTGTAATAGATATCTGCGCTTACTACCTCACCGAACTTATCCGTATCGGAAGTATAATCATGCAGCAGCGTAAACGCACCGTTTCCATTTCCGTGAACAGTGAGCTTGCGATACTCGTTCATAAGCTTCAGGCTTGCGGTCTTTGCTTTGTATTCCGCTGTTGTCTGCCCGAAACCGCCTCTCATTTTAAAGTTTGCGGTAACGTCAATAAGGCGCAGTTTGTCCTTGTATGTGACAACAGTCGAGGAATTATTGAGTCTATTGCCATTCCTGCTCATATCGCGGTCTATGGCAGCAGTGCTTGTATCTGCAACTGCACCACCGTTACTGCTTCTTGAAGAAAATTGCAGACTTGCCTGCGCATTGTCCTTGTAGGCGGTGCTGCCACCGGTCTGGAACGAAAGCTGCGCCAACAGGAACTCCTCATAAGCTCCGCCCATGCGCTCCTTGCCCGAACCTGTTGACATATCGCCGCTTGTATATCTTTTGGAGGCACTTCTTCTGCTGAAAAAGCTGAAAAGCCTCTTAAAAAAGCCTACGATCCTGTTTGGTTCGCGGGTCTTAGTGTTTTCTGTCTGCTTTATTCTGCTAAGCTCGGTCAGATTATCGGCGATTGCAGCATCTTCCTCACGTGCAACGTCAAGCATCTGCTTGCGCTCCAGCATAGCTTCTTTTGAGATCTTTGTAGCATTGGCAAAATTCATAATCCAACCTCCTTTCAGAAGAACATTGAGTATTTACCGAGATCCTCTCTGAGCAGCACTCTACCCTGTTTAGACAGTTGTTTTCTGACAGCTCTGAGTATATGGCGCATATTGACTGCCTCACCCTCATCTGCAGCGAGAAACGCCGCTGACATCACGGTGTTCTTTATCAGCGCACCTGACAGCTCGAACTGGGATGCAAGATACTCAAGATCCAGTTCGCCGTCAACCGGCATTTCGGGCGGGAACATCTTCTTCCACAGCTCCATTCTGCGTGAAGCATCAGGAAAGGGGAAATTTACGATATAACTTATACGACGCATGAAAGCATCGTCTATATTCTG
>JAZKZL010000296.1:0-3287 GCA_045612645.1 Oscillospiraceae bacterium
GGTATACCCGAATGTCGCTAAGGTATACAGCTCGCCGCTGAAGCGCTGCCTTGAAACGGCGGAGATCATCTATCCCGACAGACAGCTGATGATCGTGGATGAGATCGCAGAGATGGATTTTGGCGATTTTGAAGGTAAGAAGCAGAGCGATATCGCAGAGTTGCCCGAATATGTGCAGTGGATAAAGGGCGGTGTAGAGGCTTGCCCGCCAAATGGCGAGAATTACGGCAATTTCTCTCTGCGCTGCATCAGTGGTCTTGATATCATCTTCAGTGATATGATGGCAAAGGATGTCACCCGTGCGGCGGTCATCACCCACGGCGGCGTTATCACGAATCTGCTTTCGGGATATGGTCTCCCAAAGGGCAGACCTGCTGATTTCATGTGCGGACCGGGTGAGGGCTTTGAGATCATCCTCTCCACTTTCCTGTGGCAGAAAGGTCCCACTTTTGAAATAAGCGGACGTATCATATAATTATTGACAACTGAGGAAAATTGTCGTATTATATATTCATAGAAATTGAATACGGAGGATGTTATGAACGTAACTGAACTGAAGGTAAGGCTGTTCAATGAGGAGGTACCTCACTATATGTACAGCGTAGGAGATGGCGAGGAGGAGCAGCGTGTCTGCCTGCGTGAGAGCGGCGGCAAGTGGATCGTATATTACTGCGAGGACGGTGAGAAGCTGGACGTTGCGGAATTCTCCTCTGAAAGCGCAGCCTGCGAGGAGCTGTACAAGAGGGTAGCGGAATGATGAAACGTAGTGCGGCATTTATTGCCGCGGCACTGCTGTTGTTATCGGGATGTGCAGCTAAGACATCGTCGGAGGTAACGGCTGAGCCGCCATTCTGGGTGGCTGAGAACGAGGAGAACGGTGCGGTGATATATATGCTCGGCACTATGCACGTGGGGGAAAAGGGCGTCACATATCCCGAGTATATCACGGCGGCGTTTGAGAGCTGCGATATGGTGGCTGTTGAGATCGATACCGAGCATTTCTCCGATGATGAGCTGCTATCAGCCTCCGCGCAGCTTTTGCTGCGTGACGGAATGACAGCAAAGGATTGTTTCGGCGACGACTACGATGAGGTGGTGAGCTTTCTCACGGAGAAGGGCGTATATCACAGATCGATGGAGATATACATCCCTTATTACTGGAGTTCTGCGCTTACTATGCTGATTGCAGAGGACTGCGGTCTTTCTTCCGATTATGGCACGGAATCCATATTCATAGATATGGCGTGGGAGCAGAATAAGAAGGTCATCGAGATAGAGAGCCTTGCGGAGCAATACGGCATGATGGCAGAGATCCCGATGAGCGTTCAGGTGGATACGGTGCTGAGCGGAATCGGCGAGGAGAACTACGCTGAACAGGTAACAGCCACCCGTGAGATGTACGAGGATTGGCTGCATTTCGATACGGAGGGTCTGGAAAGCCTCAACGAAGAGTTGGAGAGCGTTTCCGCAGAGCTTGACGAGGATTACGAGGCGTTCAATGATATGATGTATATCGAGCGTCAGGCGCGGATGGCGGATTTTGCGGCTCGTTGTCTCGAAAACGGTAAAAAGGTGTTCATGATGGTGGGCGCTGCTCATTTCTTCATTGAGGATGACATCATCACTCTACTTGAGGACAGCGGCTATACCGTGCGTGAGATACGGGCGGAATAAGGTTAAATATTTAAACAAAATTCAAAATATCAACTTGAATTAATGATGACCTTGTGATATAATGATTTTAAGCAAAAGCACAGAGATGTTTTAATTAAATTTACTTTAAGGAGAAAACGCTATGAAGAGATTATTTGCGGCTATGCTTGCCGCTTCAATGCTCATTACCGTTGCAGGCTGTGGCAATAACGAAACGAGCGAGAACGATACAAGCTCTGAGGCATCCACATCCGCGCCTGCGGCTGAAGGTATTGCCGATGCGGCTGATACCACAACAACAGCAGCTACTGACGCTGCGCCCACAGAGGAGGCTGACGAGGTGATAGATTACTCCACACTCACTGAGGAAGAGATCTACGATCTCATGATCGAGCGCTCCCTCATAACTACAGGCAACATGACAAGAATGGCTAACGTTCTTGACAGAGCCGCAAAGGGTGAGGAGATCACCTGTGCATACATCGGCGGCTCCATCACCGAGGGTTATCATGACGGTCTGACGCTGCAGGAGGATCAGAAGTGGGCGAAGATGTCCACTACATATCTGCAGGAGCAGTTCCCCGATGCTACATTTAACTATGTGAACGCAGGAATCAGCGGCACTCCCTCTGTGCTGGGAAATGTGCGCCTGACTCGTGATGTTACAGATTATGATCCTGATATCGTGTTCGTAGAGTTTGCCGTAAATGACGGCGGCGAGACCATCTACAAGAACGCTTACGAATCCCTTGTCCGCACACTGCTGATGGATGAGCGTGATATAGCGGTAGTTCTGCTGTTCACCATTGTTGAGAACGGTCACACCTGTCAGCCTCACATGACAAAGATCGGTGAGAATTACGATCTGCCCATGATAAGCCTGCCCGATTCCATTTGGGTAGAGATGCAGGAGGGAAGAATGACATGGCGTGACTATTCCGGTGACGGCTCTCACCCCCACGTTGAGGGCGGCAAGATGATCCGCGATATGGTCATTCATTATTATGAGCAGGTCATCCCGAACATTGAGGCAAATAAGGGCGATGTGGATAACGCTCTGCCCGAGCCTGTTTTCAGCGGCGATTACGCAAATATGCATTTCCTTGACAGCACATCGCTGAAACCCGAGCTGACAGGCTTTGTTGAGGCGAATGCTCATGATCGTTTCCAGAACAGCTGGCAGTACAGAGGCGAGGAAGGCGCTTCCATGAAGTTCACTATCGCTTGCAACAAGCTGGCTATGGTATATAAGGCAAACAACTCCAAGATGTACGGCGACGCAAAGATCTATATCGACGGCGAGTACACAAGGACCATCACCTCCAACCAGTCCGACGGCTGGCAGAATCCTGTTACCGAGTATATCATCGATGGCGATGAGTACGCAGAACACGAGGTGGAGATCGTGGTTGAGGGCAAGGCATATTTCGGTATCCTTGCATTCGGTTATAACACCGATAACTAATTATATTGCATAATAATAATAATAATAATAATAATAAAGCGGCTTCTGATGATGTGTCAGAAGCCGTTTTTGTTATATGCCATATATATGTCAATGAACCGATAAATCGAAATTTGAAACGCAATAAAATTAACGCATCGGTGTAGGGACACAGCGTGCTGCAGATTTA
>JAZKZL010000297.1:0-5950 GCA_045612645.1 Oscillospiraceae bacterium
GTGCCTGCACCGCCCTCGCCGAACTGCACATTCGTGGACTTATCCAATCTGCCGCCGTTCCAGTAACCCTCAACAGCTTTTATACGCTCATCCATCGCCGCTCCACGCTCGAGAACAATAGGGCGGTATCCGAACTCGCACAGAGTCAGAGCGCAGAACATTCCCGCAGGACCGAATCCCGCAATATAGATATCTCCCTGCAGCTTTTCCGTGCCGAACTCCACCGTCAGCTCTTCATTCTCATGCAGACGGACATTCTGATGCTTTTCAGCGAGCTTACGCTCTCTTGCAGCACTCTCCAGCTCCACATACACCGAACTTACAAAGCAGATATCACGGCGGGCATCCACCGAAGTCTTGTAAAGGCGCGCTGCCTTTACCTCTTTCCCGCCTACACAAAGCAAGGATAACGCCTTGCTTACAGCGTTATCCTTTGCTTCGTCAAGCGATGTTTTGATCTGTGATACGATTATCGCCATTTATTCCTCTCCCGCTGTTTTCGGAACAGCATTAACAGTAACCTTATAATTGCCCGAGATCCAGCACTTTATCTTGTTGCCCCTTATGCGAAGTGTAACCGCCACATCCTGAGAACCGTCGCGCAGGGATACTCCAAGCAGATCCGCAGTAACATACAGATCGGCGGGAGAGAGTGCGCTAAGCACCTCAGAGGGACCCATCACACTTACGACCAGCTCATTCGTGATAAGCGAAACATCGTAATTATCGGGAGCATTCTTTATCGTTATATTGGATGTGTTGAAATCCAGCTTTCCGTATGCGCTGAGATCCCACTCGATACGTGCAGTGTTGTTGCCGGAAAGGTTCTTGTAGCCCTCGGGGAGAGCGATCGGCACGGAAACTATCTGATCCAGCTTGATATCCGCAAGATCGATGGTACCGATATCCAGCTCGCTGATATAATCGATAGAGCCGTCAGGCGCTGCCACAGTAAGAGTGGAGGGCTGGATCCTGTACTTCAGGCTGTCGATATCGAAATTGGACGGAACATTCGCATAGGAGAAGGTCAGCGGCAGTATACGCTGCTTGTATACAGGAATGTAGACTGAGATATGCTCGCTGCTGAGAGTAAGCTGATCATTAAGAATACGTGCGCCGTTGGTGCCGTAGATGAATATCTCACTCTGAGTCTCGTGAGATTCGCTGATAGCGCCGTTATATGCGGAACGCGCCTCAATACGGTCTATCTTGTCGATGATGGATGCAGAGCCTGTGACCGTAATAGTTGCAGGTGTTGCTGTGATCTCATCCACATAATAGCCATCAGGAAGACTCAGCGAGGGTGCTGTAGCAGTAACGGTAAACTCACGAGTTATTATCTCGTCTATCTCAATGGTGAGCGCCAAAGGATCGGTATCAATGATCTCACAATCCATACCCACCTTAGGAGACACATCCACAGGTACGGTGAACACTCCTGCGGATTTCACCGATGAAAGATCGAGAGTCGCATAAAATTTATCTGCGCCCACATCGGAAATATCGTAACGCTTGCCCTCAATGCGGATATTCACCTTTTCATCAGGAATATCAACGATCTGAAGATCGTTCTGGATCATATATTCCGTCGGCTGCACTTCGAGAGCTATATCCTTAACACTGCCCTGAACAGTCGGAAAGATCTGTATGGATACAAAGAACCACGCACCCAACGCAATAACAAAGGATAAGAGTATTATCTTAAAATTCTTCTTGAATCTGTCCCATAAATTATGAAAAAAATCCACTTCTGCGCCCCCTTAGTTTTCTGTTCCCGCATTATCCTGCTTTTTCTTCCTTGCCTTTTTCTTTGTACGCTGAACAGCTTCAGGCATCTTCTTCTGCAGGATCTTCACAAGGGATTCCTTGGAAAGTCCTCTTGTGAGCTGACCGTTTTCGGCCACGGAGATCGTGCCTGTCTCCTCGGATACGATGATAACGAGAGAGTCTGCGTTCTCACTCATGCCGATAGCTGCTCTGTGACGGGAGCCGAGATCACTGGAAAGATACTGATCCTTGCTTGTGTTAGGAAGAAAGCAGCCCGCCGCATAGATCCTGTAATCACGGATTATGATTGCACCGTCATGCAGCGGAGCCTTGTTGTAGAACAGATTACAGATAAGATCAGGCTCGGGTGCAGCATTGATGACAGTTGCTTTCTCTGTGATATCGCCGAGTCTGCCCTGTCTCTCAATAACGATAAGCGCACCCGTCTTGGTATTATGCAGGCGCTCACACGCTTCGGATATACCGCTGATAGCCGCATCACGGGCAGCACTGCTCTCACTGTCGCTGCTGATCTGCAGTCCGAAGGTGATGTTAGGCACCTTTGCACGTCCCACACGTTCAAGAATACGGCGCAGCTCCGGCTGGAACACTACCACAATGGCAATGATTCCCACCTGGAAGAAGTTCTCGAACAGATAGCTCATTACCTTCAGCTGACATATCTGCACCACAACGAAAATAAGCAGAAGGATAAGTATACCCTTCATAAGCTGCTCCGCTCTGGTCTCCTTCATCAGCTTAATTATCACATAGATGAGGTATGTAAGCAGCAGAATATCGATTATATCAAAAACAGTAATAGACATAACCACACGGATGAAGTTCTGGTATATGTCTGCAATATATGTCATAATATCCAATGCCTTATCTCCTTTATCTGTATTACAGGCGGTCAACTATAAAGCCTGTTCCCCAATATTATATTTTATATAAACCTCACGCCGTTGCCAAAATCAAAGATTTTGACGGCGTTGAGAACCTTGAAAAATATATTCGCCGCTTTGCGGCGGTCTGCTCCGCAGACTTATGAGAACGTTGTTCTCATAAATATATTTTATCACATATTTCAATAATTGCAAGGGATTTTATATGGAATTTTGATTTTTTTTGGATAATCAGAACATTTACCTGCGCTACGCACAAAAAAGCCGCCCTTTCGGGCGGCTCTTAGTTATATTTTATTCAAGTTCTTTTTCTTCTCTCAGTGTAAAGAACTCAACAAGCTCCTTCAGCATAGCAGACTGACCGGACAGCTCCTCTGCAGCTGCTGCAGTCTCCTCTGCGGTAGCGGAGTTGTTCTGAACAACATCGGAGATCTGATCCACACCAACAGTTACCTGAGCAATAGAATCAGCCGCATCCTGAGACTCGGTTGCGATATTGCCGTTGATCTGAGCAACAGCACCTGCAGCTGCCGCAACATTGTTCATCTTGTCAGCTACCTCACCAACCAGGCTGCTGCCCTTGTCGATCGCTGCAACAGTGTTCTCAATAAGAACTGTTGTACTCTGAGCAGCCTCGGCACTCTTACCTGCGAGGTTTCTTACCTCGTCAGCAACAACTGCGAAGCCCTTGCCTGCCGCACCTGCTCTTGCAGCCTCAATAGCTGCGTTCAGCGCAAGGATATTTGTCTGGAATGCGATATCCTCGATGGTCTTATTAATAGCACGGATCTGATCGGAAGTCTCGCTTATCTCGTTCATTGCCTTGATAAGCTCTTCCATCTTCTCGCTTGCAGAGCCCATCTCAACGCCTGCCTCATTGGTCTTTTCACTTGCGTTAGCGGATTCCTTAGCGTTAGCGCTGATCATGTCATTGATAACATTGATGGTAGCGGAAAGCTCCTGAATAGAGGATGCCTGCTCCGTAGCGCCCTGAGACAGAGCCTGAGCAGCGGAAGCCACCTGATCAGAGCCGGAAGCCACCTGATCGGAAGCAACGCCGATCTGATAAATGGTCTCATTAAGATTATGCAGGAAGGAACGCAGCGACATACGAATGTTTGCAAAAGTACCTGTGTACAGCTCACCATGCTGAGTATGTACGTTCAGATTGCCGCTTGCTGTTTCCTCAAGGATCCAGTCGATATCCTCAACAACCTTCTTCATGCGTTCGGACATATGTCTCATGGAATCAGCAAGCGAACCAAGCTCATCCTTGGACTTGTATGTAATATTAACATCGAAGTCGCCCTCTGCCATCTGATGAGCAGCCTTCTCAACATCCTTGATGCCCTTCAGGATCATCTTGGTGATAACTATGGCAAGAATAGTGCCGATAATTATTGCAAACACACCGATGGCAGCAATGATGAAGCCTGTCAAAGTGGTTCTGGTATCTACTGCTCTCTTTGTTTCGACAGCATTTGCGTCTTCATAGGTCTGGATATTAGCTACGGCATTGCTGATGCCTGCCAGCTCGGGAAGCAGCTCGTTCTTGTATACATTGAAGGAACCTGCGGTATCGTGGGAAGCAGCGGCAGCCTTGAAATTATCCAGCGTGGTGTGCATAGCTGCGAGATTTGTCTCAATAGTGGTAACATCAGCCATGTCACCTGTATAATGCTCCTTCAGACCTGTAATGAGAGTATCCATCTCAGCCAGAGCCTCGTCGGCGAGCTTCAGGCGCTCGTCAGTCTCTGCGTTGTCAGTTGTAGAGGAGGCGTGGAGCATATTCTTTGCGATCTCATTCATGGAGATCTCCAACTGGTCAGCAGTCTGGACATCTGCAAAGGTTTCAGTGTACATATCATCCACAAGACCCTTGACGGTCGTGAATGCGGTCGTTGAAAATACTATTACAACAATGAACAGTATGTTCACGATTCCGAATGCGATCAATAATTTCTTAGATACTTTAAGATTTTTCATATCTTTACTGTCCTTTCTTAAACTGCATGACTTACATACAGCGTAAAAATTTACAGAATTTTGCAAGAAACCATGGTTTGCCTTGCAATTCATAATAAAATTATATTACAAAAACATCAATTTGTCAATATGTTTTATTATAATCATCCTATAATTAAACATATTGCCCAAAATTGTTGATATTTTTCCTGCAGCCAAATTTGAGATTGAAATTGAAGCTAATTTAGTATATAATAGTATATGACAGGATATTCCGTCATAGTACCGTTCCGAGGAGATAGAACATGAGTCTTTGTCCCAATTACAAGAAATGCGGCGGCTGCCAGCTGCAGAATATGACATATGAAAAACAACTCAGCTTTAAGCAGGTGAAGGTAATACGTCTGCTGGGCAGATACTGCCATGTGGACGAGATAATCGGCATGAGCGAGCCTTTCCATTACCGCAACAAGGTGCAGGCTGCTTTCGGCATGAAGAACGGAAAGATCATTTCGGGCGTTTACCAGTCCTCCACCCATAATATCGTACCCGTGGACGACTGCCTTATAGAAGATATCATTGCAGATAAGATCATCGTTACAATAAGAAAGCTTGCAGAGAGCTTCAAGATGAAACCGTTCAACGATGTAACGATGAAGGGCTTTCTCCGCCATGTACTGGTAAAGCGAGGTTTTGTCAGCGGGCAGGTGATGGTAGTGCTGGTTACGGCGTCGGGTGCCTTCCCCTCACAGCGCTCTTTCATCAATGCGCTGCTGGGCAAGCATCCCGAGATAACCACCATCGTCCGCAATATCAACGACAAGCACACAAGCCTTGTTCTCGGCGAACGCAGCGAAACGCTGTATGGCGACGGATATATAGAAGAGCAGCTCTGCGGTCTGACATTCCGCATAAGCCCTAAGTCTTTCTATCAGATAAACCCCACGCAGACTGAAGTGCTGTACAACAAAGCTGCGGAATTTGCAGGTCTTACAGGCACCGAGCGTGTTATTGACGCTTACTGCGGCACGGGCACCATCGGTCTGATAATGTCAAAGAATGCAGGGCAGGTCATTGGCGTGGAGCTTAACAAGGACGCCGTGCGCGACGCAAGATCCAACGCCGCAGCAAACGGCGTAAAAAATATACAGTTCTTCTGCGGAGACGCGGGAAGATTCATGGTGGAGATGGCCGAGGCACGGGAAACTGCGGATGTAGTCATCACCGATCCACCCCGTGCAGGCAGCAGCCTTGATTTCCTGAGGAGCCTGATAAAGCTATCCCCTAAAAGAGTGGTGTACGTTTCCTGCAAC
>JAZKZL010000298.1:0-2630 GCA_045612645.1 Oscillospiraceae bacterium
CGAATTTTTTGCGACAAAAACAAGCCAATCAGACTGAGAAAGGGATTTGAAGATGAATTAAAGGTGAATTATACAAATAATCCGCTGTTAACAATACCGGATAACAGCAACTCACCTTATATGAACAAGAAACTTATTTCAAGGATGCTTGATTTCACCTCAGAATATGCAGGTGGAGATAGGAGCGTAAATACATTTCCGCTGCTTGTTACGTCCGATCCGACGATTGTAAGCGAAAGCATACCCGAGGAACACTTCGTTGTTTTTCCGTATGTAATGACAGGCATTGATAACAGGGCGCTAAAAGTATTCAACTGGTTCAGGGGGATGTGCATCAGAAATCCCCAATTCCTGGCATCAGTGATTGAAAACGCAAAAAGCTACAAGGAGAATTATCTTGAACCGAACGGCTGTCCTGATCATTTACAGGACCTGTTTTCACTGCTGCTGGCAATAGCTAATGCAGTGATGAAATGCACGGGTAACGATCATAAGGAGATCCAAAAGATTATCTGGAGCTACTATGAGTATCTTACGAACACTGCGGATAACATGGACAACCTTGCCGTGGACATTATAAAGGACTATCTGAATGGTGCAGGAAAGCGCTGCCTGATACCTCAGTATAATCTTTGTAAAAAGGATGCGTACAGGAGCTGTATAAGCTACAACGACAAGGAGGTAATGCTTTCACCTCCCGCTATGCAGTCACTGGCAGCGGCAAACAATATGTCTCGGACAGAACTGGCAAAGCAGCTGAAAGCGGCAGGTGCTCTGGACTGCAGCGATAAATACCAGAAAAACATCAGGGTATCTGACGGTACTTCAAGGCTTTATGCTATACCACTCGACAGCCTGTATGATATAGGGCAGGTCCGCATTCAGCCTGATGAGTTCGAAGCTAATGCGCCTGCACTTATGGTGAAACTAGGTGTATGCGACGGAAATCAGATATATTATGCACTTAATGATCTGATAGGCACTGACAGCCCGCATATTCTGGTGACAGGGCCATCTGGCTCGGGAAAATCCTATTTTCTGAAGAAGTTTGCCAAGGCTGCCGCAGAACAAGGGGTTACCGTTATCAGCTTTGGAACTGACAGCGCATGTCTTGAATTTGATGAGGGGGAACGTATTATGCTGACCACACAGGATTTTGACGAAACGAGCATTACATTCCGTACTGTCCTTGAGCCATTGCAGATATACGAGGACTGGACCGAGGCCGAAATCGAGCTGATAGGCATACTGGCTAACGAACAAGCCACATTTGACAGCGTGGAACAGTGCATAGAAGTCTGCAAATCGCTGTATTCCAACGAGCCTGACGGAATGCGGATACTGGCACGTATTGAAACTAATTTTTGCTTCGGAGTTTACAACAGCGGATTCAACTGGCAGAAGCTGTGCAAACCAGGGGCGTTAACTACCGTTGTTTCTTCAGAGAACGATACTGTATTCCTCAACACTGTCCTGAAAAGCTTTTTCGACTACAAATGCTCTATGAGCGAGGTCACGTCATGTCTGCTCATCATGGATGAGTGTCAGGAGCTTGATCTGCACCAGAACGCGCCGCTTGTGAAGCTCTTACTTCGTCAGGGCAGAAAGTATGGTATAATCGCTGTTCTGGCAACACAGTATCTGACAGCTGACAACGGCAAAAACATCGACAAGGCTATAAAGCAGTGCGAAACGATAATCGCTTTCAAACCAGGCGATGATGTTGACCTTGTAAAGCTGCTGAAATACAATGTTAAGGACGAGCGTGCGAGAAAAGCTATTTCAAACATCGGAAGATATTCTTGTATCACTAAAGGTTGGTTAGCAACTGACAGGTGCAGGATAGATTATCCGCTGATACTGGACATCCCTGAATAATTGATGATATATAGGTGCTGCTCAATTATATATTATTCTACTGAGCGGCACCAAATTCAAGTATGTAAGGAGGATACAACATGGCTAAAACAACAAGAACAATGGAATGCACTGCTGCACAGGCAAGCGATAACATTCCCGAAGAAATTGTAATAATCACCTTGTTTCAGTGCATTGATCTGGTACGGGAGGGGGTGACGGCCAATGGCGGAGAAAATGACGAGACCGCTGATTGATGCCGTTGCCTACGCACGCTTCTCTTCAAACCATCAGCGTGATGAGAGCATTGACGCTCAGCTGAGAGCTATCCGTGATTATGCTCAAAATAGTGGCATAAGAATAATAGCCGAGTATGCCGATAAAGCCTTTTCTGCACGATCAGACCAACGCCCTGATTTCCAGCGTATGATAAAGGACGCAAAGGAGCATAAGTTCCAGGTAGTCATCGTACATAAGCTGGACAGGTTTTCCCGTGACAGATATGACTCGGCTTTCTACAAGCGTGAGCTGAAAAAGCATGGGGTGAAGATACTGTCAGTTACCGAGAAACTGGATGACAGCCCTGAAAGCGTTATGCTGGAATCGGTGATTGAGGGAGTAGCGGAGTATT
This sequence comes from Oscillospiraceae bacterium, assembly GCA_045612645.1. GTDB lineage: Bacteria > Bacillota > Clostridia > Oscillospirales > Ruminococcaceae > CAG-115. Next base: position 2,489 of record JAZKZL010000298.1, read on the forward strand.
ACTCCAAAAACCTCGGTCGTGAGACTATGAAGGGTCTCAAGGAGAATGCCTATAACGGCAAGCACACTGGCGGACTTGCTCCGCTGGGATATCGTGTGGATCCTGTCACAAAACGCGTGGAGATCGATCCCAACGAGGCAGG
>JAZKZL010000299.1:0-4633 GCA_045612645.1 Oscillospiraceae bacterium
ACTTCTGCCCTCTTCTCTGGGACTGCAGCGAATTCTACAGACGCCGCAGCCTTGCATGGTCTAACGAGGAGATAGGCAACATCTTTGATACACGCCGCTACTCTAAGACCGAGGAAGGCGTTCCCACCGAGGACATCAAGACTGCCGCAAAGCAGCGCATCGCTGACGCTTACGATGCTGCAAACGCGGCGTTCATGGATGAAGTAGACATCATGCCCGCAGACGACAAGGCTGTTGCATGGATCATGTTCCAGAGCGGCGACTGGGGCGTTGCTTACAGCGTGGGCGACAACTACGATCCCACCAACAAGACAAAGGGTGTTCTTGCACAGAATGTTGAGATCACAGGCGAAGGCACATACACAGTAAGCCTCGACTTCTCCGATATCGGCGGCGTATACGGCACTGCATTCTCTGCACTCGGAATCTCCAACGGCGAGATACTCTTCCCCGGATACACCGTGACTATCGACAAGATACTCATCAACAACGCTCCCTATGAGCTTGCAGGCAGAGAGTACACCGCATCCGATGACGAGAAGTGTACAAGAGTAAACCTCTACAACGGCTGGGTATCCAAGCCCCCCGCAGAGGCAAGAACTCCCGATGGCGATCTCACAGGCTGCACAGCGCAGATCATGCCCCTCGGTAACAAGGACAAAGTGACCACCATCTCTATCACATTCACCTACAAAGCACCCTGATTGAAAAATGAATATGCAGACCCGGCGGCAACGTCGGGTCTTGCTGTAAAATCACAACATCTGTTAGGAGAATTAATTATGGGAAACTACAGAAATTTCGAGCTTGTCGTATACTTCATTGCACACGGCGTAAAGCACACCGATGAACAGACTCTGCAGGCGCAGATCGACTTCTTCTCAAAGCATATGCGCCTTGACAAGGTGTATATCGAGCCTTTCAGAGACGGCTGCTTTGCCACCGAGGATGAGCTGAAAATGTGCAGAGATGTGTTTCAGCGCAACGGCATAAAGACAGAGGGCGGTATCACCACGAGCATGCCTGATCCCGAGGGTGCAACAAGAAAGCAGCGCATCTTCAACGTTATGTGCTATAACGACGAAACGATGATGAACACTCTGCAGCAGGTCTGCGAAATGAACGCAAGAGTCTTCGGCAACTTCATCATCGACGATTTCTTCTTCACCAACTGCACCTGCGAAAAGTGCAGAAACGGCAGGGATGAATTCAACCGTGAGCATGGCATCACCGACGGCAGCTGGCAGGCTTACCGCTGCGATCTTATGTACAAGGCATCTCAGAAATATGTTATCGCGCCCGCAAAGGCTATTGCGCCCGATTGCAAGATAACCATAAAATATCCTAACTGGATGGAATCCTATCAGGAAACAGGCTACGATCCCGCATCGCAGAAGGAGATATTCGATCTCATCTACACAGGTACAGAGACCCGCGATCCCATAAACCATGATCAGCACCTGCCCCGCTATCTCTCCTATTCGCTGATGAGCTACATGGAAAAGATGGCGCCTGAAAGAAACGGCGGCGGCTGGTTTGACCCATACGACTGCAGAGCGCTGGATTACTATCTCGAGCAGGCTTATCTCACCGCCTTTTCAAAGCCGAGAGAGATGATGATGTTCTGCTTCCAGAGCCTTGTGGACACCGTGAATGTTCCCGCGCTCGGCTTTATGCTGGATAAGCTGGATTCCCTCCTCGATAAGCTGGGCAAGCCTGTGGGCATTCCCTGCTATATCCCCAATGCATCACAGGGAGAGGATAATGTGCAGGATTATCTCGGAATGAACGGCTTCCCCGTGCTGCCTACGCCTGTTTTCGAGGAGGACGCTCCCACCATGCTGCTGACAGCCTCCTCCGCTTATGACGAGGATATCATCGCAAAGCTGGAAAAATACATCGCAAAGAGCGGCAAGGCTGTGGTGACGGCAGGCTTTGTGAATGCGACTGTCGGCAAGGGAATCGAGCGCATCACATCCATCCGCAGCAGAGGCAGAAAGCTCACCACCAATGCATTCTGTGCGGAAAACTCCTTCTTCTTCGACAGATGGGAGAGAGAAAGCTCCGAAAAGGCTCTGACAGTGCCTGTGATGGAATTCCGCAACAACGCCACTTGGGGCGCTATCTGCAAGGCTATCTCCGAGGAGGAGGCGTGTACGTTGCTTGCACGGGATACCTACGGCGATGGTCAGATGATGACGATGGTGCTGCCCGATGTATTCTCCGATATCAAATATCTCCCCGAGACAGTGCTTTCGCGCATGAGAAGAGAATTTGAGGTAAACGGCATCCGCCTTGACGCAAAGGGTCAGGTAAGCATCTTTGTTTACGATAACGACAGCTTTGTTATCTACCCCTACGTTGACAACGGCACCTATGACAGTGATATCATAGTTCATATCAGAGACGCAGAGGGCATTACAAGGCTCTCCGACGGCAGAACTATCGCTCCGCTCTACACCGAAAACGATGTAGCTGCTTTCAGGCTGCGTGCGGAGGTCGGAAAATTCATCGGCTACAGCATAACAAGGAAATAACTATATGAAACGACTTCAGAATGTTCAGTATACCTACAGCAGTCTTTCCGTGCCTGGCGGCGGCTTTGTCACGGGATTCGTATTCCATCCACGCACGCCCGATATCCTTTACGCAAGGACGGATATCGGCGGCGTTTACCGCTTCTGCTTTGAAAACAGCAGATGGCAGCCGCTCTGCAACAGCTTTACGGAGTTTCAGCACCACCTCACTCAGCCGCTCTCGATTGCGCTGGACGAGGACAGACCAAATATGCTCTATGCCATGTGCGGCGACCTCAGAAAAGGGGCGCCAAGTGGCAGAGCCTCACTGCTGATATCCGATAACTACGGCGACACCTTTACCGAAAAGCCTGTTCCCTTCTGCTGCAACGGAAATGCTCCCGCACGCTCCACAGCGGAAAGACTTGCGTACAAGGATGGAAAGCTGTACTTCGGCTCTCAGGGAGACGGTCTGTGGCTCTCCGAGGATAACGGCGACAGCTGGGAAAGACTTGACTTCTGTGAGGAGAACATCGTTTTCGTACACTTCCCCGATGGCAGCGATATCATGATAGTATCCTGTTCAGGTGAGACAAACGCAGACGGCAACGACCGTGCGCACACGCTGTATGTGAGCTATGATCTCGGCAAGAGCTTTGAGCCGCTCAGAATACCCGAGCCGCTCTGCGACCCACGCTGCGAACACAACGGCTTTGTGCCTGTCGGTATCGCCTGTCACGGCAAGGATATCCTCATTACGTTCACCCACTCCATAAAGAGTAACCCCTGGGGCGGCTGGAATGATTTCTCCTGTGATAACGGCGGCGGTTTTGACGGCAGGCTGTACCGATATGAGATAAGCGGCGGCAGAGTGCTTTTCAGAGAGGATATAACCCCCGAACTGAACAGCTTTTCAGATGAAAACGAGCGCCGCAGGCTACCCTTCGGACTGGGCGGCGTGGATTTCTTCGGTGATATTCTTGCGATATGCTCCGTGGGCGGTCACGGGGACGCTGTCTTTGTCTCCCATGATTTCGGCAAAAGCTACAGCGTGATAAAAAGCACCGATACCGAACACATTCAGGTGGATGTGCCGTATCTGAAGCCCGAATACAACGGTGGCAGACTTCCTCTCCACTGGACGAGCTACCTGCGCATTGATCCTTTCCACCCTGATTACGCAGTGATAAACACCGGAACAGGCGTGTTTGCTCTAAGGGATATCGGCAGCGATGCGCCGTATATCTCCACCCACACCATCGGCATTGAGGAGACTGTTCATATGAACATCTACGGTCTGCCGAGCGGAAAAAACCGTGTGATAGATCTTGTGGGAGACCTCGGCGGCTTTGCGTTCAGCGATCTCAGCAGCCCCTGTGAGAACTCCTTTGCTGACGAGAACGGTCATCGCTATATCACCTGCCTGAATGCGGATTTTCTGCACAATGACCCTGATACTTTCATTGCTACCGCAAGGGGCAACTGGACGGCTCACACAAAGGGCGGCGTGATACTCACCCGTGACGGCGGCGAAAGCTTCACGCATATCGGATATCCCACAGGCATCTCGCAGCAGCTTGACGAGATATCACAGCTTATCCAACACCCCAACACAAACAGCGGCTGGGCAGCGATAACTGCGGATGGCAGATATATCCTGTGGACTCTCGCTTACAAGTGGATGCAGATTCCATGCTTTGCAGCGGTGAGATACGACATTGACGAAAAGACCTATACAAAAATAAGAATATACGACATAAACGGCTGCGATATCTCTGACAGCGAGCATCATATAAAGATATTCAGCGACCGTATCGACCCTCAGAGGGCATACGGCTTTGGCGAGAGCGGTCAGCTGTATGCAAGCTTTGACGGCGGTGCAAGCTTCCGTCAAATGAGCGTTTCGGGCGGTTTCCCCGAATGCAGGATGTCGGGCATAGACGGCTTCAAGGGCGGAGAGATACGCTTTCTCCACAACGAAGCGGACGTGTGCTACGCAGCGCTCAAGGAGCATGGACTGTGGCGGCTGGAGTTCGGCGAAAACAGCGTTTCGGCACAGCAGATAGCCGACAGCTTTGTAAAGACCGTTGGTTTCGGAAAGGGCGACGGAGATATTC
>JAZKZL010000300.1:0-2474 GCA_045612645.1 Oscillospiraceae bacterium
CTATGCCAAGAATCCCGTTCTGACAAACCGCAACAAGGCTCCGAACATAATTCAGGGAATCGGCCATGGCGACCTGATTCAGGATGAGAAAGGCAATTGGCATATCCTGTGCCTCGGTTTCCGTCAGATAGGCGTGTGGCAGCCGTTCCACCACCTTGGCAGGGAGGTGTTCCTGACCCCTGTACAGTTCCACGAAGATGGTTGGTTCACCGCAGGAACAGACGGCACCACCGCTGATTCCTACGAAAGCCCTTACGGCACAGAGCAGATCGAAAAGAAACTCTACACCTTTGAAAACACTGATTGGAGCATCGAATGGTGTTTCATGCGCCATCCCCACATGGAGAACTACGAGCTTTGCGATAATAAAGCAGTTCTTCATGGTACAGATATCACCCTTGATATGGTGGATTCTCCCACATTCATTGGCCTGAGACAGAGAGATTTCGTTGCAGAGATTAGCTGTGATATAAGCGTTACTGACGGCGAGGGCGGTCTCACAATGTATATGACAGAGAACGAGCATTACGAGGTCGCAGTACGAAAGAATGCAAGTGGCTTTGAAGCGGTGCTGAAGCTCAATATCGGCGGTATAAAGCACATTCAGAAGTCCGTGCCGATAAATAGCGGTAGAGCAAAGCTGCTCATTCATGCTAATAATTACGCCTACGGTTTCGGTGTCGAGGCTGACGGCAGATATCATGATCTTGGCTGCGGCGGCACTAAGTACCTTTCCAGCGAGGTCGCAGAGGGCTTTACAGGAGTGCTGATGGCACTCTACGCAGTAAACGGAACATCCGAATTCGCTAATTTCGTCTGCGAATACAAATGATATGTAATTAAGCGCGTAAGCGCACGGAAATAACCTAACAGGAGGAAATCAATATGAAGACATTTAAAAAGCTCGCAGCGTGTGCAATGGCTATCTGTATGACAGTCGGAATCACAGCCTGCGATGAGAGCGGAAACGCTCCCGCAACCACTTCCGGCAACGGACCTGGAGCCACCAGCATGACCACTGCCGCTACCACAACAGACCCCGACGAGAATGCAGCAACAGACGATGAGGCTAAGGAGCTTGACACAGGTGCGTTCCAGCCCAGCGGCGAGGCAGGCGTTGTAAAATACCTCGGATACTACGATATTGTAAGCGATCAGAAGGGCAAGGAGCAGTGCATGATCTTCCAGTCCGATGTTTACGGCGGCACTATTGAGTGGATCAGCGCTCCCAGTGATTACGCTTATTATGAGAAGCTTGCCACACTTATCGCAGCGGATGATTCTCCTGATCTGATGACCTTCGAGCCTATGGCTTTTCCTTACGGTGTATCCAAGAATATGTTTGAGTCCCTTGACGGTCATCTCAATTCTGATGATGCTATCTGGGCAGGCATGAAGGATATCATCGATTCCTATATGTACAATGGAAAGCACTATTATTTCCCTCACAGAATAGTGACCAGTTTTGCTCTAAACTACGATCGCAGCACTATTGAGAATGCAGGTCTGCAGGATCCTTATGAGCTTTACAGAGCAGGCGAGTGGACATGGGATGCATGGCGTGAGATGATGATCGAGTTCTGTAATCAGGATGACAGCCATATCGGATTCTACTCCACTGATACTATCATCAGCTCCTTTATCGCAACCACAGGTGTACCTGTGATCGATGTTGACGCTGACGGAACTATCACCAACAACCTGAAGAACACAAGCATCACCAGAGCGGTTGAGTATTTTGCGGAGCTTGGACGTAACGGTCTGCTGTATCCTGCGGATCATCCTCACGGCGACTGGGTATCTCCTCAGGTGTGGTCAGGCGTTTCCGATAAGATCCTGTTCCTCGGCATGGAGCCTGAGTGGACATATATCGCAGCAACTGAGCAGATCCAGAATCCCACAGGCGTAGATAATGATATCTTCAACACTCCTTCCGATTTTGCATTTGTTCCTTTCCCCAGAGATCCTCAGGCTGATGCTTATTATGCTCAGACAGGTACCTTTGGCTACATGATCCCCAAGGGCGCAAAGAATATGGACGGCGCTGTAGAATTCATATACTGCAACCGTCTGTTTGAGACAGATCAGGCAATCATCGATCAGGTTCGTAAGGATCATATCGCTCCCGAAATCATTACCTATACACAGGGTAAGTATGCAGGCATCCAGAAGTGGCAGATCACTTGGGATGAGCAGGTATACGATCTTTGGAGAGAGTGCGTTGACAGCAGTAACTTCCAGTATGTTACAGAGTACAAGTTCGGCTTTGATCAGGAAGTAAAGGTCAATATCTGTACTGCACTCTATGACAGCACCTTCGGTGAGGAATCCTGGACTCAGAAATGCGAGGAGATCTATCCTCTCGTAGAGACAGTCCTGAACGAATACAGATAACGTATCATCCTGAAATACACGATCCTGAAGGACGGCGCTGAAAAGCCCCGTCTCTTCATTTGTGGGGAAGGTGTTTCGCA
>JAZKZL010000301.1:0-1681 GCA_045612645.1 Oscillospiraceae bacterium
GAATGCAGCTTCTTTGCCACGGGATATGCAATTGCACAGCCAACTCCGCCGCCGATGACTGCAACCTTCTTCAGCCCCTCCGTATGTGTGGGAGTGCCGAGAGGGCCTACAAAATCGTGTATGCTCTCCCCCTCTGCAAGATGGCTTAGCTTTTCTGTCGTGGCGCCTGCCACCTGAAAGATTATCGTTACAGTACCCTTTTCCCTGTCATAGTCCGCAACAGTGAGCGGAATGCGCTCGCCCTCATCGTCCACACGCAGAATGATGAACTGACCCGGCTCCGCCTTTTTTGCAACCAGCGGCGCCTCAACTTCCATCAGCGTTACAAATGGATTAAGCACTTCTTTTCTTGCTATTCTATACATAAAGCAGTCCTCCTGCGAAAATTCTATTTCTCTCAGTATACTCCATTTGCCTGCAAATTGCAAGATTGTTCGGCTTTTAAAGCAAAATTTCGTCAAATCATATCATTTCAGTCGCAAGCATTAAAAATTTGTGTATAATTCGGCAAACGTAAGACCGCAGATATGAGCCGATCTGTAAAACAAAAAAGCCTGAGAAGTGCAGACCTCTCAGGCTTTGCTTGTTTATCAATTAAAGATTGTAGTAACGATCGAACTCAGCGGGAGTAGGAATAGCAGCCATTGCGCGGCACTCCTCACGCTTGCCCTTGATGAAGTTGTTGATCAGAGCCTCGGGGAATACGCCGCCTGCCAGCAGATAATCGTGGTCTGCCTCCAGAGCGTCCAGAGCCTGCTCAAGGGATGTGGGCAGCTGAGTCAGCTTTGCCTTCTCCTCATCGCTGAGATGGAACAGGTTCATATCGTAGGGACCCCAGCCGTTCTCGTGGGGATCGATCTGATTCTTGATACCGTCAAGACCTGCCATCAGGATAGCTGCATAGCAGAAGTAAGGATTGCAGGTAGCATCAGGGTTACGCAGCTCAAAACGTCTGCGATCGGGAGTCTTTGCGTATGCGGGGATACGGATAACTGCGCTGCGGTTGGAGGTTGCATAGCCAACGGTTACGGGAGCCTCAAAGCCGGGCACAAGACGCTTGAAAGAGTTTGTACTGGGGTTTGTGATAGCACACAGGGATGCGATATGCTTCAGCAGACCGCCCATGAACCAGTGAGCCTCCTTGCTAAGGTGAGCATAGCCGTTGTCATCGGAAAACACAGGCTGACCCTCCTTCAGCAGCAGCATATGAACGTGCATACCGTTGCCTGCCTCGCCCATAACAGGCTTGGGCATGAAAGTAGCGGAAAGGCCGTACTTTCTTGCAACGTTGTGGATGATGTACTTGATGGTCATGGTAGCGTCAGCCATCTTGCTCATCTTGCCGCGGTTAGGCTGGATCTCGAACTGACCTGCCGCACCTACCTCGGGATGATGATAGTTGATGGCGATACCTGCCTCCTCCATCAGCAGGCACATCTCACTGCGTGCCTCATAGGAGATATCAAACGGCTTTGCGATGTGGTAGTTCTTCTGCTTTGCCACGATGTTGCCCATGCCCTCTGTTGCGCTGTTCCAGTGAGCCTGAGGAGCGTCAACGACATAGCCAACGGACTGAGGACTTACCTCCCAGCCGACATTATTGAACATATAGAACTCGAACTCGGGCAGGATAAGCATGGTGTCAGCCACACCGCAGTCCTTCATGTACTGCTCTGCGGCA
>JAZKZL010000302.1:0-1737 GCA_045612645.1 Oscillospiraceae bacterium
AGATCGCCTTCACAGGCTGCTCGAATGACTGTGCTCACACACGTCTCAATGACTTCGGCATCATTGGCATGTCTGAGCCTCAGTACAACAAGGATCGCTGCGTCGGATGCGAACAGTGCGTCAAGTACTGCAAAAAGAGATCGGTCGGAGCCCTCAAGGTCGTAAACGGCAAAATCGAGCGAGACGTAAACAAATGCGTAGGATGCGCGCTGTGTGTAAACTATTGCCCTACAAGAGCATGGACAAGAAGCAAGGAAGAGTATTTCCGAGTCGTGCTTCTTGGACGCACAGGCAAAAAGAACCCTCGTATGGCAGAAGATTTCATGAGATGGGCTGACCACGATACTGTAATGAAGATCCTCTGCAACGTTTACGCATTTCTGGATGATTATCTGGATAAAGAGGCGGTCGAAAGCAAGGAGCATATCGGCTATATAGTAGACCGTACAGGGTTTGAGGAGTTCCTGAAGTACATAATGAAGGACGTACATCCTAATCCTAAATGCGAGATTCAGGGACGTATCTACTGGGGCGGTAAGCGCTATGACCAGAACAATGAACTTAGACAGTCGATGTTCCGTTTCTCAGAGAGAGAAGAATGATCCAAAGCTGACAGAAAGGAATCTGACATGTTCAATGATGAATTTACAGCAGCTGCAAACGGAGCTGCGGGCAAGCTGAAACTGCTCAACAACAATCCTTTGGGATACTTTATGCTTTCTGTATTGGCCGGGGCATATATCGGATTTGGTATTCTTCTCGTATTCACACTCAGCGGAGCGCTGGACGGGGCTCCATTTACAAAACTTGTAATGGGATGCTGCTTCGGTGTCGCACTGAGTCTGGTGATCATTGCAGGTGCGGAACTGTTTACCGGCAATAACCTTGTCATGACTGCAGGCGTGCTCCGCAAAACTGTTACTGCCGGAGATGCTGCCAAGCTCTGGGTCGTGTGCTGGATTGGCAATCTTGTAGGATCAGCACTTCTGGCTGTAATTTTCAGCCTGACAGGACTCTACAGCAATGCGACTCTCTCAGCTATGACAGGCGCAGCCGCCGGAAAAATGACAGCCGGATTCATACCGCTGCTCACCAGAGGAATGCTTTGTAATACGCTGGTATGCCTCGCAGTATGGTGTGGATTCAGGGCAAAATCAGACGCAGGAAAGCTGATCATGGTTTTCTGGTGCCTGCTTGCGTTCTTTGCGACAGGATTTGAACACAGCATTGCAAATATGACATTGCTGACCCTGGCACTTATTAATAATGGCGGAAATGAAGCTATTACGATGGGAGGCTACTGGTACAACCTTGTGGTTGTTACTCTTGGCAATATGCTGGGAGCGATCCTGTTCGTAGCCCTTCCTTATCATCTGGCAACAAAACAGAAATAAGAGGAATATATGGCATTCTTCCCGTTCATGACTGAGATCGAAGGTAAGAATATCCTGATAGTCGGAGGGGGAAAGAGCGCATTTCATAAGGTGCGCTCTTTCCTGCTTTTCAATGGAACAATAACAGTTATAGCGAAAAAGGTATCTCCGGACATAGCAAGACTGTCCGGAGATATAAAAGTTTTTGAAAGATCATTTATCGATACTGATCTTGAAGGCAAATCAATCGTTATCACAGCGACTGACGACAAGCAGCTGAACAGGGCGATTGCTGAAAAGGCAAGATCTGCAGGGATACCTGTAAACGCTGTGGATGACAAGGAATACTGTGACTTCATTTTCC
>JAZKZL010000303.1:0-1403 GCA_045612645.1 Oscillospiraceae bacterium
GATACTCGTACAACGTCATGCAGCCGCAGGGATACATCGCGACGATGCGATTCGCCACATCGAGAACACCGTTTATTCCCGCAAGACCCGAGCCGTCAAAGCGCGCTGCGCCCTTTGAATAGGTCATGGGTGGACTTCCCTCGCTGAACCACAGCTCCTTGCCGTATTTATCGGACATCATCCTTGCTTTCTCGGTGGCGTGGCTAGTGTAATGGCTGCCCACGATGTCAACCGCATTGCGCAGCTCCTCGTCATCCGCCATTCTTGCCGCAATCCACCATGCGTTCTCCTCGTCCGCCGCCACTATCTTTATTGCGGAGAAGTCGTAGGGGCATTCCGTCTCGCTCTTTAAGCGACGGGCTATGTACTTTATCCAGTCCGAATCTATATCACGCTCATTGCGTGAAACACTGACATAATCGAATACGAGACCGTAGGTCTCATAGGCTGCTGTAAGAGTCTCCTTGTACCATCTGTATCTTGCGTCATAGACATCCGCAGCGGCGGTGACCCATGCAGGCTCGCTCCAGTAAAGCATATCGAGAGTTACATCGGGATACTTTGCCTTTACATCTGCGGCAAGCTGAAAGCCTGCTCCCCTGCAGACATCGGCTTTTTCGTCCTCTCTGCGCTTAACGCAAGGCTCAGTGCCAGAGGAAGAATTGATATCCGAGCCCATTTCAAGCTTCAGGTGATTCACGCCGACGCCGTCCGCGCCGAAGATATGCTCCAAAATCTCGTTATAGCGCTCGGGAGATTCGTATTTATAATCCAGCAGCAGGCGCGAGGAATTGTTGCCGCTCACCATGCCTGCGCCACGGTACAGCTTATTGCTGCATGTGTTTGCCTTGCTGATATCTATGCGTATATCCATGCTGTTTCTCCTTATGTTTGATGGATATATTGTAGCATATTTCCTTGGAAATGGCAATAAAAAAAGATTTTGAAAATATTTTTCCGCACCCCTTGACAACTGTGTATATCCATGCTATACTGTGTATATCGTATATATACAATTTCTACAGAGGTGCACCATGGATATCATTCTCAGCAATTCAACGGATGAGCCTATCTATCAGCAGATAATCTCTCAGATAAAGGCTCACATAATGAGCGGCGAGCTTGCCGCAGGGGACGCCCTGCCGTCAATGCGAGTGCTTGCTCAGCAGCTGCGCATCAGCGTAATCACCACGAAGCGTGCCTACGAGGAGCTGGAGCGTGAGGGGTTCATCGAAAACTTCGCAGGCAAGGGCTGCTTTGTTAAGGCGCAGAACACGGATTTTCTGCGTGAAGAGAGCATCCGTCAGACGGAGGAGCTTCTCGCAAAGGCCTGTGAAAAGGCACGGCTGTGCGAGCTTACCCTCGACGAGATGAAAGAGATGCTCGAATTAATGTATGGAGGA
>JAZKZL010000304.1:0-1636 GCA_045612645.1 Oscillospiraceae bacterium
ATGCTCAGGACGTAATGATGGGCGCTCCCGGCGATGTTACAGAGCAGCAGCTGCGTGAGGTTCACATTAAGGTTAGAGATTAATTTGTATCATTATAGGGCGGGCTGTTTCAAGCCCGCCGATAATGACGATTCGCCTTAGGTTGAACGTAATAGATTGAACGTAATGTTTTGAAAGGATAAACACATGGACAGAGATGTTTTAAGAAGGCTTGAAAAGCTCAACCAGCTTGCTCTCACCGATGAGCAGAGGGATGATTTCCTTGCCTTTTTCGCAAAGCAGGAGCAGGAGATCGACAAGCTCTACTCCGCAGACACCGAGCAGGTGGAGAGAATGGTACACGTTATGCCCATCATGACAGTTGTCCGTGAGGACGTTGAGAAGAAGCTGTTCACCCGTGACGAGCTTCAGCAGGGTGCGCCCGAGGCCACAGACGGCTATTGGCAGGTACCCCGCCTGTTAGAGTGATAGGAGGGCAGACGAATGAACTTATATCTTAACAAGAAGGACTCTGCAAACGCAGTTGTTCTTGACGATCTTTTCCTCACAAAGGATATGCCCACCACAGCAGGCTCTAAAATGCTGGAGGGCTACATGAGCCTTTTCGGCGCTGAGGTCATCGACAGACTCGCTGCCGCAGGATATGCTATCGGCGGCAAGGCTAACATCGGTGAGTTCTCCATCGATCTGCTGGGCGAGACCTCTTATTTCGGCGCTTGCGAAAAGGACGGCGTTCTCACAAATGCATCTGCCGAGATACTGAACGACGGCGCAAAGGCAGTGCTGAATTTCGATGTAAACGGCACTCCCAGACGTGCTGCGGCTCTCGCAGGAAAGACCTTTATCAAGCCCACTTACGGCACAGTTTCCAGATTTGGTACCATTGCAGTGGCTTGCTCGGGCGAAACTGTAGGCGTTATGGCAAACTCCGCTGCCGATTGCGGCGAGATCCTCTCCGCTATTGCGGGTCACGATGACAAGGACGGCACCAGCCTTTCCGAGGCAGAGTGCGCAAAGCTGAAGAGCGGCGCAGAGTTCGCAAAGATAAAGAAGGTCGCTGTTGCAGCTTCCATCACCGCTTCCGCTGACGACGCTACCCGTGCAAAGCTCAGCCACTTCTGCGATGTTATGGCAGAGCAGGGCGTGGAGTTCGTTGAGGTGGACGATGCAGTGCTTGCTCTCGCAAAGACCGCATGGAATGTCTGCATGAGCGCTGAGCTGTGCAACAACGTTTCCCGTCTTGACGGCGTGAAGTACGGCTACCGCACAAAGAACTACAAGACCATCGACGAGCTGTACACCAACAGCCGCACCGAGGCTTTCGGTGAGCTTCTCAAGACCGCTATCCTCTTTGGCTCTGAGACTCTTTCCACCGATAATTACATGAAAGTTTACGATAAGTCCCTGCGCATCCGCCGTGTTGTATGCGAGAAGTTCGCAGAGCTGTTCGGCGAGTTCGACGCTGTGCTGCTCCCCGCTTGCGGCAAGGATAAGTACACCATGGACGACGTAAAGGCAAACAAGTACATCTCCTATGATGAGGCTCTGTATACTGCTCCCGCATCCCTGACAGGTCTGCCCGCAGTGGTACCAGGCGGCGTGCAGCTCAGCGGCAAGGCGTTCTCCGACCTCGCCC
>JAZKZL010000305.1:0-3190 GCA_045612645.1 Oscillospiraceae bacterium
CGGAGAGTCTGAAACCGTTGGTCATCTGCATGAATTCTATCCAGTTGCCACGCATTGTGGAACAAATGAAGTCGGTGTCCGTGAGGTAATATGCATAGGATATGCCGTTGCCGTAATTGCAGTGGCTACCTGTTGCGTAGCAGTTGCGGTGCAGGGAATTTTCGAACACACATTCCTTCATGATGCCATAGGAATTATAGTGGTTATATCCTTCTTCAATGATGGTGTTCCTGAAGTGACATTCCTCGAATGTGCTGTCAAAGTAGCCGTAACGGTAATCAGATATGAACATATCTTTGAAACGCACCTGATAGAACAGCGTGCCTTTGCGGCCGCTTGAATGACCGATGTTGCTAGGATAAGCGTTGATGCCGATAAAATACCCGCTTATCGTTCCTGTATCGTCTGCATCCTGAACGAAAGCACCAGATGCGTTTAGCATATCGCTGTATGCGTCAACGGAGAAACCGCCGCCGACGAGCGTGTTGTTCTGGGATGTCTTGCCACCGTTGCCTATAACACGGTAGGTCTTGCCACCGCGTAACAGTATGGGCGTTGTGATGTTGTATGTGCCCTCGACGACGAGTATGTCGCCTGTTTCGGCGATGGTGTCAAAGGCTTTCTGGATGCTCACGCTGTCGCTGCCCATATCATCTGCAGCAGCACCGAAATCTGTCAGATAAACGACGTTCCTGTCGCTTTTGATATCGTTGTAGTATTGCCTTGCAACGTTTGCGGAAAGTGCTTTCTCGTCCGCACCGACATTTCCCTTGCTTTCGTAACCGAGAGTACTGTTGCCATCAGGGTCATAGAAGCAGGAGAGATCGATCTTTGTGTCGGAGATAGGGTCGTAGTAGACGCAAGCCTCAGGCGAGGTCTTTTTTGAGAGCAGGAATTTCAGATGCCATTCTTTACTTACGCCGTTGTCCTTGAGGTTTATGTTATCACGCAGGATGCTGTCCTTGTGGAAGGAGCCGAGCATATAGGAGTTGTCCAGTATTTGGATGTTGCAGTAACCCTTTTGTCGGGCTGATGTTGAACAGTACAGAAAACGGAACAGCTCGGTATCCTTCATGTCGGCCTCTTCAAATCTGCACTGTGTCAGCGTCATGCCTTTGTCGAGGAAGATTATGTAGGAGTTGTTGTCGGGCGACATCTTGTTGAAAGATTTTTCGCCCTGTGTATACAGGTTGCAGTGGATGACATAAGCGTTGCTGCCTTTGTTGTTCTCGTTGTAGGCAACGTAACCCAGATTTTCGAACATCTCTGCGATGTCGGAGTAGGTGTTGTTCTTGAACAGACACTGGGAAACAGCGTTGGTGGAATCGCCTGCGGAGAAGAACTGGATACCGTAAACGTGATCGTAGGTGTTGTTGCTGTATGTCACGCCGTAAGTGTCGGATTCGCCCTTGCCGTAGAAGAAATTTTCGATGTAGTTATTATTGATGGTGGTAAGATTCGGACCGATTCCCGTGGTGAACAGCGGCAGATCCATGTGACCGTCACGTTCGATAACACCGCCGTAAAAATAGTTGTCGTGGATGAAGCAGTCGATGAAATGTGTGCCGTTGAGTGCGACTATACACGGTCCGAAGGTATTGTCCATGATGTGCGAGCACATATGTCCCTTTACGCCCGAAAGTGGAGCAGCAAAGCCCGAGATAGTGCAGTTGCCCAGCCTGAACCATGAGATATTCATGCCCTGCATGAAGTAGTAGTCGCTGACGGGCTTTATTGAGGGGTTGAGTGCGTTGCTGTGGATGGCATCGCCGTTGTCCGAAGAAAATTCAGGCAGTGCATCCTTGGCTACGAAGGTTATATCGGTAATGCTGCCACTTTCGTAGTAAGTCTGGTTGGTTGCGGCTTTGAATACTGCGGTATCGTCGCTTTCGCATACGAATATCGTTTTGCCGTACACACCGTTGAGACTGAAATGTCCCCATACTTTCAGGGTGCCGCCAAGGTAGTACACGCCCTCTTCGATGCGTATCTCGTAGGTGTCCCTGCCTGCTGCGTAGTTGTTTGCTTCGGTGTCGATGGCGTAGGTCAGCATTTCAGTGTAGTCGTAGCCTGCCGTACCAGCTTCCGGGAACATAAGCTGTCCGTTTGTGTCGCGAAGCTGTGAGTAATATGTCGGGAATGATCTGAACTTTGAACCGTTGTAGATCTCGTTGTTGGTGTCGTTTTCTGCACAGGCACCTACACTGCCAACCGTTCCGTAGGTAAGTACGCCTCCGTTGGGATCATAGTCGATCGAATATAAGTTGTCGTCGGCAGTTTCAGCATCAGTGGAGATATCGTTATATGTGCCCTGTGCAAACGCAGGAATACTTTCTTTCATCTGCGCAGCAAAGGCAGACAGCGGGAGCTGCTGAAGCATGATAGCTGTTGATATCATGGTTGACAGAAGTGTGTTTATGATTTTCTTCATAGTTCATCCTTTCCTGATTGGATATCATCTCCGAACAGCAATAGCTGTTGTGCAATATGATTTGTTGGCATTCCCGAATAATCGTAGCGTAGTCTTTGAGATCATAATCGGAAAACAGCAAGATCCATTAAATTGTATTATTACAATATTATTCTACTATTAAAATTGATGTGTTTCAATAACTTACGTTTAACTGGTCAGAATAGCGTATGAATAGGCGTATTTGTGTGTGAAGTGCCATATTTATGCATGAAATGCCGTTTTGAGTACACGATATCTTACACCCTTAATGTACAGCTTACCCACATATCCGAAAGCTGTTGCATGGAGGTTTTTCTATCCAAACTTCTCCCTCAGCTTCTCCAGCGCCCGTTTCTCAATTCTCGAGATATACGACCGTGAAATCCCCAGCTCCTTAGCAATTTCCCGTTGAGCCATCGGCTTACAGACACGTCCGTACTTGTCGGGGATGCCGTAGCGTTTGGCGATGATCTCACGCTCACGATCGTCCAAAACCTCCTCAATGAAAAGGTGCAGCTTTTCGGAGTTTATTTTCAGTATAACATCCTCCTCCACGTTGATGTCGGAGCTGCAGATATCTGCCAGAGTGAGTGCGTTGCCCTCGGCGTCCGAGTCTATCGGGTCGCTTATCGACACTTCTGTCAGCTGGTGCTTTATCTTGCGGAAATACATCTTGATCTGATTAGCAATAGTTACGCTGAGGAAACATTTGTTGAAGCAGATAGAACACTGAAATTC
>JAZKZL010000306.1:0-2463 GCA_045612645.1 Oscillospiraceae bacterium
AGCATCGATATGGACGAGGTCACAAAGGATATCCTGCGCAAATATTACGGCTACTAAGCAATAAAAATGCCCGAAGTATTGAACTTCGGGCAGGTATATCATCTTCTGCGCTTTGCTTTCTTTTGCGGATAGCTCTTCTTCGGTGCGGGAGCGGACTTCTTCGCAGGCTCTGCGGCAGGCTTTTCGGGAGTTTTTTCTTCAGCCTTTACCTCGGGAGTTGATTCTGCGACAGGCTCCTTTGCGGCGTTTTCATCCGCAGGCTGCGCAGCCTTGTGATGCTCTTCGGCAGGCTGGGAGGACTTCACCTCCGCCCTGATGGGTCTCTTAGGCTTGCGGATATCCTCTTTCAGCAGTCTGTACAGGATAGATGCAACAGGAACGCCCAGCAGCACGCCGAGGATTCCGCCGATTCCTGCGCCGACTGTTACTGCGGCAAGCACCCATATTCCCGGCAGACCCACGGAATCTCCCACCACCTTAGGGTAGATGAGATTTCCCTCAAGCTGCTGCAGCACGGCAATGAATATCAGGAAGATCAGCGCCTGAACAGGGGACTGGGTGAGTATCAGGAATGCGCCCACACCGCCGCCGATAAGCGGGCCGACAACGGGAATGAGCGAGGTGAACGCCGTGAGTGCGCCGATCATTGGAGCATAAGGCAGCTGCAAAAGCAGCATTCCGAGCGTACACAGCAGACCGAGTATCACAGCCTCGGTGCATTGTCCCACGATGAACTTGTGGAAAGAATCGTCTGCCACATGGATGAGGTACTTCGTCTTGATGTACATTTTCGGACTCATGTACTTCTGCATCATGCGTGTGAACTGAGCGCCGAGAACATCCTTACCCGCAAGCAGGTACACCGCAAAGATTATGCCGATAACGGTGGATGTGACGCTGGATGCCACGGAGGAAACGGTGTTTATCACGATATTCATGGCACTGCCGAGTCCCGATGTAAGCACCTTTGCGATATCTCCGAGCTTTGACTGCCAATCCACGGTGGAGAGGGACGCGATGATATCCTCGGGCACGATGCCTGTCTTTTCCAGCAGGGCAACGAGCTTTTCCATAGCGTCGGGGAATTTATCTATCAGCAGGTTGATACACTCAACGAGCTGCGGCAGCACCAGCCATGTTACCAGTGCCACGATGGCGATGAGGGTTATTATCGCAAGTACTAGGCACACGCCGCGCCTTGTTTTGGTGACTATCTTCTTCTGCGACTTCGGGAAATAGTGCCGCTCATAGAAGCTCATGAGTATATTCAGCGGATAGGCTATGCAGCAGCCGATGACCAGCGGCACCAGCGCCGACAGCAGCGTGCCTATAAATCCCGAGACCTTTGCCCAGTAATAAATGCACAGATACACCAGTATCAGCGTAAGACCCACACGGAAACAGGTCTTCCATTTTATGTTCTGCATGATGAGTACCTTTCTTGTGAGAGATTTATCGTATAGATATATTGTACCATATTTGCGCTGAATGTCAAGCGCTTAATGTTTTTCTTAGCTTGATTTTTGACGGAAAAAGTAATATAATGCGATCTCCGCAGACGAATCTGCCCTGAAAGGACTTGATAAAAATGCGGAAAAGTGATATTATATGTTATGAGGGCAGAACTATATAAGTATGGAACAGACGGTGAGCTTGAAGTCCTGTATATACTGGATATAGGCTCACGGGGTGATATTTATAAGTGAGGAGTGATCGTATGTCAACATTACAGATGGAGATCAATACAATGCTGGAGCTTCTGCCTGACAGCGAGCAGCAGCTTGCGTATGAGTTCATCAAGAGACTTGTTCTTGCATGGGACAGTGATTTTACAAAGGTCACACCCAAAGAGCGTGAGCAGATCGAGAAAGCTGAAAACAGCGGCTTTATAGATGACGGAGACATTGATTGGGATAATCTTGAAAAATATGCTGAATGACCTTAAAATAACAGACGTAAGAGTGCAGAAAGGCGACAGCGCCTTTCTTATAGACGACGGCGAGACAGCCATCCTTTATGACACGGGTTTCGGCTTTACGGGTTTTGGCGTTGCGGAGAACATCCGTGCCGTACTGGGGGAGCGGAGGCTTGACTACATCTTCCTGACCCATTCCCATTATGACCACGCCCTCGGCAGCGCATATATCCTGCGCAGATATCCCGAGGCAAAGGTGGTTGCGGGAGCCTATGCGGCAGGAATCTTCAAGCGTGATGGCGCGAAAGCGGTCATGCGGGAGCTTGACGCAAAGTTCGCTGCAAAGTGCGGCGTGACGGAGTACGAATTTCTCGGCGACGAGCTGCGGGTGGACATCCCCTGCGAGGACGGCGACACCATTCAGGCGGGCGCAATGCGTTTTACCGTGCTGAATATGCCCGGGCATACGAAATGCTCCGTGGCGTTCTTCTGCGAGGAGAGAGGACTCTTCCTCGGCACCGAGACCACGGGAGTTTATGACGGAGCAG
>JAZKZL010000307.1:0-3092 GCA_045612645.1 Oscillospiraceae bacterium
CCATGTTCTGGTTCAGAAGAAAGGATTTTGATAAGCTCGGCGGCTTTGATGAGAGCTTAGTGAGCCTTGAGGACGCTGATTTCGCAAAGCGGCTGAAGGCACTCGGCAAAAGGTACGGCAAGAAATACGGCACGCTGAAAAGGGGTGTTGTGCTGACCTCCAGCCGCAAATTCGATGAGTTCGGTGACTGGTATCTGCTGAAAAACCGAAAGCTCACAAAGAGGATATTCACAGGCAGGGACAGACAGGCGGCGGATGAGTTTTATTACGATGTGCGGTGAGTATTTCGGCGGAAGTGTTTTTCAGAGATGATGGAAATTCAGAACGAAAACTGCACCGATAATATCGGGATGACCTCAACTATTGATTGACAAATTAACTGCGGTGTGGTAAAATTAAGTTATAAAGATAAAGCAATTAATTGTGTCGTTTTCAGCGATGTTTCATTAACGGAACGTCAGCGATAAATTTCTTGGAGGGCGTAATATGAAATGTAAACGATTCTTGTCTGCTGTTGCGGCTGTATCTCTCATCCTGTCTGCCACTGCCTGCGATGAAGGCGGTGTTCCTGCGCAGACATCCTCGCAGCCATCAGCACCGTCTGCCACAACTTCGCAGCCGCAGACCACTGTTGATCCCGATGAATATGCGTCCACAGATGCGGAGATCAAGGTGCTGGGTACAGAAAATTTCGTGCCTGACGGAAATTCAGGCAAGATCACTTGGCTTGGTTACTATGATCTGTTCAATGACGGCAGCTCGGCAGAGCAGTGCAAAATCTTCACCAGCGAGCTGTACGGCGGCGAGATCGAATATATCTCCTGTCCCAGCGGAGCAGGCTATTTTGAAAAGCTGGGAACGCTGATCGCATCAGGTGATTCTCCCGATATCGTGCGCTATGAGTGGCTTTCCTTTCCGTACGGCATAAGCAAGAATATGTACGAGCCTCTTGATGAGCATATCGATATGACGACTGCTCTGTGGTCGGGCATGACCGATTCTATCGAGCAGTTTGCGTACAAGGGAAAGCACTATTACTATCCTTACAAGATCACCACTAACTTTGCTCTCAATTATAACCGTGCCGCGCTTGAAAAATACCAGCTGACAGACCCCTATGATCTTTATATGCAGAACAACTGGACTTGGGATACCTTCCGTCAGCTGCTGATAGACTGGTGCAACGCAGAGGAGGGCAATATCGGCTATAACGGCGAGGGCGGCATGAGTTTCATCGCCACCACAGGCACAAACCTTATCGATGTAAGAGCAGACGGAACCATCGTGAACAATATCAATTCTCCCGATGTGGCAAGAGCCATGCAGTTCTGTTCGGGATTGTATCGTGACGGACTGGTATATCAGGGAGAGTTCGGCGATTGGGTTTCTCCGCAGCTTTGGGCAAAAAACAGCCACAAGCTCCTTTTCCTCGGCATGAATCCCGAATGGACTTATTCCGCAGCCGCTCAAGAGATGCAGAATCCCACAGGCGTTGAGAATGATATCTGCGGCGTTCCCTCTGATTTTGCCTTTGTGCCGTTCCCGAGAGATCCCGCATCGGATTCCTACAACATTGCGTTTGACACCTTCGGATATCTTGTTCCCAAGGGCGCGCCAAACATGAAGGGTGCGGTGGATTGGATAAATCTCAACAGAGTGTATCAGACGGATGAGGGACTGCTCGCCACTGCCCGTGAGGATGCTATAAACCCCGCTAAGGTCACATATACCTCAGGCAAATACGAGGGTATGCAGAAATGGACTCTCGTGTGGGATGAGCGTGTTTATGACCTGCTGCAGGATATGACGGATCCCGAAAAATTCAACTTCTCGTTTGACGATTGCTGGGGCTTTAATCAGGAAATGAATGATATCTGCAATATCATTCTGGATGAGCCTATATTCAGCGGCGCGTCCTGGGCGCAGTACAGCGAAGAATACGCATCCGCTATCGATAACATCATCAACAGCTATATCGATTGATAGCAAATAATACAGCCCCCGATCTTCCGTAACGGAGATCGGGGGCTTTTGTGTGTTAATAATCCGAAACAAACAGCGGGTTTGCTCTCAGTATCTCGTTGCGAACCTCCTCGCTTATTTCGGCAATCGGTTCTGGGGCAGGGCGCGCGGTGTAATAGCCCTGAATGAGATCCACGCCAAAGCTTATCACGGTCTGCAGTTCTTCTGATGTTTCAACACCCTCTGCAAGCACCTTGATGCCGTTAAGTCTTGCAAGCTCGATAGTGCTGCGAACGAACATCTGCTTATTCACATCCTTGTGGATATCCGTGATGAGGAATCTGTCTATCTTGATCACCTGCGGCGAATATCTCAGCAGGTTTACTATATTGGAATGTCCTGTGCCATAGTCGTCGATAGCGATCTCGTTTTCGTGGCTGCCCAGGTGCTTCAGCGTTGTAAGCTCGTCATCGGTTATGGTGTCACGCTCGGTTATCTCAAACACTATATCATCGAGATAAGAGCCATAGAGTCTTCCGAATTCGGCGTTATCATCCTCTGTAAGAAAATAACCCGGGATGGAGTTCACAAATACCTTGCAGCCGTTAAAGCAGCTGCGATCCTTCACGAAACGCTCCATGACATTGAACATGGTCAGCTTTTCTATCTCATAAAGACGGCTGTACGCCTCTGCGGTCTCAATGACCTCCATAGGGTTCATGCCTATGCTTGGATCGGTGCGCATAAGAGCCTCATAGGCTACTATATCGCCGTTCTTTGCATTGACGATGGGCTGGAAGTGATAGCTGAACAGGTTGTGATCGATAAGCGTGTTGAATTTGTTGTAATGCTCCTTCGGCGTGATGCGCTCCTTGGTGGCAGCACCCATACCTCTCCTTACGCGGTTGATATACATTTCACCCGTTGCACGCTTTGTGAGGTTTGCGAATGTGCCTTCCCAGCCGGGCATGGCTGATATGTAGCCGCAATTGACCTCTACATAATAGTCAAGACCGCTGGAGGCGTTGTATTTTTCAACGTTGCTGTAGAATTTCTTGACAGCGGTGTCCACTGTAGCGGATATATCTGCGGGATCGTCAAGATAATTGATAACGGCAAATTCATCCTCC
>JAZKZL010000308.1:0-16090 GCA_045612645.1 Oscillospiraceae bacterium
ACCATGATGTTTTTCAACAAACTTCATCGATTGCACAAACATACCACCAGAACCACATGCAGGGTCATAAATTTTCCCTTTATAAGGTTGGATTAATTCTGCAATTAAATTAACAACACATTTTGGCGTATAGAATTCTCCCTTGCCTTTTCCTTCGGCAAGAGCAAATTTGCTAAGGAAATATTCATATACTCGTCCGATGATGTCGTTTTCCTCGTCATCGGTATTCATACGGTTGATTTCATCGAGCAAAGAGGCGAGTTTTGTTGTATCAATATGCAAACGAGAATAGTAGTTATCAGGCAGCGCACCCTTTAACGCAGGATTAGTTTTCTCGATTGTATATAAAGCTGTATCGATTTTCAAAGCAATATCATCCTGCTTTGCCTGCTCCATTATGTAAGACCAACGGCTTTCTTCAGGGAGGTAGAAAACATTGTCTTTTGTATAGAAAGCAATATTATCTGCGAATTTTTCTCCGTATTTCTCAATAATTGTCTTACGCTGTTTTTCAAACTTGTCACTTGCAAACTTTAAGAAAAAAAGACTTAATACAACGTGTTTATATTCAGCAGGCTCAACAGAGCCACGCAATTTATCAGCGGATTTCCAAAGTGCTTCTTCCATACTGATTTCTTTTGCGGTTTTAGCTTTAGCCATAAAAACAACCTCTCTGATTAAAAATAGATATACATGTATAGTATAGCACTAAATGACAAAAAAGGCAATATGATATAAAGATTTTTCTGTGAAATTACACAATGCTTGATAGAGCAAAGTTATCTATACATCAATAATCTCCACCCCCTTTTTCACAGCCAACCTATAAGTAGTGGCAGCACCACCCCAGCTATGAGTAACGTGACATATTGCATATGCGGAGCTTTCAACCATATATCTGTTCCGTTTTGGAATAGCAGCCTTGTAGTGACAGAATTCTTGTCCTTCTGGAAAAACAATCTCGTCATATATTTCCTTGTCATCAATCTTTGTATTTAGGTAAGCAATAACGAGTTTGTTCTTTATGTGCGGATATTGTTTTTTCAGCCGATGGACTTCGTGGGCTGCTGCTCGGTCAAACTCACCCATACCACCCGAGAGAAAAGTGTCAATTCCATTTTCAATCAGAAATATAATTTTTTCTTTCAGCATTGTCCTGTTCAGATTATAACATTGACTGTGTCCAATAAACATCGCAGTATTTTCTTTTTTCATAAATAATCACCTCACCCGAATTATATCATTTTCATTTAATATACGCAAGTGCGTATACGCATAAACGTACAAAAATGTATAATGATAACAATCGGAAAGTTGGTGATTGATATGTCTGCTGTAAAAAATGCAGTCGTAAAAAGATTTAAGAATATCTGCAAAGAGCGAAATATAGCTGCGAATGAACTTGCCAATATAGCAGGTATCACTCCGTCAACGGTCTACAGCTTATTTGATGAATCTCGTCATAATGTTTCGATCACAACAATTAAGATTTTATGCGACGGTCTTGAAATGTCGCTTGGCGAGTTTTTCAGTTCGGAAGAATTTGATAGTCTGGAGCAAGAAATTGAATAAAAATATCAGCTGAACTTTTTATGGTTTCAGCTGATTTTTGTTTTATGCGTATAAGTCGTCTTAAGCGAAAATGTAAAAAATCAAAATTTCGCTCCGAGAAATTATCAGCCTTCGCTAAAAAGTGCTATACTCAATAGCACTTTCGAGAGGTGAACTCTCAAAAGCCGCAATTTCGCCCTGCGGGGCAAATCCTAAAAATCTTCATTTCTCATAAAATTGCAAATTTCCGTCAACTCTCATTTTTGCAAAAACCGAAAAAATTGAGCCGCAACGTATTTTTTAAAAAATCAGATTTTGCGGATTTCGCTCTTTGAAATTACCGACGTTCGGTAAAAAGTGCTATACTCAATAGCACTTTTGGCAAACTCCGTTTTCCAATAGAGCTATTTCGTAATCTGAAATTTTTAATAAATTCAGTCAAAAGTACAATACTCAATTGTACTTTTGTCAAACTTCGTTTTCCAACAGCACATTTTCGTTAGGGGAGCATTTCCCCTAAAACCCCCGTTTTTGCGAGAATCGCAAAAATCATCGAAACTTTAATATAACGAAAATTTCGTTTTTTATTAAACCACCCGAAACAGAAGAACAGCAGAGAATTAAATCCCTGCTGTTTTTGCCGTTATGCCCTATACTGTAAAACTACCTGCTCCATAATTTCGTGTTCGATTACGAACGACCTCATTTTCTCCCATTTCGCAATTTCAAGAAAAGTAGTAGGGCGAGGATTATTCGCCGCATACTGTTTTCGTAGCAGCTCCCACATCTGCCAACATTCCTTGTCTACCTGTCTGGGTATAATCTCCCATTTGAGCCGTCCTTGCAGAGACGGAATATCTTCGGGATAATTCGTCTGCATAAATTTCCGCCACTCCTGTCCCCAGCGGTCAACAGGGTTTTCCATAAGTTTCTGCTCTTCGTCTGTTAGACCGAGGTCGAGCTGTTCGAGATATACGAATGTTTCTTCATCCAGCTTGTAAGTCCTGCCGTCCTCAATCTTGATTTCGGGGTAGTAGCAGCTATCTTCCTCGCACCATACTTGTCTGATTTTCTCCATAAGTAAACTCCTTTCGCAATTCTTGTTACAATTAGAGTTTAACATATTAAAGCATAAAAGTCAAGCGTCTGCTTTGTTATTTATAAATTTAGCTTCAAGGTCAGCTCTTTTACTATCCGTATCGTTTATGTAAGTCTTGATTTCATTTTCCAGCTTTGTATCTCCGCTTTTTTCATATTCACGCAGCATAGCCGCTGATGTACGAATATATTCTTTACGAAAATTTTCATACTCAGCTCTTTCAGCGTCAGAAAGAGTAACCCATATTTTGCTTTTATGAATGAAATTTTCAAGATGATACTTTACTGTTTGTCGCATATGATGAACTTCATCGGTACATTTCTGTTTGTATACTGCCTTGCTGTTCTTCTTACGGAGCATCTTGCAATCTTCACAATAAAGTGAATTCTGCGAGCCTGCAAGGAAATAGTTATTACACAACTTGCATTGAATATGATAAATCTTTCTGCTCTTTAAGTAATCTGAATACATACGCAGCAGTTCAGAAATATCAATGCTGTCAATCTGAACAACATTTGAAATCTCCGCTTTTTGTGGAGATTTTTTCTTCAGCGTAGTTGCGGTATTCTTTATCAGCTCCGTTACATCATATCTGAACTGTTCTCCAAGCTCCGCACGTTCAGCCTGCTTTAATCCAAGACCGAAATGTGCATTCATATACATATCGGTTGCCGCAGCATACCATTTTGAAATAGTTCTTGCGATAAGTCTTGCGGTGCTGCTTTTGTCAATCTTAAATATTACATCAAGATTATTCAGCGTTTCAGCAACCTTGCGGTTATTTGTGTTCTTATCACATAGATTAGCGTAGAGCTTGTCCACAAGCTCCTGTAACCGTTCCAGACTTTGTGACGATTCACATACATCAATAGCGAAAGTTCCGAGAGACTGTTCCCGAAAAAATACATCTAAATCCTTGACCGAAAGGTTAGGGTTATGGGTATCTTTCAATGACTTCTTGATATTTTTTGACGAGCCGCCGATAAGTGTTTCGCAGTTATCTGAAAGCAGTAATACCAGCTCATAATCGTAATTTATATCAAATTTCTTCTCATAATTCATAAAAGCACCTCATTTTTTAAAAATCTTACAAGGATAATGTGATTTTTGTATTGTGGTAATTTGTGTTTTATTTTGGTGTAGTTCGTTATTTTGTAGTGTGTGGTGTATTTCCACTCCTTACAAGGATAAAGTAACATAACGCTTAAATGCGTATTATAAAGCGATTTGTTAGTGTAGAATATAGCATTTTCGCAAAACGCTATCCTTGTATATCATAGCACAACCTATTGCCTTTGTCAATGCGGTGTGATAGAATTTAGTCAGCCGAAGATATTTCGGAAATAACCAACTTCAAGGAGGATAATTCTATGTCACACGAAAAAACACAGGAAATCTTACAGCAGATATCAATACTGCTGAATAGCTTGAACGAGAGCGAAACAGAACCGAAAGAAACAAAGCAGGAAAAAGTTGAAATGCTCACCGTTCGGGAGTGCAGCGAGGTCATCAAGGGACTTAACGAGTACACCGTACGCCAGCTCATCGCACGAAAGGAAATACCCTCTGTACGAACTGGACAGGGCAAGAACGGCAAGATACTCGTTCCGAAGGCAGCTCTTGTTGCGTATTTCAACGGAGGTGGCAAGATATGAACAGCGAGTTTTTAAATCTTTTCAATTCAGGGAACAGCATTTCCGTAAACCGTCCTCTCGCTCACGCTTTGGGAGTGAATGCGGCGATACTTTACGGAGCGTTGCTCGGAAAGCACTTGTATTACTTACAGCACGATATGCTGAAAGATGACGGCTGGTTTTACTCCACGATAGCCGACTTGCAGGAAAGCACTTCACTTACACGCAGACAGCAGGAGCGTGGTATAGATACGCTTGTGAGAGCTGAGCTTATCGAAACCAGCGTAAAAGGTTTGCCTGCACGAAGATATTTTCGTATCATTGAGCATACTTTGGAAAATGTCGTAAATGACAAAACGGTTTGTACGGATAAGACAGACCAGTTTGACGAAAGTGAGCAAACAGATTTGCACACATCGGACAATCTATTATATAAACATAATAATAAAACTAAAGATAATAATCTTAATCTATCAATCATATCAGACGAGATAGATGTGATAGACGAACGCAGCACATATCTTGAAATCATAAAAAGTAACATAGAGTATGATTGTTTTTCCGAGAAAGAAAGAGTTGACGAGCTTGTGGGGATAATGCTTGATGTAATCTGTTCGGAAAAGGAGTACATTCGTGTAAACGGCGAGAATGTATCACAGGAAATAGTCAAAAGCAGATTTCTCAAGCTCACCAACAGCCATATTGAGTATTTGCTTATGACCTTGAAAGATAATACCACAGATGTGCGTAATGTCCGTTCGTATCTCATAACAGCTTTATACAATGCCCCGACAACTATGGACAGCTATTATGAGCTAAAAGTCAATCACGACTTGTACGGTACAGAATAAATCTGTATCGTGATGTGCAGAACAAAACCCACCTGTACAAATCTGAAAAGAAAATACTTGATTTTTAGGCTTTAATGTGTTAAAATAGATTTGTATAGGGGTATGTCATAAATCTACGTTTAATGAAAGGGTTAAAAGGAGATTAAATATATGGCTACCATAAGAAAAAGGGGAAATTCGTATCAGATACGAGTTTCCGTAGGATACGACACAAAAGGCAATCACAAGGAACAAGCTATGACTTGGAAACCTGCCGAGGGTATGACCGAAAGGCAGATAGAAAAGGAACTGCAAAGACAAGCGGTACTGTTTGAGGAGAAGTGCAGCAGAGGTTTCAGAACAACCGCTATCAAGTTTCAGGAGCTTGCGGAGGAGTGGTTTGAGCAGTATGCAAAGCTCAATCTACGCAGCACTACATACGAGCGGATGAAACAGCTCACCCACCGCATTTATCCCGCTATCGGACATCTTCGCATTGATAAGATTACGGGCAGGCAGTTACAAGCGTTCGTGAACTCTCTTGCAAAGGAGGGCGCTAACGAAAAGACAGGCAAGCCTCTTGCTCCGAAAACTATCCGACACAATTTGAGCTTTGTTTCAGATGTGTTCAGCTATGCGGTAAAAATGGATTTGCTTTCCGATAATCCCTGCTCAAAGGTAACGATACCCAAAGGCGAGGTAAAGGAAAAGCAGATTTATTCACAGGAAGAAATGGAGCTGCTTTTGACGAGGCTCTCCGATGAGCCGATAAAGTACAAGGCTTTCTTCTATCTGATTGCTTACAGCGGTTTCAGACGCAGCGAGATGTTAGGACTTGAATGGAAAGATATTGATTTTGAGCATAACATAATCTGCGTTCGCCGTACCTCGAATTACACCGCCGAACGTGGTACATACACCGACACCACCAAAACCAAGCGTTCACAGCGTACTCTGAAAATAGCGGACAGCATTATGGATATGCTAAAGGAACTGAAAGCAGAGCAGGACGAGCAAGCCTTGAACTGCGGCGACAAATGGGTAGAAACGGACAGATTATTCACCAAGTGGAACGGTGAGCCGATGAACAATCAGACGCCCTACGGCTGGTTAAGCGAATTCTGCGAGAATAACAATCTGCCGTTCTATGGTCTGCACAGCTTTCGCCATTTTGCGGCAAGCTCGTTGATTTCGGCTGGTCTTGATGTTACGACTGTTTCGGGAGCGTTAGGACATTGCTGCTCGTCAACAACTTTGAATGTATATTGCCATCAATTCCAGACCGCACAGGCGAGAGTTGCGGAGGCGATGGACGGCGCATTCGGCTTTCTGAAAAAAGAAAAGCAGGGTGCATAAAAATGCACTCTGCACAGATATTTTCTGAATAGCGCCTGTTGCCCTCTGGTGCGTGACATCGTGTCAGCGGACAAGCAGCGGACAACGGCTTTTTCAGAGTAAAATAAAAAGCTCACAATCGGCTTTGTTAAGCCAAATGTGAGCAAATGTTGATGGTGACCCGTACGGGAATCGAACCCATGATTCCGCCGTGAAAGGGCGATGTCTTAACCTCTTGACCAACGGGCCGTTTTGGTAGCGGCAATCGGATTCGAACCAATGACACCCTGGGTATGAACCAAGTGCTCTAGCCAACTGAGCTATGCCGCCATGTAAACGAACGAGGGAGCCATCGCCCCAACGACTAGTTAATTATATCACAACAGTTTCGATTTGTCAAGCACTTTTTTAAAAAAATTTTAGCATTTTGTAAAAAACATTATTTTTCGGCGCTAATTAAAGGACGCAGCTTGTAGAATGCCGCGCTCTGCCCCGCTCTTCGCACACCTGCGATTATATGCAGCTCCGTTACACGATCAAGGTCAGGGAATCCCACGGTTATTATACCGCCTGAACCATTACCAAGCAGCCGCTCCCTCGGGAGCATCCACACCATCTCTCCTGCCCTCACCTTGCCGCCGACTCTGCACATACAGCCCTCGGTAACGCCTAGTGTTACCGCCACGCTTATCCCGTCGCCTGTTCTGAATATCAGTTCATCTCCGCTATCGGTCACAACACCGTTAACAGGGGCGTGTATGCTCACCTCACGGGGCAGGAGCCTTTCAAAGAATGCTCCTGCTCTGAACGGCGGCAGCACCGCAAACCCCGAGCTGCCGTAACGCCGTGAGGTCACTCCCGACAGCTGCGCCAGCGGGATAACCCGCCCATACGTCACGCAACCGAGCGTTCTTTTGGTTCTGTATAGCTCCGACATCATATCACCTCTCCACCCGATATACGTTATTTGTGTGCCTGTTGTCAAAAAATATACCGTTAAGGCGAAAATAATTGTTAAGAATTAGCCTTGTATTTGAATGCGGTTGGATATATAATTTATAAGGTGCGTGAATGCGCCTATTTTTTGTGTTTGAGAAAGGCAATTGTATGGATGCAATAACTTGCTTTAAGGATCTTGCAATTATTATAATAGCTGCAAAGCTTTTGGGACTGGGTGCGAAAAAACTGAAGGCGCCGCAGGTGGCAGGTCAGATCGTGGCGGGTCTGCTTATCGGTCCGTCTGTTCTCGGTCTTGTGGGAGAGTCCGAGTTCCTCGCCATCATGGCAGAGATCGGCGTTGTGCTGCTGATGTTCTCCGCAGGTCTGGAGACCAACCTGAAGGAGCTTATCAAGACAGGCCCCGTGGCTTTATGCATAGCCTGTGCAGGCGTTGCGGTGCCGCTGTTGGGCGGATTCCTGCTTTATTCCTGTTTTTACAGCTTTGCCCCCATCGGCTCGGAGGAGTTCTTCTCCGCCCTGTTCACGGGAACGATACTCACCGCGACGTCGGTCAGCATCACCGTGCAGACCTTGCGTGAATTGGGACATCTTAAAGGCAAGCTCGGAACGCTTATCACCAGTGCGGCGATCATTGATGACGTTATCGGTATCATCGTTCTCACTTTCGTTATCGGATTCAAGGATGCCGACGCAAAGCTGATGGATGTTGTGATAAAAACACTGCTGTTCATCGTGTTTGCGCTGTGCATAGGTGTGCTTATCTACTTCCTGTTCAAGTATCTCGATAAGAAGTTCTTCCACCAGCGCAGAATACCGATCTTCGGTCTTGCACTGTGCTTTGCGATGGCTTACTGCGCTGATGCTTTCTTCGGCATTGCGGATATCACGGGCGCTTACGTTGCGGGAATCATCCTGTGCAACCTGCGTGACGCAGAGTACATCGCAGGTAAGATGGACATCAGCTCCTATATGCTGTTCGGTCCCGTATTCTTCGCAAGTATCGGCTTAAAGACCACGCTGGATGGCTTTACGCTTGATCTGCTGTGGTTCTCCCTCGCATTTGTTGTTGTGGGACTTATCACTAAGATAATAGGCTGCGGCGCTGTTGCAAAGATATTCCGCTATGATCTCAAGGATTCGCTTAAAGTTGGTATCGGCATGATGACCCGCGGAGAGGTAGCGCTCATCGTGGCACAGAAAGGTCTTGCCAGCGGACTTGTAGCGCCTGAAATGTTCACATCTGTTATCCTGCTGATAATCGTATCGTCTATCGTCTCCCCGATACTGCTGAAGCTGCTGTTCCGCTCGGACAGCAAGGCAGATGCGCTGCCGCCGCAGAGCGTGGAGGATCATCCCGATTACGACGAGACCGAAGAGGTCTACGCAGAGGCGTAAAATCGGAATTTGCCAGCGACTTCCGCACGAAGTGCGAATCGGTTTTTAGGTCAAGCCTTTTTTCAAAAAGGCTTGTGGGGTTTGGGGCAAAGCCCCATTACTCGGAGCGCAGCTCCGCAAATGCGTTCAAGGCGCTAAAGGGGTCTGGGGGAAAACAAGAGTTTTCCCCCAGTTCGTTTTGTGGCTCGGCGCCCCAAAAAGAAAACTCCGGTCATATTTTTTCTTATTCTTGTCAAAACTGATATATCGGGATATAATTATAATATGAGCGTTAGTCTATACTAATCAAAGGTGATATATGAAGAATAAATTCAATGTAACAGGCATGAGCTGCGCAGCCTGCTCTGCACATGTGGAAAAGGCGGTGCGACAGCTTTCGGGCGTGAGCAATGTGGAGGTCAGCCTTATGACCAACAGCATGACAGCGGAATACGACGGCATTACAGAAACCGACATCATCGCCGCCGTAACTGCAGCAGGCTACGGCTGCTCCGTAAAGGGAGAAACCGCTCCGAAGGCTGCCCCTGCCGAGGAAAAAAAGCAGGAAGAAAAGCAGATGAAACGCCGCCTGATATGCTCGGTGGGATTTCTGCTGGTGCTGATGTATGTTTCCATGGGCAGCATGCTGGGCGCTCCGCTGCCGCCATTTCTTGAGGAGAACGCAGCGGCATTCGCTTTCACGCAGTTTCTGCTCACTCTGCCGATAATGTACCTCAACAGGGCGTATTACATCAAGGGTTTCAAGGCACTTGCAAGGCGCTCACCCAATATGGATACCCTCATTGCGGTAGGCTCTGCGGCATCGGTCATCTACGGCATCTTTGCGATATATATGATGCTTTACGGCATGCAGACAGGTGATACCGAGCTTGTTCACCGCTACCACATGGATCTGTATTTTGAGGGTGCGGGAATGATACTCACCCTCATCACCGTGGGCAAGTATCTCGAAAGCCGCTCAAAGGCAAAGACCGCCGAGGCGCTCACAAAGCTCATCGAGCTTGCTCCAGACACGGCAGTGGTGGAGCGCGGCGGAGAGGAAGTAACCATACCCACCGCCGAGATAACACAGGGAGATATCTGCATAGTCCGTCCGGGTCAGAGGATCCCTGCGGACGGCGTGATAGTCGAGGGCGGCGGCGCTATCGATGAATCTGCACTCACAGGCGAGAGCGTTCCTGCAGAGAAGTCCGTCGGCGATATCGTAATGGCGGCGTCCGTCAACAGCAGCGGATTCCTGAAATTCCGCGCAGACAAGGTGGGCGAGCAGACCACTCTTTCTCAGATAATCACACTGGTGAGTGACGCAGGAGCATCAAAAGCGCCTATCGCCCGAATTGCTGACAAGATAAGCGGCATTTTCGTGCCCGTGGTAATGAGCATTGCAGCACTCACTTTTATTGTATGGCTGCTGATGGGATATGAATTCACCCATGCGCTCTCCTGCGGAATTTCCGTGCTTGTTATCTCATGCCCCTGCGCACTGGGACTTGCCACTCCCGTTGCAATAATGGCAGGCACAGGCAAGGGTGCGGAAAACGGCATACTGATAAAATCCGCCTCCGCACTGGAGGAGCTGCACAGGATAGATACCATAGTTCTTGACAAGACAGGCACCATCACCGAGGGCAGACCCTTCTGCACTGATATCATCGAATACGAAAGTGACGCATTCGCCGCGGCATACGCCATCGAAAGGCTCTCCGAGCACCCTGTTTCCGCTGCGATAACCTCACAGGCGGAGAAGATGGGTCTCACCGCAAGCGAGGCAAGCGGATTTGAGGCGCTTTTCGGCAGAGGTGTCACAGGCGTTGTGAACGGTCAGAGATATTACGTTGGCAATGCTCGTCTCATGCTGGAGAAGAATATCGACGTCTCCGATGCGCAGGCTGATTTTGAAAGGCTCTCCGACGAGGGCAAGACCGTAATGTATATTGCGGATGAGAAGAAAGTCATCGGCATAGTTGCGGCGGCGGATGTCATTAAACCGGGCAGTCCCGAGGCTATAAAGCGGCTGAAAGATATGGGCATGAGCGTTATCATGCTGACAGGCGACAACAGGCGCACCGCCGAGGTCATCCGTGCGCAGGCAGGCGTTGACGAGGCAATTGCAGAGGTGCTCCCCACAGGCAAGGCTGAGCATATCGCTGAACTAAAAGCAAAGGGCAGGCAGGTAGCCATGATAGGCGACGGCATCAACGACGCTCCCGCACTGGCAGGCGCGGATGTGGGAATCGCCATCGGCGCAGGTACGGATATTGCGATAGATTCTGCGGATATCGTACTGATGAAGAGCGATCTCTGCGATGCGGCGGCTGCGCTATCCCTCGGCAGGGCAACCATCCGCAACATAAAGCAGAACCTGTTCTGGGCGTTCTTCTACAATTCCGTGGGCATACCGCTGGCGGCAGGTCTGCTGTTCATCCCGTTCGGCATAAAGCTGAATCCCATGATCGCGGCGGTGGCTATGAGCCTCAGTTCCCTTTGCGTGGTTACGAATGCGCTGCGGCTGAGATTCTTCAAGGTAAAAGGCGTGGAGGGCAGGACGGCGGAGCATCCCGTACAGGAGTGCAGCGTCCGAATGCTTTCCCCTGAGATATCACACAACGAAACAACGGAGGTAACAACAATGACAAAGACAATGATCGTAGAAGGCATGATGTGCAAGATGTGCAAGGCTCATGTAGAGAAGGCTCTGAACGCCCTTGACGGAGTAAGCGCAGAGGTAATTCTGGAGGAAAAGAAAGCTGTTGTCACAATGACCGCCGAGGTATCCGACGAGGTGCTGACAAACGCAGTTACCGAGGCAGGCTACGAGGTAGTATCCATCAGCTGATATATTGACTTTTGCCACAGAGTATGGTAAGATATTACCGTAAAAATACAGGCTGCCGATAAAGCACCATCTGCGTCGTCACTCCACATAACGGCAGGCACAAAGCCTAGCCGTTATGCGGGTTTCTAGCATCTGGCACTTTCTCGTTCGCCTGAAAGCAGTCTTTTAGGTAAGCAGAGTCCTGCTTTTTTGCAGGACTTTTTTAATACTACACACAGAGGTAAACAACTATGCGAATGAGAAAGAAAAAGCACCTTGAGGACAGACTTGCCGCTTGCTCCGAGGTGATGATCTATATGCAGAATCAGAACGAGTTTGCAGACGACCCGCTGAAGGACGAGCTGTTCTTTGACAGCATGAGGGTCTTTGGCAACAACAATCCCCTGCATCTGGAGATAGGCTGCGGAAAGGGTCAGTTCATCATTGAGCTTGCGAAGCGCAATCCCGATATCAACTACATAGCCATTGAAAAGACCCCCAACGTTATCGTTGCAGGCATGGAAAAGCTGATGGAGAGCGATATGAAGAACGTGCGATTCTGTCTCGGTCAGGCGGAGTATCTGCATCATCTGTTCCGTCCGCACAGCGTTGAGAGGCTGTATCTGAACTTCTCCTGCCCTTTCCCTAAAGAGAGCTACGCAAAGCACCGCCTTACCCACACAAGGTTCCTTGAGATATACAAGGAGGTGCTGGCTCACGGTGCGGAGATACATCAGAAAACGGATAACCAGCGCCTGTTTGAGTTCTCCATCGAGCATTTTTCCGCCAACGGCTTTGCAATGAAGAATGTTTCTCTCGATCTGCATAAGAGCAGCTTTGAGGGGAATATTATGACAGAGTATGAGACCCGATTCACAGAAATGGGTCTGCCGATATACAGATTAGAGGCGATCAATCCTTAACGGGAGGAATAATGAAGAAATATCACGGCTCGTTTTTAAGCTCGTCAAAGCTATGCGCTATCCACTATTATATCTATACGCCCGATGAGCCTAAGGCTGTTGTTATGCTCTCGCATGGAATGTGCGAGTATATCGAGCGCTACACCGAGTTCGCACGCTTTCTCTGCGACAGCGATATCGCCCTCGTGGGCTGCGATCATCTCGGCCACGGAAACTCCGTGAAAAGCGACGATATGCTGGGATATTTCGGGCACAGCAGAGGTCATATCCGCATGGCACAGGATCTTCACAAAATGAAACGGATAACGGAGGAGCGTTTCCCCGATATTCCGCATTTCCTTATCGGTCACAGCATGGGCAGCTTTCTTGCGCGCATCTATTTTGCCCGATACCCCGGAGACCGCTGGAATGCCGCGATATTCATGGGTACCGCAGGGCCTGTGCCGTGGCTCGATGCACTGAGGGCGCATCTTGTGACGATGACCGAGCTGCAAGGCGAGCTGTGGCGCTATGACTGGGGCATGGACTTTGCTCTCGGCATCTTCAATATGCGCACGGAGAATTACCGCACCCCCAGCGACTGGCTCAGCCGTGACGACAAGAATGTGGATAAGTTCCGTGCCGACCCGAAGTGCAACTTTGCTTTCACCGTGGCAGGCTACCGTGATCTTATCAGCGCACTGATGCTGTGCAACCGCCGCCGCGTGCTGGAGGATACCCGCACCGATGTGCCGATACTGCTGCTTGCAGGCGGCATGGATCCCATCGGGGAATACGGCTACGGCGTACGCAGGGTGAGAAGAATGTTCGAGCTTATAGGCTGCGATGTCACGCTGCGTATCTACCGTGAGGCAAGGCATGAGCTGCTTTTCGAGCTGAACAGGCAGGAGGTAATGCAGGATATTCTGGAATATATCATAAACAGGGTGTGAGGTTGACAAAATCACCTTTGTTGGTGTACAATATATGCAGATAACCTGATTCCCTGTGAGGTGACATTATGGCAAAACGAGACGACAAGAGAAACAGCGGCGATAAGCTGGATCGTGCTATCCGCCGCAACTGGATAATCTGCGCAGTATCGGGCGCTTTGATCGTCCTGCTGCTTTTCTTTAAACAGTGATACCAAAGCCGCTTCTGACGTTGTTCAGTGGCGGCTTTTTTGCGTTATCTATTGAATTTATGCGCAATATGTGATATACTTTACCATATAAAACATATACGATCGGGAGTTGATACATATGAAAAGAAAGTCCGCATTTCTGCTTGCTGCGATAATGCTGCTTACCGCCTGTGCAGGCAATGAGGAAAGCACCATATCGGTGCCGCAGTATACCGTTGTTGACGCAGCGGAGGCAACTACAGCTGCCACCACGACCACCGTCACCACCACTGCCGAGCCTACAGAGGAGGCTTTGCCGCCCGAGCCGCAGTTTTCCTCGGTGAGCATCGTGTGCGCGGGAGATAACCTCATCCATCAGCCGATATATTATCAGGCAAGCGTGCGTGCAGGCGGTGAGGGCTACGATTTCAGCTTTCCCTATCAGTATGTCAAGGACTACATAGCCGAGGCGGATATGGCGATACTCAATCAGGAGACCATCGTAACGGACGAGTTCGCACCCTCCACATATCCCTGTTTCTGCACACCTGCAGCAATGGGCGACGAAATG
The DNA here is from genome assembly GCA_045612645.1 of Oscillospiraceae bacterium. Lineage (GTDB taxonomy): Bacteria > Bacillota > Clostridia > Oscillospirales > Ruminococcaceae > CAG-115. The sequence goes on from JAZKZL010000308.1 coordinate 14,216, forward strand.
GTGGAGCTGGGCTTTGATGTTATCTCCGTCGGCAATAATCACATCCTCGACAAGGGCGAGGCTGGGCTGCTCTCCACTCTCGATTACTGGAGCACCAACCACCCCGATATCCCGGTATACGGAGCCTACCGCAACGAGGAGGACATGAACAACGTCCGCACCCTGACGGTGAACGATATCAGCTTTGCTTTTCTGAGCTATATGGAGCACACCAACGGTCTGTCTCTGCCGAAAGGCTCAGAGTGCGAGCTTGTTTATCTTGACGAGCTGGAGCTTATTGAGCAGCAGATAAAGTCCGCTGCGGAAAAGTACGACTGCGTTATCGTGAGCGCTCATTTCGGTGTGGAGACCACGAACGTCATCTCGGAGAGCCAGTATGCACTTTCGCAGAAGTTTGCAGACTGGGGCGCAGATATCATCATAGGCACTCAGCCGCACACCATTCAGTCAATGGAGTGGCTCGAAAGAGAGGACGGCGGCAGATCGTTCGTGTTCTACTGCCTCGGAAACTTCCTTTCGGCGCAGTCATATGTCTACTGCATGGTGGAGATGCTGGGCAGGATAACCGTCACCAAAGACCTCACCACAGGCGAGATAGAGCTTTCCGAGCCGAATGCGGTGCCGCTCATAAACCACTATGATTATAACTACAGCGATATCCGTGTGTATCCGCTGTCGCAGTACACCGAGGAGCTTGCAAACGCCCATGGCTGCCCCGAGCTTACCATGGATTTCATTGAATATCTTGTGGCACAGAATATCCCCGAGGAGTTTTTATCCACCGATTAAGGAGTAACGATGAAAAAGCGCATTTTGTCCCTGATTGCGGCAGTGATGCTTTTATGCACAGGATGCGGCGGTGACGAGTCATCCGAAAGCCTGAATGAGTTTTACGCCGAGACTACCGAAACAGCGAAAGAATATACCGTCGAAGATTTCACCATGCAGATAGATAACCCCTACGTCACTCCCCACAGCACCGAGCTTTTCTACACCATACGCTGCCTTGACGGCACCTGCGACGGCGAGGTATCCTACAGCGACAGCTATGTAATTGAACGGCAGGACGAAAACGGCGAATGGACAAGAGTTCCCACAGCGAACGGCAGGGAGTATATCGCATTTGCGGATATGGCGCACAGGATATACGGGCATTCCGTGTTCAGCAGCATCCCTATGGATCTTTATATAGGATCTCTTACTGAGGGGCATCACCGCCTTGTAAAGCGTCTCAACAAGGATATCGAGCTGACGGCGGAGTTTGATGTCATACCATCGGATATAGGCTTTGAGCTGCATGACGCAGATGACGTTACGGCAGAAACCGAATTCCTGACCTACAGCTTTATTTATCAGGGAGACGGCACAAAAACATATATATGCGGCCAGGACTATACTCTTGAAAAGCTCGACGAAAACGGTGAATGGCAGGCTGTGACCTTTGTGAAAAATTTCGTTTTCAATGGAATAGGGTATATTTTGTCTCAGGCTTATCCTGAAAGGAAGCTTGCATTTTCTATAGATAGTATCGTCCATGATCCTCCGCTTACAGCAGGAAGATATAGAATCACAGCAGAGGTATTTAATGATGAAAAACTGACCACTTATGATGAAAATGAGCATCTTCTGCATGAGCGCTTTTCCGCAGAGTTTACCATTAATTAGTACCGCATTTACCTTGATTTGCAACCTTTTAGCGTTTTGAACGGTTTTATAGACGAAGGCAACCAACTTCACGAAAGGAATGATGATATGAAGAAATATATATCCATGCTCCTCTGCGCCGCAGTGCTGACAGCATCCGTAACAGGCTGCGCAAGTGACGAGGTCCAGAGCGGCAATGCTCCCGCAGCAGGCGGCGAGGTGATCGCAGAG
>JAZKZL010000309.1:0-17293 GCA_045612645.1 Oscillospiraceae bacterium
TGTATTTGACGATGCGCTTGCCCCTGCCGTCAAAGCCGCAGGAGGCTCGCAGCTCGGAGCTTTTTCCTCGCTTTCTTATGCTTGGCATGGTGGTGTCGTTTCGGTTGATTTTTTGTGGGGGATGTGGTAGAATGTAGATAACAAACTGATTAAGGGAGTGATATGATGAAAAGCAAAGACCTTGTTCAGGAAATACTGAAATGCTGCGAAAAGCGTGAGGATATCCTTAGAAAAAAGCAGCCCATCAGCAGATACAATCACTATTTTGATAAAATGCGCAAGCTTGCACGACAGCTTATCAACGAAAACCGACAGGACGAGTTACTGCCTTATCTTGACAATGAAAGCATTTCTATTCGAAAAGATGTTGCAGGTCTTTTGTTTCATTCTTATCCTGAAAAATGCACACAAATATTTCAGGAGATTTCTTCTATGTCTGTCCCCACAGGGCTTCCAAAGTACCTTGTAATCGTTGCAGCAACAGCACAATGCAATTTGGAATACGGTATTCCAAAAGATTATCCTTAACACAGGTGCGACAACACGATGTTGTTGCAGTCGTCCTAGACGCGGCGCACGGACGCGCCGCCAACAAAGGGCGACCTGCGACACGGTGTCGCACCTACTTGACAAATCTGTATAATTGCGTTACAATAACCTTGAGGCGAACCTCTGCTATTTGGTGGGGGGGCGCCTCTTTTTTTACGGATTCTCACACCCGTAATCATCCTCAATTGTCACTAGCCTGTGCGCCTTGTCGATATAATAATCATTCGGCTTAATCTGCGAGCCGTCGAATCTATCCGCAAGCAGCATCGCCTTTGAAATTACATTTTCTAGCTTTGTGCCGTTGTCCATGATGTCCGACATCAGAGCTGCAACCAGTATCAGCAGCGTATCTACCTGCTTTGTGGTGTACGCAAGCCGTCGGCTGTGCTTTTCGAGGTCGGGGTGTATTCTTGTAGCAAGCGAATTGTGTATCGTATCGGTCATTATCCTGAGTATCTCGTTCTGATTAGCATCGAAATAATCGGAAGACATATATTGCTCGCAGGCTTCACGCATTACCGCCGAAAACGATATGTGCTTTCGGTCGGCGATAGTCCGCATTGACTCAACTGTTGTCTCGGGCATTGACACTGTGACTCTGCTGATATGCTCCATTTTTACGCTCCCTTCTGCTCTTAAAAAGTATGAATTTGTTTTCTCTTTTCATACTCGCAACGCCTTTGGCGGTGCGGTGTCAGGTAGTGTTGTTCACAACACTATTCCTGCTTAGCTAAAACACCTTTCCCTTGCCGTATATAGAATACGGGGTTTGTGTAGTTTGGCGGTGTTCTATATGGTTGTTATAGGTGCGACACCGTGTCGCACCTAGACTGCCCGTCTTCTCATCGACTGCCCGTCCAGCACTATCTTTCCGCTTTCATCAGCTCCCACGCACATAGCCAGCAGGCGGTCGTATATCCGCACAAGCTCGATGGAATTGCGGTCGCTCCTGAGGTCTGAGGGAGCAAGATTTGTCGTCACTATCAGCGGAAGTCCGCTGCGGTAGCGGGTGTCGATTATCTCGAACAGCAGCTCCAGATTGCGCTCTGTAAGCCTTGTCGTGCCGAAATCATCCAGCACCAGCATATCCTCCGTCATAATGCGCTGAAAGGTCTGCTCGTCACGGCTGAAATCACCGCAGGCACGCAGCAGCGGCTGCATAGTCGTCACCCACGCCCTGATACCCTTGTCTATCAGCGCATTTGCGATACAGCAGGCATAAAAGGTCTTGCCCGTACCGACAGGCCCCATCAGCATAAGTCCCCTGCCCCTTGCCCTGTTTTCAGCGAACTCCGCCGCATACTGCCTGCATATCTCCGAGATATCGGCACGGTGTCCGTCGTCAGCCGAGAAATTCAGCTTAGCGTACAGACCTCCGCCCAGACAATGCCTGCGAAGCTCCTCTATCCTTATCCGTCGTTCAAGCTCCTGCTTTTCCGTCTGCATTTGCTGCTCCGCCCTCTGCTGACACTCGCAGGCGCAGGGAACTATTCCGTCCTTAATGTAAGGCTTCATTCCCTCAACCACCGTCTGCTTCGGCGTGTGGCATTTTCCGCAGCAGAGCAGACCGTCCTCTGCGATGTAATCCTCCGCCGAGATACACTCTGCGGCGTTCTCGGCTATCGAGCCTATTATTTGTGCTAACATTCAATCACCCCCAGACTGAGCCGCTGTAATCCTTGCACGCTGCGGCTGTGCTGTCCCTTTTAGCGTAATCATCATACTTGCCCGACAGGACATCTCTCACCACCTCAGGCTTCATCAGCCAGTCGAACTGTGCCACAAAGCTCTTTGAGCTTCTTCCCATAAGAAAATCCGACCTACCTATCCGCCTGAAATACTCTGCAAAGCTGACCTCACCGAGAGCCGCTGCTGCCGCATTAATTCTTTCATCAATTATGCTTTCAGGCACGATCAGCCCCGGACATTCTCTGCGGAAGTCCTCAATAACTGCGGTCGGCTGGCAGACTATTCTTTTATCTTCTATATTTTCTTTATATTCTTTATTATTCTTATACTGTGGTTGGTCGCTGGTTGATGGCAGGTTAGCCGCTGGTTGGTCGTTGGTTAGCGGCTGGTTATCCTGCAGGTTGCCGTCCTGATACTGATTGTAGTTTTTCAGCGTTATTATGCTGAATTGGCTGGTTGCTTCGATGGTTATCTCGCCTGTTGATTTCAGGTGGGAAAGGGCGGTCTTTATCTGCTGTACGGAGAGGTTACACAGCTCGGACAGCTTTGCTGTACTGGTCACGAGCTGACCTCGTTTTATGGTGATGCCTCTCCACTGGCTGTCCGCCCACGCCGCATTCAGCAGAAGCAGGATGAACACCTTAAAGGTGTTGGTATCGTCCAGCCACTCCCATTCGAGGAGAGAGCGGTGCAGCTTGATATATCCATCCCTATTCTTCATCGTACCTCTCAGTAAAGTCTGCGGATACCGCCGATTGTCTGCGGCTCATCGGGCTCCTCATCGCAGAGGGTGGAGTTGTTCAGGAACTCCGTGAACTTATCAACATTGACGAGGATTCGTCCTGAGATACGCACCGCCTTGATCTTACCGCTGCTTGCGAGCTTCCTCACGAAATACTGCGATACCCCGAACATCTCCGATACCTCGGCAACGCTTGCCATCTTCGGAACCTTTACTGCTGCGGGCTGAACCTGTGTTACATTGATAGTTGTGTTTTCTGTCATGATAAATTCCTCCTTTTATTTTCGAGAACTCTCGTTCCCTTTCGTGTGATGTCATTCTATCCTATGTTCAACTGCAAAAAACTGCAAAGTTGCAGATAAAGCGATCATTTCTTCATAATATCCCTCCTCTCTGTTTATTCAGAACTGTTGCAAAAAGTAGCATAATATGGTATACTTATAGACAGGGAATTTAAAAAAGCATCCTACAAGCAATATTCCAACATCTTTTTGAGTGTTTCAAAATATATAGTTGGAAAGTTGGAATATCTTGATATCATTATAACCCTTTTTATATGGTTTGTCAAGCATTATCATCAAATTTTCACATTTCGCATAACAGGAAGCAGGTGAACACAAATGCACATCCTTGATAAGATATTTCTAGCTCTGGAAGAACGCAACTTTTCACAGCAGGATCTCAGCGATGCGCTGGAGGTAGACAAGAGCATCATCAGTGCATGGAAAAGCGGAAAGACCAAGTCATACAACAGATATCTCCCGAAGATCGCCGCATTTCTGAATGTGACAGAGGACTGGCTGCTCGGCAACACCAGATACCAGAGACCTGAGCTTGCGGATAAATTAAGATGGAGCATATCCACTGCGGACGGCTTTGATCCCGTGTTTGACTTCGGACCGATAATCAGGACAATGCGCGAAGAAAAAGGCATCAGCGAAGCTACCCTCGCTAAAAAGCTGTCTGTATCTGCTTCGCACTATCAGTATATGGAGCTTGGCGAAGTGCCTCTGGCTCAGTTCTATGCTACGCTGCTGTGCAATGAGCTTGACACTTCTATCGAAAGCGTGCTGAAGAATAACAGTGTGTTCTCTGACAAGCCTGTTGAAAAGAAAGACACCGACGACACATCAATGGCGACCGAATACATCTCCGTTGACGCATTCGACCGCACAAGAATAAGAAATAACATCACCTACTTTGCGAACGAGCAGGGAGATTCACTTGCCGACGCTCTGAAGAAGATCGGCACAAGCGAGGAGTTTGCAAAGGCTCTTGCCCGCGGATATTCACTCGCAACAGAGGATCTTCTGAAGGTCACATGGCACTATAATCTCAACTACTATCTGCTGATAGGCCAGGACCTCACAAAGCAGACAGGAAGAATCCTCGCAGGGCTTATGAAAGAGAAAAACATCGACACCGCTGCCAACGGCATAAATCCCATAGAGTGGTATGAGATGGGCTTCTCCCCCGACAGCAGAGAGCTGCAATCGGTGGCCCGCGCACTCGGCATGGATATTCTGGAGCTGCCGATCCCCTTTGAGGAAATGACGGCTCTCACTCTGGACAATGTGGGTATGAGGCTTGAGGATTTCAGACTGCTCAGCGGCTTCCACAAGCTTGATGCAACAGGCAAGGAAAAGCTGCTCTCCTATATGCAGGATATTTCAAAACTCTATAAGAAATAAAGAACAGCGTCACAAATGTGGCGCTGTTTTGGTTATATGGATGAGGTGCACGATCATGATGATCGTGCAGTTGCCCAAAGAGGGCAACCTGCGACACGGTGTCGCACTCACAAATATACTGAATGAATAGTTAATTATTCTTTTCTGGAAGAAACTCATCTAATGTTTCTCTCATCTTTTTAAATTCACGTTTTTCTTTTGCTGTCATTTGATTTCCACACATCATCTCCATACTGTTGATGAGAATTTGTGTTTTATATATTTCTGCTGGTTTTCGCAAAATAGTCTGCTCTGTTTTTATCATTGATTTAGTTGCAATCTCATCTATAATCATTTTCATAAATTTGCACAATTCACCACGTGACGAATAATCGGCAGGTGCATAAAAACTTAATCTATCATCATTATATAGCTGATAAACCTTTGTGCGATCATTTTTTTGAGGATCAAATACTCCAATTGAATATCCACCTTTACTTTTAACTAGTCTCATGCATGGTATATCAGTAGCACTATCACCGATGTACACTATATTCTCATAAGGAATTGTTAGCTGTTCATTTGTCATGCTTTTATTAACACTCTCATCATACTCTTCCAGGCATCCTTTGGCGATACGAAATATGTACTGTGTTTTATTCGTATAATTTATCGCCTGAGCTGGCCATTCAGCTACACCATCAGCTGAATACATATATGTAGATGCATAAATCCGCTTAAAATGCTGTGCAATACTACTACCCTCAATAATTTCCTTTAATCCGGAAGAAATAATATAATGTTCTAATACAATACCTCTCTTTTCAGCATATTTGTTCAAAGCAGAAAACCATGCTTCAACGCCCTTATACAACTTAACATCCGCACCTATTTCTTTAAAATACTCACGACGCAAAGATTTCCCTTTGAATTTTGAATACTTAACAAGCTGATACATCCAAGCAAGGTTGTTATCCATCAAGTTATCAGTTGCAAGCTTATTTGACTCTGCCCAAAACTCATCTTTATCAATTCCAAAAGACGGAATAAGCGTAAAGGTTTGCATATCATCAGGGGATAATGTTTTATCAAAATCATAACAGATTGCCATCTTAGGTTTTTTGCTTCTGATTTCACTATTCATTTTGTCATAATACTCTAATGCATTGCCAGTCATATTATCCTCCTATGTGTTATGATCGCGTGACATTAATATTTTTTATGTAGCAAGGATGCCTGATAAAAATTATGCACACCATATACATTTAGTTAATGCACATAGCATATCATCTATTTTGATAATTATAACACAAAAAATGTCAGGAATCAATAGTATTCGTCACAAAAAATAGCAATACACACAGCTGATATGGTTTTTAATAATCTTTAATACGGTAATTATGTGGACGTATAAATTCAGTTTCGTATATGACTAGGTGCGACACCGTGTCGCACCTATTTTATTTTAATTGTCCCAAAAAGTGCTTGACATTCTCCGCTTCTCTGTATATAATTAGCGTACAAAACTAATATCACAAGGAGGTTTTCAATTATGTCAAACACAAGCTATGGCAGAGAGGATATGTCCATCTGGGCGAAAAAGGCACTGGACTATGCTGTTCAGACGGACAGGACGGCGGTTGACCTCATCAACATGAGTGGGCTTTATCGCAGGATATGGGAGGAGATAGCCACTGCCTCGGAAAAAGAATACACCAATACATTCGAAATCATGAAAAGAAAAGCTCCCGTCACAAATAACTGGGAGCAGCAGGCTAAGGTTATTGAGGAGATCCGCGGCTATGCCCTCGCAGCGAGGTGGGAGTATCTCCGTGCGGCAGTTGATGCTCTGCTCGCCGCTTGCTGGGAAAAGGAGGAGCTGAGCGAGATCAGAAATATCGTAATAACCGATATTGCGTGATATGGGAACAGGTGCGACACGGTGTCGCACCTGTTTTTAATTATCTATACATAGGATGACCTGCGACACCGTGTCGCACCTAAAACATCCTTAAATTAAAGAATCAAAGAAATCAGAATCAATTTTCTTTATCTGATATGTAGAAACCACAGAAACACCCAGATCATAATCCATCATAAGTTTTGCAAGTGCTTCGCCGTCAACAAGGATTATCTTAGTCGTATGCTGCTTTTTTGCATACTCCTGCGCCTGCTGTGTAAATTTTGCTGTTGTGATGAATAAGCCTTTTGTTGCACCTTGACCTGCAAGAGCACCAACAAACTTCTGTATTTCAGGTCTGCCGATAGTATGATTCAGATCCCAGCGTTTTGCCTGAATATAGATCAGATTAAAGCCGAGTTTATCCTCTTTGATGATACCATCAATACCCTCATCTCCTACTCTTCCGACAACTTCACCTGAATCTTCTGCATTGCCTCCGTATCCCATCTTCTGAAGCAACATTACAACCAACCGCTCAAAAAATTCGGGGGTGTTCCTCATTATCTCAGCAAGCAGTTCATCAGCAAGTGCATCTGAAATCTCACGGTGCGCTCTGTCCAACACATCCTGCGGAGTGGCATTATCTTCAGTAGCGTTTTCAGTTTGAGCAGGAGTAATTACATCATGATTTCTGAACTCTCTGAAGCTCTCATACTGCATAAAGAAATCATTATCTAATACATCAGGCATATTGCGAACTACTTTCTTACCTTCTTCGGTAAGTGCTGTATACCCTCTTTGCGCAGTTGTAATAAGTCCTGCTTTTTTTAGATATGTCCTTGTCCATCCTATTCTGTTATCGCACAAGCGTTGTGTTCCATTGGATATATAGACCTGTCTGTCACTTTCAGTCAAGCCTTTCATCTCAAAAACTCGCTCACGGATCTCGGAATTTTTATGAGGAACGTCGTCCGAAAGGCACTGTAAAAATTCCTTGTACATTTCATTGTATTTGGGTATTGCCATTATCATCTACCTCCAAATGATTCTTTATCCTATCTTGCAATCAAGCATTCTTCCTAAAATACACATCCGCCAGCACCACTGCTGCCGAAACATCGGTATCCTTTTCATGCCAGTCAACGATGAACCTGACCTTTGCCATCTGCGGCGAATATCCCTTCGTCAAGAGCTCAGCCACATCTGTTTTAGCGTTTTTGGAGAGCGACGCAAGCTTTGTCAGCTTGCCCTCATACATCGTCCACAGCGCGTTATTTGAGAGCGCTATCTTGTCCCCGCTCTGCAGTGAGAACACCACAGGCTTCTTGCCCTTGAAATCTCCTAGCACCACATCCCGATGACCGAGCTGCAGCACGATCTCCTCGGGTTCGGGATAGGTCGTATTGTCGGAGGAACGCTCCATGCCCTCCACCTCTATGCCGTCAAAAATGCCGTTGTTGCAGTGGATATACAGAGCCTTTTTCGCTCTCGTCATTCCCACATACAGCACTCTTTTTCTTTCATCAGTCGAGCTGTCTGCACCGCTCAGCAGCATATACACATTGTCGAACTCCCTGCCCTTTGCCTTGTGTATGGTGGACACGGTGACAACGCCCACATCATCGCTGTAAAAATCCTCGTATTTCGATTCATAAACAAAGCTCTCAAAATCGCTGCGGTAGATGGAGTTTCCACAGGTCGCCTCGAATGCGGATATCATATTCATCACATTTTCAAGGCACTCGCTGCGGTCAAAATATGCCTTTGTCTGCTCCTTTGCCCTCTCCCATTGTTCTTTGGGAATGGTTGGAGTATCGTTGTCCACGCTTATCATCTTGACAAAGTATTTCACTTCCGCCAGCGTATTCAGCTTGAAATCTTTCAAGCTCTGAATGAGCTTCGCCCGTATTCCACGCTTTATGAGCAGTCCCATAACCCGCAGAGCTTCGTCATTGGTAGAAGTCAGCACCGCCGCTGTACCGCTGTTCCATGTTCTCTGAATACAGTCAACGACGGGAATTTCAAGGTTTCTTCCAGTATGGCGAGTGAGCTGAACTATGCCGTCTTCCTCGCTTACGGCACGGACAGGCTCTGATTTCAGGCGCACCGAAATACGCTCGGCAAACGCATTTGCAAGCGCCACTATCCTGCGGCTGCTGCGGTAGTTATCCGTCATGCTGTACTGCTTTGCGCCGTACTCCGTGATAAGCGAAGCAAGGTGCTTTGAATCCGAGCCTCTGAACTGATAGATATTCTGATCGTCATCTCCGACAGCTATAACACGCATATCTTCGTTTCGCTCCATAAGCGCCTTTACAAGAGCGAACTCGTTTTTATCCATATCCTGAGCCTCGTCGATAACAACGACAGTCTTGGTTATCTGCCCCTGTTCGACCTCGCCGCTGATTATCCTTGCGGTAGCTTCCTCGACCACCTTGTCGGAATTTTCAAGGCTGCCTATCTTTCCGAGAAGATCGAAGCAATAGGAATGGAACGTCTTTATCTCCACATAGCGAGCCGCACCCTTTAACAGCTCCTGTAATCTTACTCTGAACTCGGTCGCTGCCGCACGGGAGAATGTCACCATCAAAAGCTGCTCGTGCTTGGTGTCCTCCATCTGATAGAGGGAAGCAAGCTTTCTCACAAGCACCATCGTCTTGCCGCTGCCCGGGCCTGCGGTGACAACGATGTATTTCGATTCGTTATCGTCGATTATCTCACGCTGTTTGTCGGAAAGTCCGTCAAATATCATCTTATGCCTTGCAGGAGTGATGTTGCGCTCAATCTGCGCACCACGCTCGCCCTTAAAATACTGCGCAATGAACTTCTTATAGTCCATGCCGAAATAATCACTCACGAACTGCATGGCTGCGTCATAATCACGCACCATCATGTTTGCGTATTCGCCTACGATATGTATCTGCTGTATCTTCTGCTTGTAGTAGTCGTCAAGCTGTCGGTAGTCCTCTACCTTGTAGCGGATATTGTTGTTAAGCTCCAGACGGGTTATCTCCATGCCGTTATACAGCACAAGGAATCCGCCCTCAATATTGATAGCGCCTATCTTCGAGAGATACAGCAGAGCCTCTTTCACCTCGTCCATTGTGATCTCTGCGCTCATGACAAGCCTGAGGTTATCAGTGCAATATTCAAGCAGTTTCAGTGCAGAGAACTCCACCATAACCTCATCTTTCTCCGATGTGGTCTGTTGCTTTGCGGACTGATACAGATATTCCAATACCTTTTCACAGATAGCATGGCGCTTTTCCGCCTTTGCTTTAAGCTCGGAAATGGTATAGCACGGGCATATAGGAGTATCCTTTTCGGTGGAATCGTGGTGCTTTTCGATGTAGTTTTTGATAGTCCAGAAATACAGCAGAGTTTTGATAGCCTTTACGGAAGTGCCAGTTATACCATTTATTTCTGCGTCCTCGTTCAGCTCTTTAAGGCTGTAACTGTGCCCCTCCTCCGAGATATCGGACAGCAGAAAACTCTCGAGCTTTGCATATCTGCTCAGCACTCGAGCCGATTTATTCTGTGTATCTCCTTTACGGATATATGCGGTCATATCCTCCGCATTGGCAAGAAGTCCCTCCTGCCGCATAACGTCAACGCAGTAGATGACCTCGTCCATAGGAATACCCAATGTATCCGAAATATAATCAATACGGCTGTCTGCGTCAGCGTTTCCTGCCTCTGCGATGCTGCGTGCGGATATCATGGATTTGATTATCCTTGAAGCGGACATTTTCTGATTATCATCAAGTCTGTGTGACTTATTTATTATCTCATTTGCCTCGATAACGGACTTTACATTGATACTGGACGCAAACACCCTCGGCATATTCTTTCCGCGCTTTACATAACCTGCGGTCTCCAGAGCGTTTACTGCGTTACGTACACGGGTCTCGATATCGTCCTGAGAATCATTCCAGCCAGCATCACGGGCAAGCTCCAGTGCTGAACGTGTAAACTTCGGACGGAATCCCCAGTTATCCTTTATCGCTTTCCATATCTGATTTATCTCCTTGATGGACAGCTTACTTTGGTTCAGCATCATGAAATGTCCGTCAAGATCATCGTCCTTGTATAGTACATAACACTCTGCGTCTATGTTTTCATCTCTGCCTGCTCTGCCCGCCTCCTGAACATAGTCCTCAAGCGAAGCTGAGATATCGAAATGCACCACCAGCTTTACATCAGATTTATCAACGCCCATGCCAAAAGCCGAGGTAGCTACGATTATCTTCACCTCGTCACGCATGAACTTTTCCTGATTCTCTATCTTCTGACTGCTCTCCATCTTGCCGTTGTACGGAAGTGCGGAAAATCCGTCGGCGCAGAGCTTATTCGCAAGCTCAAAAGTTCTCTTTACCTTTGACACATACACGATAGTCGGGCAGTTTTTCTGCTCGATAAGATTACGCAGAGCGAGGTATTTCTCCTCGTCGTTATCCTTGTAGATGACCTCATAACGCAGGTTATGACGAGCCGCTCCCGTTGCGTAAACATCGAGAGTAATCCCTAATTTTCTCTGGAAATAGTCACGGATATCCGAAATTACTTTCTGCTTTGCGGTAGCGGTGAAGCAGGATACGGGAATGGTATAGTTCAGATTTTTCTTTTCCTGAAGCTCTCTGATAAAATAGCCTATGTAGAGATAATCCACACGGAAATCCTGTCCCCATGCTGAGAAGCAGTGAGCCTCGTCTATAACGAAGCGTGAGATATGCCGTCCCAGAAGCAGCTTTTCGATGCTCTTTGAACGCAGAGATTCGGGCGAGATATACAGCAAAGAAGCAAGTCCGCTCGATACATTCTCAAATGCCTGCGCACGCTCGATAGGATCTAACATTCCGTTTATCGTCACAGCGTCGGCAATTCCCTTTTTGGCTAGGTTATCCACCTGATCTTTCATGAGCGATTGAAGCGGCGAGATAACCACCGTAAGGCCTCTGCAAGCCTCACCTGCCATAAGCGCAGGAAGCTGGAAAGTCACGGATTTTCCACCGCCCGTAGGGAACACAGCAATGAGCGATTTGTTCTCCACAGCCGCAGTCGCCGCCTTTTCCTGTAACGGCTCTCCGTCATAGCTTCGGAAGTTATCATAGCCGAAATAAGACTTCAGCTGCGCTCTCAGATCAAGTGCAGATCTACAATAATCGCACTTTCCGCAGGGATTGCTTCGCAGCTGGCGCATGACCTGCTCCACCGCTGGGAAATTCCGATGCACCCACTGCGGTATTATCGACTGGCGGTCGCCCGTGTTAATGAGCGCAAGGCTGTATGCAAGCTCAACGGGACGGTTTGATATAAGCAAAGAAAGCTCTGCATTTTCGCAGAGCCCACCCGTAAAATGTTTTCTGATCAGTTTTTCGGCGTTGTAATCGCCGTTCATTCCTATGAACTTGAAGAAGCCCGAATACTCATACTTATCCGATAAAAGGGCGCAGAATATCCTCCGCATAGCCTTAGGCAGTCTGCGGAAAGCGTCTACCTCGTCATAAAACAGCTCCATAGCCTTGATAGAGTCGTTGAGCGGATTGTTGAGCTCCTCAGTCTGGAGTTTATCGTCCTTCAGCAGCTTGTGATAAGGTCTGTTCGGAAACAGCAGCGGCGAAAGATACAATGTGTCGATGGGAGTGTACGAGCCTGTGATGAGTCTGCCGACATACTTCAGATCAAAGCCGATGATATTGTGACCACAGACATACTCAGCCCCCGAAACAAAGCGAGAGAACTCCGCCTGTGAAGCGCTGTGAAAGCTCGACTTATCGGGTCTCACTGCACCGAGGTCGCAGATATCCTGCGTTGCAACGCTTATCTCACTGTCGATAAATACGATTTCAGGCACTTTTCTCCCACCTTTGACATTTGTTATAGGGATATTATACTACATAATCAGATATATTTCAAGGTTTTGGAATCAAATATGAAAGATAATGCTTTATGTACACTTTGCACTGAACAAATAAAGGTCTGCAATAAGCCTATCGCAAAATACGATACCGAAGCCCAAAAGGCATATATAGAATACCCTGACGGAACGAGAAAATATATTGAATAACAGCTGAACAAGAGCAATATTCCAAGGACATAATCCTGTCCCCCGCCGCATAAGCTTTACAAAAAACTCGGCGGTGCGATCATGAAAAAAGATATATCCCTCTGGCAGTATGCAGGCTTCGTCTTTACGGCGGTGTTCGGGACGCTGCTGCATTTTCTGTACGATTGGACAGGCGGAAGCCTCCTCGCTGCTCCGTTCTCGGCGGTGAACGAATCGACCTGGGAGCACATGAAGCTGCTCTATTTCCCGATGCTTGCTTTTGCGCTGATACAGAGCCGCTTTTTCAGAGAGCGCAGGGACTTCTGGTGTATAAAGCTCGCAGGAATCCTGACAGGGCTTGCGCTTATCCCAACTCTGTTCTACACGCTGGGCGGAGTTTTCGGCGGTACACCCGACTGGGTGAATATCACGATATTCTTCGTCTCGGCGGCGATAGCATTTCTTGTGGAGGCTCGGCTGTTCAAAGGGGACGGTTTACCTTGCAGAGTGCCGTTTCTCGCCGTTGCTGTCATCGTTCTGATAGGAGTTCTGTTCGTGGTGTTCACATTTATGACGCCGCAGATTCCGCTGTACAGAGATCCTCTTTCGGGGAGCTATGGATTAGGCGGTTGACTACCTCAACACACAAAATCGGCGGAGATATTTCACTCCGCCGAGGCTATTTATTCATGTTCAGATGCCTATGCTACGCTTCTTGATATATCTTACAGCTTTGACATATCTCACGATAATCAGGTCGCTCGGTATACTCAAGCGGTGCAAACAAATGCTCCATCCCATCAAGTATAACGTTACATATATTAAGATCGCATTGTTGCCCCGTAAGCGGGCAAAGATAATCTTCATATCTTTGATTACTCATCAATCTGCTTCTCATTTCTCATAAAATCTTGGTATATATCGCAATTTTTACATCTATCCCTGTAATCACTGTGTGACGTATATTCAGCAGGAACACATGTACACGGTGCAAAATCATTCACCACATCCACCATAACATTGCACCAGCCTGTATCACAGACTTTACCTGTCTGCAAACAAATAAAACCATCATATATATGTACATTATTATTCATGCCTGCCTCCCCAGAACTCCCGCTCATGTGCCTTGAAAAAATCATAATACGCACGCACTCCCGAAAGCTCCGTCCATTCCTTTACCTGCGCCTTGTCATCGAGGTCATATATCAACGCTCCTTTGATAGCCAGCATGAACGGCGAATGTGTGGATATCACCATCTGACAGCCAAGATGCCTGACGTGCTCATAAAGCACCTCGGCAAGCTCCTGCTGTCGCTTCGGAGAAAGGCTGTTTTCAGGCTCGTCCAGAAGATACAAGCCGTTCTCCTGAAGATTATCGTAGAAATACTTGATGGCGGTCTCGCCATTGGAATGCTCACGGATATTTGTTCCCAGATACTTCTTCACAAATTTTGACTTTGTAAGCCGTTTTACATCATAATTCAGATGCAGCGGATCTGCCTTATCCAACGCAACTATATCTCCACCACTGTATTTTGCATCCATATACTGTCCGATAAGCTCTTCACGCTTGTTGTCTATACCCTTGTTCAGAGCACGCAGGTCAAGCATATAATCAAAAACATCGTCACTGGTGATTATCCTGCGTTCCTCGGGCAGAGTGCTGTCAAGCTCATAGCTGCACAGCTCAAGATAGTCCTCATAAAACGAGGAGCGATTGTAGGTTGCCGTGCGTTGTGCGCCGATCTTTTCCGCAATTATGTTCAGAATGGTGGTCTTGCCCGAACCGTTGCCACCGTACAGTATTGTCAGCGGTGCGAAGTCTAATGTCAATCTCTCCTGCTTTCTTATTATTCCAAAAGGATAATAACTTGAAAAGCAAGTTTCATTTTGCTTTCTGAAAAAATCATACTCATCGGCATCACTGGGAAATGAAAATGAGGAAAGTGATATCATAGCTGCTCCTTTCAGAGGTTATAATTCTTCAATATCAGTATACCACACTATCTATCCCATTTTCAGCACAATTAAGCGGTCAGGCAGCCCCGACCGCTTTTTGTATTCCTCTTTAACTCTGCCATTTCTGACAGAAAAACTCAATCTCCTCGCCTAGCGGACCTTTGCAGAACGCTATCTCCGCAGGGAAGCTCTCATCACCGCCGATGTTCACCGACTTCGGCTGAATGAACACCTCATAGCCTGCCTGTTCGACTAACCTTGCACAAGCGACTACATCGTCCACCGCAAATGCAAAATGCCTTATAACGCCTTGTCCGAGTGGCTCAACTCCATTTCGGAAGATCTCCACGATTCCGCTGCCCGTATCAAGCAGTATACAAGCCTCGCACTCCTTGACTATGCGAAGCCCCAGCAGTTCGACATAGAAGCTCCTTGCACGGCGGTATTCCTCGTCGTTGCAGGTCTTCATTGAAACATGGTGAAGTCCTTTTATAAGGCTCATTTTTCTGTCTCCTTTGTGATATTCCTCGGCTGCTCCCTAGTAAAATTCCTCACCGCATAGCGGAAGCCTTTCAGCAGAAATCCCGTTGCCGACTTGCCAACCTTTGAATTCGGGCGCATGATGTCAAACGCATGATAGCAGCCCTTGTACAGCCTGAACGCAACCCTCACGCCGCTTGCCCTGAGCTTTCTCACGAACTCGATGGTCTCATCACGGAACGGCTCTATTCCGCCAACGAATGTGAGCGTGGGCGGCAGGTCGGAGAGGTCCTCCGCCCTTGCGGGAGCGGCGTAAATCGGAACGCTGTCGCTGCCGTAAAGCTCGCCCAGATACAGCTTCCAGCTAAGCTCGTTCGATTTGCTGTTCCAGACGGGAGCGTCGTTATCCTGCGAGGACTCGGTCATCATGCGGTCGTCTATCATCGGGTACAGCGGCATCTGGAAAGCGATGGAGACCTCGCCCCTGTCCCTTGCGTAAAGGCTGACCGCCGCCGCAAGTCCGCCGCCTGCACTGTCGCCGCCCACAAAAAGCTGATTCGGGCGGATGTTGTATCTGCCGCAGTTGTCACGCATCCACAGCAGCGCCTGATAGCAGTCCTCCAGCGCTGCAGGATAGGTTGCGTCAACGGATTTCCTGTAATCGGGAGCCACCACCACGCAGTCTGCGGCGGCAATGAAATTCTCGATAAAGCGGATATCCTGCTCGGGCAGACCAAGTCCGTAGCCGCCGCCGTGCATCCACAACAGACCAACGCAGGAGGAGGTCTTTTTCCTGCCCGTATAAACGCAGACACGAAGCTTCGAGCCGTCAGGTCGGTCGAGCCACACCTGCTCGCAGTTCACTTTGAGAGAGAAGCTCCTGCCCTCGCTGAAAAGGCGGTGCATCCTGTTTGCGGAGCGCAGACCTTTCTCGTCGAACACGGGCATTACCTTGCGTATCACGCCGCCCATCAGACGAAGCTCGGGGCGTATCATTTCGGGGGTTATTTTCATGGGGGTGTCCTTTCTGTTGGTCGTGATGTATTCTAAAAATAATTGTACCATATTTTTCTTGCTTATGCAACAGAAACTCCTCCCACGCCCTTGACATTTAATCCCACTTTGTATTATCATATACACAAGGAGGCGCATCACAATGACTTTTGACATCAACGATTTCACGACCGAGCAGCTCGAAAACAGCGAACTGAAAGTAAAATTCCGTGCATACAGAAATATCCCGTATGTGAAAGAGCCTGTTTCGCCCGAGCTGCAGGTGCTGAACATCTTCATTCCGCAGGACTACATCGACGGCGGAGCGATAAACGGCTACACAGCCACGACCGCGCCGATATTCTTCCCCAATGCCATAGGCGGCTATATGGAAGCAAGACCCTGCTCGCCATGCGTGCGTGAGGACGGCAGCTTCAACACCGAGGCTGCGGCGCTTGCAAGGGGTTATGTTGTTATCTCCGCAGGCGCAAGAGGACGGACTACCTCTGACGGCGAAAGATACACCGGCAAGGCTCCTGCCTGCATCGTTGACCTGAAAGCGGCGATGCGTTTTGTAAGGTGCATTTCGGACAAGATATGCGGCGATGTGAACAGGATAATCTCCAACGGCACCAGCGCAGGCGGTGCGATGTCTGCACTTCTGGCGGCTTCGGGAGATTCACCGCTGTATCTGCCCTACCTTGAAAAGCTTGGTGCGGAAGAAACAAGCGACCGCATTTTTGCCGCCTCCTGCTACTGCCCCATCACCAATCTTGAGCACGCTGACGCCGCCTACGAATGGCAGTACGGTCATCTGTCAGAACAGCACTGGGAGAAATGGGAGCAGGTCGGCGACACCTGGAAGCCAACTCCTATGCACACCGTACTCAGCGAGGAGCAGATGAGGCTCTCCGCAGAGCTGAAAGCGCAGTTCCCCGAGTATCTGAACAGCGCCTCTCCGAACGGTCTCAGCCTTAACAAGAACGGCTGCGGCAGCTTCTTAGACTACATTGAAAGGCTGATAATCTCCTCCGCCGAAAAGGCAAATTCCGAGGGCGTGAATATTCCCACAGAGAGCGGAATCGACCTTGCAGAAGGCACTATCGACTTCCCGAAATACTGCGGCTTCATCACCCGAATGAAAGCACCCTGCGCCTTTGACAACCCCGATATGTACACGCCCGAAAACCAGCTTTTTGGCGATGAGATAACGGACAAAAAGCACTTCACCGAGTTCGGTGCGAAAGCCGACGGCAGCG
>JAZKZL010000310.1:0-9431 GCA_045612645.1 Oscillospiraceae bacterium
CTTGTCGAACGCCTCCAGCACCTTTGCGTGCATTTCTCTGCCCTTATCGGTGATGAATACATGTGTCTCGCGGCGGTCATTGTCGTTCTTCTCGCGGCGCACGATGCCTTCGCGCTCCATGTTTCTCAGTGTGATGCTGATGGTGGGAGCCTTCAGCTTTGTGATCTTTACAAGATCCAGCTGGGTGAGACCGTCGCCCTCCATAAGAGGCTTCAGAACGTGGCGGTAGGATGCGCGCATTCCGATGCTCTCCAGTTCTTTGCCCACAAGAGCGGCAAAGAGGAAGGATGCGTCGTTTACGCTGCGGAGCGTCTCATTTCCCTTGAACATATAGGTGTTGTTATTGCTGTTTTTCATAATAATGTTCCTTTCTTCGGACAATTTAACTCTACTGACTCTGTAACCTTTTGCTTTACATATTGTGGATAATTATATACTGATATTTTCATATCTAAGTTATATTATACCTGCTTTATTAGTGAATGTCAATAAATTTTTTGTGAAAAAACAATGAAATTATACAACGACCATATTTTACCTGTTGCGGATAATGGCTTTACAATGCGCGTGTATACGTTTTCTTGCATTTTCTTGGAAATGCAGTGGTGTTTTGTAACTGTTTTGTAACCGTTTGTAACCGACTTGACATTTTTTTGTAACTATTGTATACTATTAAACAGTTATCGACATTTTTGTGCATTATATCTGAATGGAGAAAACAATATGAAGTTCAAATTCCTGTCCGTGCTGTGCGGAGTATTTGCGGCGCTCGCTGTTTCGGTGACCGCCCATGCCGCAGACACGCATGGCTATTCCATAAAGAGCGGCATATACGATGAGCCGCAGATAGTGTGGATGAACGTTGATGAGGATATCGATATCTTTTACACCACTGACGGTTCGGTACCTTCCGATGTCGCTACTCCTCTTGTGAAAGAGATACCCATCATCGTAACGGAAAGCACCCGCATCCGCTGTGTTGCATATAAAGACGGCGTGCTTGTGGAAAACAGTGCGCTCACTGTGCGAATTCGCACGGACAAGCCCTGTGCCTCAGTTGACGGCGGCAGCTATACCGAGCCTGTGAGAGTAAAGCTCACCTGTGCCGATGAGGATGCGGTGATATATTACACCACCGACGGCAGCGCACCCGATGAAAGCTCTAAGCAGTACACAAAGCCGCTTTTTGTAAATACGGACGCTGTGATCCGTTTTGCTGCATATGGCAAGGATCATGCCGCAAGCCGCATCGTAACAGAGGAATACAGTATCGGCGCAGCTTATGAGGACGAGCGCTGTCAGCAGCTTTTTGATCTTCTGAACGAGGTGAGAGCGCAGTACGGACTTGCTGCTCTTGAAACTATGCCGCAGCTTTCGGATATCGCTCAGCAGAGAGCGGGGGAGTGCGCATCGTATTTCTCTCATTACCGTGCAGACGGCACAAAGTGGGACTATCTTCTTGCGAAGGCAGGGCTTAAAAGGAACATGCGCGCGGAAAACATAGCGTATTATTATCCCACCGCAAAGCAGGTGCTGAACGGCTGGATGAACAGCACATATCACCGTGCTAATATCCTTGACGCTGATGCAAGATACATAGGTGTAGGCTGTTATGGCTCGGGAAATAACATCTACTGGGCGCTGCTCTTTATCGGTGAGGAATAATGGCTGTATTTCATTACAACAGTGAACATATCGGGCTTCTCTCCCAAAGGGATGAGAGGCTCGGCGCTTTTATAGAGAAAAAAGGCTCTGTGGAGCGCTATGTTTTTGATGATTTTTTTACTGGTCTGTGCTATAATATAATAGGTCAGCAGCTTTCGATGAAGGCTTGCGAAACGCTGTGGAGGAAGTTTACTTCGTGTGTTGGCGAGGTTACACCGCAGCGTTGTTTGGATTCGGAACATATGAGGCAGTGCGGTCTTTCCCGCGGCAAGGCGGAGTGCATTGCCGCCTGTGCGGAGCGCGCTCTTTCGGGGGAGTTTGCCTATGAAAGGCTCTTGTCCATGTCGGATGAGGATATTATTGCGGTGCTGACTCAGATAAAGGGCATAGGCAGATGGACTGCGGAGATGGTGCTGATATTCTGCCTTGCACGCCCCGATGTGCTGAGCCTTGCGGATTTCGGCATCCGCAAGGGGCTTTCGCTGATGCACGGTATAGATATGTCGGATAAGAAGTCCATGGAGCGTTTCAGGGAGCTGTATTCGCCGTGTGGAACGGTGGCGTCGGTCTATCTGTGGGAGGCTGCACGGGATCTCGATATTAAGGAGAAATGATATGCTTAAAAAGATACTTGACCCCAAAAGCTGCGGAAAATGCCGCATCTGCTGTGGCTTTGACGAGAGTGATAAATGGGAGATCCCCCTTGTTTTCGATGAGCTGAAGCAGTATATCGAAGCGGAGTACCCCGATGTTAAGCTCAGCCACCGCGGCGGAGAATCTGTTTTTGATATGGAGTTCCACGGCGGCGAGGTGGTATACTGCCCCATGCTGACGGAAACAGGCTGCATCCTCGGCGACAAAAAGCCGTTCGATTGCCGTATTTGGCCGTTCCGTGTGAATGAGCTGGACGGCAGGCGTGTTATCACGGTATCGCCCGTGTGTGGTGTGGTGTCAGATCTGCCCGTGAAGGCGCTGACGGAGTTCGTGCAGGGGGAGTTTGCGGAGCTGCTTTTCCGCACGGCAAAGGAGCATCCCGATATGGTTAAACCGTATATCAACGGATATCCCATCGTTGCGGTGGAATAACAGAAAAAACGCCGTGTCGCAAGGCACGGTTTATATATTATGTTAACGGTTAGCAGCGCAAATACTAAAATGTGCTGCAATGTAACAAATTCCGAAAATGTTACGCAAAACGTACATTGATGTAATCCTGCGTCGCTTGAAAAGCGGTGCGGAGCATGATAAAATCTATACATGAGGTGATGAGATGGCGATAAGATACGATAATTTAAGGATATTCCGCAAAAAGGGCGGCTTCACTCAGGAGGAGATCGCAGAAAAGCTGGGTGTTACCCGTCAGGCGGTGGCGAAGTGGGAGCGTGGTGAGACCTCTCCCGATGTGGAGTCCTGCATCAAGCTTGCTGAGCTGTACGGCACTTCTGTGGATGCGCTGCTCTGCAACAGCTACATTGCAGAAGAAGATGATGATGAAAGCAAAAAGCACATTTTCGGAGTGGCAAAGGTGAACGACAAGGGACAGATAACCCTGCCGAAAAAGTGCAGGGAGACATTCAATATAAACACTGGCGATTCTTTGCTGATACTCGGCGAGGAGGGCAGGGGAATCGCAATAATAAATCTCGGAAGTATACCCGAGTGATTGCTTCGCAATCACCTTGCAAACTTCGTTTCGCATTCCCCTGATGGGAATGCGATTTTGCTGCGCAAAACCACTACGTTTGCCACTGATCTGCCTTTAAGATGCGCTTTTTTTCGTAAGGGCGACCAAAGGTCGCACCTACAATCACCCCTATAAATTCCTGTTTATCAGCATATAACAACTAGACATTTTCGGAGGTAATTATGAAAGCAGTTGAAGCCGTAGGGCTTACCAAAAAGTACAAAAGCAAGACTGCCGTCAACGGTATAGATTTTTCGGTGGAGGAGGGCGAGCTGTTTGCCCTGCTGGGAGTAAACGGCGCCGGAAAGACCACCACCATCCGCATGCTGTGCTGCCTTTCTCAGCCTACGGGCGGAAGTGCGATAGTGTGCGGTCATGATACCATGAAGGAGCCTGAGAGCGTAAAGCAGCTCATCGGCATCTCGCCGCAGGATACGGCTATTGCGGAAAACCTCACCATTATAGAGAACCTCATGATGGTGGCGAAGATATACGGCTTTGCTCCCGAAAAATGCACCGAAAAGACCGAGGAAATGATCGAACTCTTCAACATGGACGAGGTACGTAACGACCGTGCAAAGACCCTTTCGGGCGGCTGGAAGAGAAAGCTCTCCATTGCAATGGCGCTGATATCCGAGCCGAAGGTGCTGTTCCTTGACGAGCCGACTCTGGGACTGGATGTGCTTGCAAGACGTGAGCTGTGGAAGGCTATCGAGGCTCTTAAAGGAAAAATGACCATCATCCTCACGACACACTACATGGAGGAGGCGGAGAGCCTTTCCGACCGCATCGCTATCATGCTGGGCGGCAATATTGCGGCAATGGGTACGCTTTCCGAGATAGAGGAAAAGGCAGGCGAAAGGGGTCTGGAGCCTGCATTCGTCAAGATAGCTGATATGTGCGCAAAGGGGGAGCTTTGATATGAAACGTTGTATGGCATTTGCAGAGCGCAATTTAAAGGAGCTTCTGCGTGATCCGCTGAGCTATATTTTCTGTCTCGGCTTTCCGTTGGTGATGCTAGTGGTGATGACCATGGTGGATGCAAGCATCCCCGAGCAGGCGCAGATGACGATATTCCGCATAGATAACCTGAGCGCAGGCATAGCGGTATTCGGTCTGACATTTGTTATGCTGTTCACCTGCCTTTCCGTTTCAAAGGACAGAGCAGGTTCGTTCCTCGTGAGACTTTACGCATCCCCCATGAGACCGTGGGATTTCATCCTCGGCTACATACTTCCAGTGTTCCTGCTGGCACTGGCACAGAGCGTTGTTACCATGATCGCATCCGTTATCGTGGGACTTATCACAGGTCTGCATCTCAGCATCCTCGGCTGCCTTGCTGCGGTCATCGCACTGCTGCCCACCTCTGTTATGATGATCGCAACGGGACTACTTTTCGGCACGCTCTTCAACGAAAAGGCTGCTCCGGGTCTCTGCTCCATCGTTATCTCGCTTTCCTCCTTCCTCGGCGGAGTGTGGTTTGACTGCGAGAGCGTGGACGGGGTGCTGTTCGATATCTGCAATGCGCTGCCCTTCTTCCACGGAACAAAGGCAGGCAGAATGGCAGTTGCCACAGATTTCAGCGGAGATTTCTGGCTGCATATCGCAGTCACCGCGGGTTATGCACTGGTGATAACCGTGTTATCCATCTTCATGTTCAGAAGAAAGATGCGTGCGGATCTCTCGTGATATATTGAAAAATCGGAATTTGTAGGTGCGATTTAATTAACAGATGATTGTAGGGACACAGCGTGCTGTGTCCGTTAATAATGTGTTTGTGTTATGCGGACACAGCATTGCCTTTGGCAATGCTGCCATTTACGAAGTAAATCTGCAGCACGCTGTGTCCCTACACCGATGCGTTAATTTTATTGCGTTTCAAATTCCGATTTACAGTTCTATGATCGCAGCTGAGCAGCCGCCCAGCTTTGCCTTGCCGTCAGATACCTCCGCATTGCCAACGGCGTACAGCAGACTGCCCTCGCAGGGATATTCCGCAGGCGCTGCCGCAGGGTTGATGATTATCAGCACCTGCTGCTCTTCGCAGACTCTCTTGTATACCAGCGGATAAGCGTCGCTTATAAATTCTATCTTAGCGTTGCTCTGCAGGGCAATGTTCGCCATCCTCACTGCGATAAGGCGCTTTACCTCGCTGTAGATGGAGTTCTCGTCTGCCATTTGAGATGCTGCATCGGGTCTGTCGGGGGAGTCATCCTGCTTTATATAGAGCTTATCCGCAGGCGCAGCGGAGAATCCTGCATTCAGCCCCTTATTCCACTGCATAGGGGAGCGGGAGCCTGTTCTGCCGTAGCCGCCCTCAACGGAGGTAAGTCCCTCCACATAGCGCATACCGATCTCATCGCCGTAGTAGATGAACGGCGCTCCCGGCATGGTGAGCAGGAAAGCAAATGCCACCTTGATCTCATCTGTATCGAGATGGCGTGCAAGTCTGTCCATATCGTGGTTGCCCGAGGGTATGCAGATAAGACCCTTGCCGCCCGATTTTTCATAGTTCTCCTTGTACTTTGCCACGAACTCTGCCGCCGTACCCTTGCCGCGTTTGGAGAAATACGGCTCCTCGCAGCGGAAAAGCTCGTTGTAGTGGGAGGGCCCGAAGTGCAGCAGGAAATCCATGTGGAAGCCGCCCTGCAGCGATTTGTCAGGCTCACCCCATTCCGATACCATTGCCGCATCGGGGAACTCCTCGTCAAGGAATGCTCTGAAATCCTGCCACAGCGAGATATTGCCCTTGCCGTCCTCATCGTTCTTAACAAGGGAGCCTGCCATGTCCACTCTGAAACCATCGCAGCCTGCCCTCAGCCAAAAGCGCATAACGTCCTTTATAGCCTCACGGGTGGCGAGAGGGCCTGCGTCGTCCATTGCCTGATGCCATGGGAGAGTCGGCTTGTAGTAGCCGTAATTCAGCGCGGGCTGAGTGGAGAAAAAGTTCAGTGCCACACTGCCGTCTCTCTGCGATATGCCTCTCAGACAGGGCAGACAATCCACGCTCTCCCATATTGAGTTCGTCCATATATAGCGATCGGAGTACTCGTTTCTTTCGGGCTTGATGGACTCTCTGAACCACTCATGCTCCACCGAGGTATGCCCGGGAACAAGGTCGAGCAGAACGTGCATTCCCTTTGCGTGAGCCTCATTGAACAGCCTTACGAGATCCTCGTTCGTGCCGTAGCGGGGAGCAACGGTGCAGTAATCCTGCACATCATAGCCTGCGTCTCCGAAAGGGGAGAGAAAGCAGGGATTTATCCATAACGCGTTGCAGCCAAGATCTTTTATATAGTCCAGCTTTTCAATGATGCCGTTGAAATCGCCTATGCCGTCCGCATTTGTGTCGCGGAAGGACTGGGGGTAAATCTCGTAGAATACTGCGTTGTCAAGCCATTTGCTCATGATCGTTCATCCTTTCGGTGTTTTATAGCTTATAGATATATCATAGCACATTACAGGAGATTTTGCAATAAAAAGGAGACCGAAATCATACGGTCTCCGTTAAAATGATGTGACTTATATTAAGCGAACATCGCCTGGATAGTCGGCTCTCTCAGCACTGCATATGCCATATACGCTACATAGATCAGTACCAGCACCACGCCCTCCGCACGGGTTATCTTCTTATTGAGACAGAAGATATAGCAGAGGATGGCTGTAACGAGGAAAATGCCGATATCTATCAGGATATTCATGGGATTTTCCATAGATACATCTATCGGAGAGATCAGACCTGATACACCGAGGATGCAGATAACGTTCAGAATGTTCGAGCCTACCACGTTGCCTATTGCCATATCGCTTTCGCCCTTGCGCGCTGCAACTACGGAGGTCACCAGCTCGGGCAGGGAAGTGCCGATAGCGCATACTGTCAGACCAACGAGAGTTTCGCTCATGCCGAGAGTATCGCAGCAAAGGCTTTCAGCGTTGTTTACTACGAGCGTTCCGCCGAATACTATGCCTGCAGCTCCGCCTATAATGAACAGTGCGCATTTCCACCACACGAACTTCTCTGCGCTTTCTTCCTCTGCGGCGTTCTTTCTGTCCTTCAGGGCAGCAGATACAGTCCATATCATATAGCCTATCAGCAGAACGAGCAGAATAACGGATTCAAGCCTGCTCTGAGTATACTTCTGTGTTCCCAGCAGGAGTAATGCGCCGAATACCACCATCACGCCGATTGATACAGGGAAATCGCGCTTGATAACATCCTTGCTTACCATAACAGGAGTTATTGCCGCACATACACCCAGCACCACCAGCAGATTGAACAGGTTGGAACCCACAACATTTCCCACTGCCATAGAGTTTGCGCCCGACAGGGAGGACGATACGCTCACTGCCAGCTCAGGGCAGCTTGTGCCGAGCGCCACGATTGTCAGACCTACCACAAGGGAGGGGATCTTGAGCTTGCGGGCCAGCGAGGACGAACCGTCCACAAAGAAATCGGCGCCCTTTATCAGCAGCACAAAGCCGACGAGCAGCCAAAGGATATTCAATACTATTGCCATTATAACACCTCTTAGTTATTTTTCGGAAAAGCTCCGCAGTTTCCATTATACACCTTTTTCTTCTGAAAAGAAAGTGTTTTTCACCTGTTTTTCAGCAATCACATGGCAAAGTTGCGATCATTTTTGCTGTTTTATTGTTGCTTTAGCACAATTTTCACTTTTTTTAATTTTTTTTGCGAAAACCGCTTGACAAATCCTTTTTATTGTGATATAATCATATGCGTTGGATAACTGGGTGTGGCGCAGATTGGTAGCGCGCTACCTTGGGGTGGTAGAGGCCGCAGGTTCAAATCCTGTCACTCAGACCAAACAGAAAGGATTGCTTATGCAGTCCTTTTTTTGTTTGGGGGAGGAAGTCGCCGCTTCGCAGCGTTTTGCCGAAGGCATAATGCGTGCAAATCTGCGCTACTGTCGCAAAAGCATATAAAATCATACTGAACGATATTAAATGTTTGAGAGCTGTTCCATAGCGGAACGGCTCTTTTTTTATGATATCTGCCTGATTTCCATGCAGTAGGAACAAGTATAGCTCCGAGAACGTTTGCCGCCAAACATAGGGCAACAGTTGCCTTTCAGAGCGTTATTGACTTCATTGGTACGCATGATGGTGAATAATGTGCAGTATTTTGCATTGTTAAATGATGTTTAATGTTATTGAAAGGAGCGACACGATAATGAATGATATTAAAATCCCCAAAATGGAAACTATCAAGCGCACAGCGGAGCTTTTCGGGCTGCCTGTGCATTTCGTAAGGACTAAGGTGGCAAGCGGCGAGGTCGTAGCTGTCCGAGCTGGCAAGCGTTTTCTCGTAAACGTGGACAAGTTTGCGGAGTACCTGTTTGCAACCGTATTCAGCCGATTGGTCTGAAGTAAAGGCGGTGCTATGGCAGAAATCAACTATTTAGATCATGCCCTGCGGCTCGCCGCTGCGGGGTTCAGGGTCTTTCCGCTGAGACCCAAAGACAAAAAGCCGCTTGCAGGCTCGTCGGGATGTACTGAGGCAACCACCGATACCGAGCAGCTTCGCCGTTGGTGGGACAAGCACCCCACTGCTAATATAGGGCTTGCAACAGGTCGGACAAGCAGTGACGCAGATACGATGTCTGCGCAGTTGCCCCAAAAGGGCGGCACGGACGCCGCCCAACAGAGGGCAACATGCAGGTATCTCACCGTAATCGACCTTGATATCGACAAGGAAAAGGGCAAGGACGGCTTTGCCGAGTGCTATAACTGGCAAAAGATGTGGTCTGCTTCGCAGACTGATGTTCATCCTTTCCCGACAGAGGGTCGGGAATTTTGCTCCGCAAAAACGGACGAACCAAAGGTGAACAACCTTATATTCCCCGAAACGCTCACAGCAAAGACAGGCAGAGGCGGTCTGCACCTGTTTTTCTATACGGACGAGGAGTTCCGCAACACCACAAACCTGCTGCCTGCGGTGGATGTGCGAGGCGAGGGCGGTTATATCGTAGCTCCGCCGAGTATTCACCCCAACGGCAACAGATACGAGTTCAACGGGGAGTTCGACCCGAGCAGAATAGCAGCGGCGAATGAGGCTGTGCTT
>JAZKZL010000311.1:0-4903 GCA_045612645.1 Oscillospiraceae bacterium
ATATCCCGTGGCAAAGAAGCTGCATTCTCTCGGCGCTGAGGTGCATAGCGTCATCGGATTCCGCAACAAGGATCTCGTTATCCTGGAAAAGGAGTTTGAGGCTGTCAGCGATGTTATGGAGATCGTAACGGATGACGGCTCGGCAGGCACAAAGGGTCTTGTTACCGACGTTCTGAAGAAGCTCATCGAGGCAGGCAACGAATACGACGAGGTGGTGGCTATAGGTCCGCTCGTTATGATGAAATTCGTATCAAAGCTCACAAAGGAATATGGTATCAAGACCGTTGTTTCCATGAATCCTATAATGATAGACGGCACGGGAATGTGCGGCGGCTGCCGTCTTACCGTTGGCGGAGAGACAAAGTTCGCCTGCGTGGACGGTCCCGAGTTTGACGGACATCTGGTGGATTTCGATGAGGCTATCGAGCGTGCCGCGATGTATAAGGACTTTGAATCTCACAAGCGTGAGGAGACCTGCAATCTCTACAAGAAGGAGGCAGAATAATGCCTAACATGAGCCTTAAAAAGAATGAAATGCCCGTACAGGATCCGCTGATCCGCAGGAGCAATTTCGGCGAGGTAGCTCTCGGTTACACCGAGGAGCAGGCAGTGGATGAGGCGGAGCGCTGTCTCGGCTGCAAGCACAAGCCCTGCGTGAGCGGCTGCCCTGTTTCCATAGATATTCCCGAGTTCATCGCTAAGATAAAGGAGCGGGATTTCGAGGGAGCGTATCAGATCATTGCAAAGAGCAGCTCGCTGCCTGCGGTGTGCGGCAGAGTATGTCCGCAGGAGACCCAGTGCGAGAGCAAGTGCGTTCGTGGTATAAAGGGCGAGCCTGTGGCTATCGGCAGACTGGAGCGCTTTGTTGCAGACTGGCACAATGCCCATTCCGAGGGTGTGGCGGAGAGACCTCAGCCTAACGGCCACAAGTGTGCGATAATCGGCGCTGGCCCCAGCGGTCTCACCTGTGCGGGAGATCTTGCAAGGATGGGTTATGATGTTACGGTGTACGAGGCGCTGCACCTTGCAGGGGGCGTTCTGGTGTACGGCATTCCCGAGTTCAGGCTGCCCAAGGCTATCGTGCAGTGTGAGATAGAGAATCTGCAGGCGCTCGGCGTTAAGGTGGAAACAAACGTTGTCATCGGCAGAACTATCGAGGTGGACGAGCTGTTCGGACAAGGGTATGACGCAGTGTTTATCGGCTCGGGTGCAGGTCTGCCCCGATTCATGAACATCCCCGGCGAGAATCTGAAGGGCGTGTATTCCGCAAACGAGTTCCTCACCCGTGTGAACCTCATGAAGGCATATAAGGAGGATTCCGATACTCCTATCAAGAATAGCAGGAGCGTAGCTGTCGTGGGCGGCGGTAACGTTGCTATGGACGCCGCACGCTGTGCAAAGCGTCTCGGTGCGGAGAATGTGTATATCGTATACCGCCGCGGCGAGGAGGAGATGCCTGCCCGTCTGGAGGAGGTACACCACGCAAAGGAGGAGGGCATTGAGTTCCGTACCCTCACAAATCCTGTGGAGATACTCGGAAATGAGCATAAGTTCGTGACGGGAATGAAGTGCGTGGAGATGATTCTCGGTGAGCCTGACGAAAGCGGCAGAAGAAAGCCTGTCGTTAAGGAGAACAGCGAGTTCGTGCTGGATGTGGACTGTGTTATCATGGCGATAGGCACAAGCCCCAATCCGCTCATCCGCAACACTACGGAGGGACTTCTCACAAACAAGCACGGCTGCTTTATTGCAGACGAGCATGGCCTGACCTCGCGTGAGGGTGTTTATGCAGGCGGCGATGCTGTTACGGGTGCTGCTACAGTTATCCTGGCAATGGGCGCAGGAAAGACCGCAGCCGCAGCGATGGATGAGTATATATGCTCCAAAAGTGATAGATAAATCGTAATTCGACGAGCGAAAGCCCGTCAAATTAGTGAGTAGTTAGGAATAATTGTGTTTACTACGCTCACGGAATAAAAAATGGCTACGCCGTAACGTTAATCAATGTTACGGCGTAGCCGTCTTTTTTACCCGTGGCGAAGCCGTTTTGACGACATTGCCTTTGGTGATGCTGCCATTTGCGCAGCATATATGCAGCTCCGCCGTCAATGCGATCTTTACTAATTCCTATTTGCTTACCTTTGCAGTAAATTGCAGTTATCCATGTCTTATAATCAGGTCACACGGAAGAGAGATCCGTGGCGTGCACGAAATAAATTCCCGAAATGTGAAAGGAGAAAATGACATGGCAAACACAATCGAATACGCAAAGGTATTTCAGAAGGAGCTTGACAAGCAGATTCTGGAGGGTGCTACTTCCGGCTGGATGGAGGAGAACGCGTCTCAGGTGATCTATAGCGGCGGTGCTGAGATCAAGATGCCCAGAATGTCGCTGCAGGGACTGGGTACATATTCCCGTGACGAGGGCTATGTGAACGGCGCAGTTACCTATTCCTTCGAGACCTTCACACTCACACAGGACAGAGGCAGACGCTTCCGCATTGATGCGATCGATGTGGACGAGAGCGGCTTCGGTCTGGCGGCTGCGAATGTGGCAGCTGAGTTCCAGCGTACAAAGGTCATCCCTGAGATCGACGCTTACCGTTACTCCAAGCTTGCGGCTGCTGCAGGCATCACCGAGAGCTACACTCCCGATAAGTCCACAGTGATGAGCCAGCTGCTGAATCAGCTCAGCCAGGTGCGTGACATCACAGGTGGCGAGGGTGACGTGGTGATTATCATGTCCAGACCCGTTTACGATAAGCTGATGCTCTCCTCTGAGCTGACCTATTCCGTTGACACCGCAACCTTTACTCAGGGCAGCGTGGATTTCACTGTCAAGACCATGAATGGCGTACCTGTTATCCCCGTGCCTTCTGCAAGAATGAAGACTGCATATGCATTCTCTGCTGACGGAGACGGCGGCTTCGCTCCCGCAGGAAACGCTAAGGATATTAACTGGCTTATCTGTTATACTATGCAGTAAATTGCAGAAAATTGAATACACCCGTAATCCGCACAGCAGAGCCGTTTGTGCGGCTTTTTTGTTGCATTGTGTGAAAATGTGTGCGAGGCGGTTTGAACGGTTTGTGTGGGCATGGTGGTGGCGAGGTGTGGGGGCAGAGGTGGCAGCTACGGAATGGCGTTATCGCTACTTTTGTGTGAAAGTAGCGATAAAAAGTAGCGATAAAAGCAAGCGATAAACGAAACCGACGATAAAAGGCGACGACAAAAACCGACGATAAAATCATTTTCGCAAAAACTGTTGAGCTATATTCAGTGTGTACGATAAAGAAATAACTCGTTTCATTTATGTTGCTGATTGAATTGACACAAGTATAAAGCAACCAAAGAAAAATTCAAACAACACTTGAGAGAACTCCCATCAGCAGTTATTGACTTCGCTTGTGTGTTATTATAAAATATAATCAGAAATTGCGCAGTTTCTATTCAGTTAATAGCTTGAAGGGAGAAATAACTTATGGTTGACTTGAAAATTTCAGAAGTAATTCTTCGTGAACGCCAGAAAAACAAGCTGACGCAGGAAGAACTGGCTTCAAAGCTTGGCGTATCTGCGCAGGCTGTATCAAATTGGGAACGTGGTGGATATCCTGATATCGTTTTGTTACCGCAGATCGCAAACTTTTTTCATATTACCGTAGATGAGCTTATCGGCAACGATGAGGCAACCAGACAAGCGGATATCGAAAGCTTTAAGAAAAGCTACGGAGCGCATAGCAGCCCTGACTCGCTTGCACTTGCCAAGGAGTATTATCGGAAATATCCTAATAATTTTGAGGTGTGCGAGCTATTGGCATTTGCCATTCACAATAACACAGATACTCGCAAGGAAAACTATCATTTGCTTAAAGAAGTATGCGAAAAGATTCTGAGTGAATGCACATGGGAGTATACACGGCAAAATGCTATTGAGATCTATTCAGTGAACTGTACTGATGAGGAATGGCAGGAATTATGGAGGTCAAAATGCCCCGCATTTTATTCAAATCAGGCTGATGAGATTCTTGAAGAACGGCATTGGGTTGCACAAAATTCCGTGGCATATCAAAACCAGAATGCCGCCAACAGCCTTATGATACTGTTGCATTTTCTCGGTCGTGAGTATATGAAATATTTTGCTCCTGACAATGATATGCTGTTTGCTGCTCCTGAGCGAACAGTGATGCTGATGGATTGCAGAATGCGTGTCATAGATGCACTTTCGACAGACGGAAAAATTCCTGATGTGCTTTTGGGTGCGTATGCGGATATCGCAGTCAAAAAAGCAGGCGCATTGATTGGATGCGGACGACCTGATGAGGGCTTTGCAGAGCTTGATCGGGCGTTTGCACTGTATGAAAGATGGATTAAAATTCCCGACGGAACACTGTTAGGCTTTGGTGAGCCCGAACTGTTTGGCGGTGCGAAGATAAACAAGTACGATTCAGCCAATCGTGTTGAAATCCATATACCCGACGGAAGCAAGACATGGTGTCCGTATATGTGGTTATTCTGGCAATCGTCAAGTGATATCCTGAAATATATGGAATCCTGGCCGTGGTTTGATGCTGTTCGGGGTGAGGAGCGCTTCAATGCGTATATCGAAAAGGCAAGAGAAATGTCTGAAAATGCTAAGTAAATGAAACACTGCCGAGAGCAACAACTTGTTATCGTTGAAAGGACGGTGACCTATATTGGTTGCCGTCCTTTTGATATGTTAGATACCAATAGATCTTTGCTATGAAAAAACTATCTATTACCGACCGCATTGACATCGCCTCACAAATATGCTACACTTAAATCACAAAAAAGAAACAAAGGAGACCCGAATGTACTTCGAAGACATCACCCTCGGCATGACGATAGAGATCGCACCTGCCGTTATCGAAAAGGAAAAGATGCT
>JAZKZL010000312.1:0-22853 GCA_045612645.1 Oscillospiraceae bacterium
ACATTCGTTCAAACATCGGTATAGCACCTCCGCCGATGTATTCACCAGAACGCAGCAGCTCCTTTATCTCAGCGAGGGCGGTCCTATGCATCACGCTGTCTGCGTCAATGGTAACGACCACCTTGCCGCTTGATGCCCTCACGCCTGCGTTCCTGATGCTGCTTATGCATTTATCGCCGTTCTCAAGAACTGTTGCACCAAAGCGCCTTGCTATCGTCGCCGTGCTGTCTGTGCAGCGGTTGGCTACAACTATTATCTCTACCCTGTCGGATATCTCTCTTGCCGCGATCCTTATCGACCTCAGGCATTTTGCTATGTATTTTTCCTCGTTATGTGCGGGAATAATTACTGAAATAAGCATGGAATACCTCCTGTTTATCATCACTCACCAAAATACTCCGAGAACACCTCATCAGCATAGCCGACAGCAACATCGGGATAAGCATAGCCCTTTAACTCTGCCACTTCCCTTGCGGTCTGCGAAAAAAGCGACTTAGTTTCACGCAGTGCGGCTATCATATTCTCCCTGTCATAATGCGCAAAGCATTTCGGCAGCGAGTTCTTTATGCTCTCGTCTGCCCACTTGTCAAGGAATCTTCCGTCGTGCCAAACATCGCTTGCATACTTGTTTACGGTGTACATCTCCAGCATTTTCAGCAGATGATTTTTGAGATATGCGTCTATGCACATCTTCGCCGTCCAAAGCTCGCCGCGGAGTATCTTCTTAGACGCCCATACAACGTGGAAACAGAAATCATTCACAAGATTTATGTACTCGGACTCGGTAAGCTGGGAGTAGTTTACCTCGTGTCTCACATATTCACTCAGCAGATCACCTATACCCATCCTGTCGTGCAGAACGGTATATCCCCTGTTGCACACCCATCCTGCAACTCCCTCTTTGGCAGCGGTGACAAGCTGCTCGGGAGTGAAAACTATCATATCCACATCGAGAGCGTTTTTGTACAGCACTCTGCGCTCCTTGCCGCCGCCGAGAGTAGGCTCCACAAAGGATATCTTCATATCCCCAAGCCGCTCGGGAATATCGCCGTACAGCCACTTTTCCGTGTCCTCAGCTGCAATTATCAGGTCGAGGTCGGAGTATTCATCCGCCTTTACCTCGCTCCTTGTTGACGAGCCTATCGCAACAACTGCCTTTATCCCCTCGTCAGCGTTTGCGAGTTCAAGTATCCTTGACTTTATCTCTGCATATCTGTCCTGCATTTTATCACTGCCTTTCGTAATTTGTTTAAGCCATTCCCTTAAAGGGGGCGGCTTTTGCTGTCAACTTCCGATTTATCATGCCCTTTGCGTTGTGGCTTTACCGCCTTTTAGACGAGTAGTAGTCGCAAGGTAGGGGTCAAACCTACGGTTTACCCCTACTACCCCTATCCCTTTGTTCCGCACACCGCTTCGCTGTGCGGCGATTTTTCAGGAATGGTTTACCGCGTCTGTTTGTTGTATTTAATTAGTCGGCACTTCGTACCTCGCCTTTAAACTCCGCGCATGAGATTGACCTATCTATGCGCAGGCGCCAGCCGCAGAGCTTGCAACGTTGCCTGTAATAAATCTGTGAAATGCACATTAAACCATCTTAATTAGTTATCGTTCATCCGCTGTGTTGCAACAATTGAAATATATCACAAGCTAATTAAAAGCCACGTCAAAAGCTCTGCGGCTAGCCGTAACGCATAGATAAGTCAATTTGCACCACGAAGTTAAAAGGAGAGTTCCGAAGTGCGATATCATTAAAAGCAACCGTCATACACGATAAACTCATCCTGCAATATCGCCGCACAGCGTAGCGGTGTGCGGAACTAAGGGATAGGGGTAGTAGGGGTAAACCGTAGGTTTGACCCCTACCCTGCGACTACATTTCGTCTAAGTGGCGGCAAAGCCACACCGCAAACAACCCGATAAATTGCGCCTACAACTTCCGATTTATCTTGACAATCGCTGCTATGCGATGCTATAATAATTAAGCAATAAAAATAACATTTTTACGGAGGCAGGACATGAACAAAATAACTGTTCGGGAGCTTATCAGCGCTATATATGCAAATGACGAAGACTCCCGCAAAGCTGCACATGCCCGATTCAATGATATACTCGATACAAATATCCCCCGTATCTCCGATACGGCAAGCGGCTGCGGAAACGGCGTTTTCTTCAGATTCAGGGATATCCCCGAAACATTCAGCGCAAAGCCGATGCTGGCAGTCTCGGATATTGAGATAAACAACGTGCCTACGCTGATAGTCAGCGATCCTAAGCTCGCATGGTTAAGCATCAGCGCCCATATCCTCCGCAAGGATAACGCAAGATCGGTTGCAATTACAGGCTCTGTCGGAAAGACAACCGTAAAGGATATAATTTATCATGTTCTGAATCGCGGCGGCAGTGCTATCCGCTGTCATAATTCCGTGAACGGCGCCCGCGGTCTTTGCCTCGCTGTAACTACAGCAGAAAAAAAGATCGATTTTTTCAGCTGCGAAATGGGACTCAATCATCCCGTAAACCATTTCCCTGTTATCTCCGAGGCTCTGCAGCCCGAAGTATGCGTGATCACCAATATAGGTCACTGCCATATAGATAATTTCCGAGACAAACAGCATATCCTTGAATGCAAGCTGAGATGTGCCGATCATATGTCAAAGGAAACAGGTCTGCTGCTTATCAACGCGGATGACGAGCTGCTGACGGCTCATAGATACGAGCACAAGGTAATGAGCTTTGCCATCAAAAACACGGCTGCGGATTACCACTGCGAAAACATCAGGCTTAGCAACGCCGCAGTTGATTTCACCGCGGTATGCCCTGACAGAAAGCTGGAGATACACCTCAATGTCCCCGGCGAACACAACATATACGGTGCGCTGGCAGCGATCGCAGTCGGCAATAAGTTTGGCATAAGCGACGAAAACATCGTCAGCGGTCTTGCCGATTTCAGAACTTATGGCATACGTCAGAATGTATACACCGTGCATGACAACATAACCGTTATCAACGACTGTTACGGTGCCTCCCCCGAGGCAAACACCGTGGCATTCAATATGCTTGCCAACATGAAAACAGAATTCAAAGGTCAGCGCAAGATAGTTCTGCTGGGACATATCAGCAGAATGGGCAGACTCTCCGAGCAGGTACACCGTGAGCTTGGCAAGAAACTTGCAGATTATAATTTTGATATGGTAGTAACCTATGGCGGAAAGTCGTCTGTGTTCACCGATGAGGTAAAAGCCGCGGGCGGAGTGGCGCAACACTTCTATGATGACGCGGAATTTGTGGATTTCGTCAAAAAGGATCTGCGCCCGAATGATATAGTTCTTTGCAAGGGCGTGCATAAATCCTACGATTTCGACAGATATGTAGATAAGATCTTCGATGAAAGCTATACTCAGACGCTGACTCCATACTACGGCAGCCGCAATGATATTCCTGCCCTGCACGTGACTTCTCCTGCCATGGCGCTGATGAACAGCGAAAGCAGGGAGCTTATCTCAAGCAAGAATATGCACGAGCGCCGCAATGTTGCCAACCTGTTCAGCCTTGTGAGTGCGATCACAGCCCTCGAAAACATGAACAGCAACGAGATCGTGATAATAAGCGAAAAAGCGCTTGCCCTTTCTAACGGATGCAGAAAATACGGTCTGAAAGCGGGCGAACAATATATCCTCGGCGATCTTATATGGATAGCGCTTAACAAAAACGCCGCCGACGCTGTTTACGCCATTGCACTGCACTACAATGAAAATATAAAGCGCTTCATACAGCTGGTAAACACCACGCTGAGAAAGATCGGCGCAGCAAACACAAATTGTGCAGGCCCTTACGGCAAGATCTACGACAGCTATTACTCCACCGCATACGATATGGCGCTGATAGCGGCGTACGCAATGAACAATGCTGAATTCCGCCGTATCATGAGCCAAAAGAGCATATCGGTGATGGATCTTGCAACCCAGAGCGAAAAGGTGATCGAACACCACACAAAGCTGAACACTTCGTATGAGAACGATGATCATATACTGTATTCCCCCGAAATAACCGTACTTAAGGAAGGCGGCAACAGCGTTTCGGGAAGGTGTATCGTTGCTGCAAGAAAATGTAGCGATAGCTCAGCCCACAACATTGCCGTTGTGCTGGGTACCATAGAAAACGAATTCACCATGCTCTCCTACTGTGAGGTTAAGAGCCTGCTGGAAAACTGCGATATCTGATAAAACACAAGGCGGTATCCCGTAATGAGATACCGCTTTTAGTTGTTATGGT
This sequence comes from Oscillospiraceae bacterium, assembly GCA_045612645.1. Taxonomy (GTDB): domain Bacteria; phylum Bacillota; class Clostridia; order Oscillospirales; family Ruminococcaceae; genus CAG-115. The sequence goes on from JAZKZL010000312.1 coordinate 4,273, forward strand.
GCAATTCATATAACACCTCAAACTACTATACACCAAAAATCACATAATTATCTCTATTCGCCGAAGCAGGAACATAACCGCTCCTTGGCAATTCAGAGTGTTTTGCCATATACGCCTTCAAAATTTCCATGCTCATATTCGTAATATCATTGCGTTCTATTGCTTCTTCAACCGTAAGTAATAAAACCTCACTGTTTTCAAGTCCGTCAGATTTCGGCGTTCCCGAAACATAATCCATTACAAAAACAGCACACCACTGTTCAGGCTTGAACTGCATAGCAATTATAGACTTCGCCATTGCAGTGACGCCTGTTTCTTCAAGAATTTCACGTTCAACAGCTACAGTAGGCAGTTCATTTTCCTGCACAAATCCACCAGGGAGTAAAATTCTGTCTTTTGCTTTTCCGTAAGTATGACGGACAAGTAAAACCTTGCTCTCTATTTCAACAATTCCGCAAACCGTATAATATTTGTTATTCATAGCTTAATTCCTTTTCAGTTTGATAATAACGCCCTCGTGAAGAACGGTAAAATCTTCATTTTCAGCATTTAATATACCCATAAGTTCAGTACGGAATTCAGTAATTTTATCTTCTGTGATAGTTGCACCGATACCTCTGCTTGCAACCATTCTGTCGCACCAGCTTTCTCTTGAAAAAGGCAAACGAAAATCCTTTTTTATAACCGTTTCAACAGAAAAATCCTTATTTAACCAATGAAAATCCAGCCTGTCCGCACGTTTCATAAACCCACTCCAGTTTGGATTGTAACGCTTGACAAGCTCAAAGCTTTTACGGATAATTTCATCCTCATCGGAAAGCCAAGTGAGAAACATAATATAAAGACTGCCGTCTTTTTTCAATATTCTACGCAATTCAGGCAGCAGCTTTTCCTTATCAAAATATACCCAGCACTGTAACGCTGTAACAACATCAAAGCTGCCGTTTTCGAAGGGGAGGTTATGTGCGTCGGCACAAATAAAGCTTATGTCAGGTACAAGAACTTTGGCTTGCTCAATCATTTCCGAGGATAAGTCCACGCCTGTATAATCACCGCCATAATGTACCATATTCATAGGCAAAATGCCTGTTCCTGTGCCAATGTCAAGAATTTTCTGTTCAGCTTGCCCTACACCAAGAGAGTGAAGCATTTCCCAGAACTCCTGTGGGTAAATATTTCTGCTTTTTGCGTAAAGCTCTGCCGTTCTGCCCCAATCGAAAATATTGCCGCCGTCAATAGCCATATTTCTCAACCTTTCATAATAAATCTGCTCGGAAAGATAGAATGGTGTAGCAGAAATTTGACAGCCAGAGTGATATTCGCTTGCAGATATTCCGAAATATTTCTTGAAGCTTCGCTCAAAAACCTCCAGCGTATCGAAACCGCAGGCAAAGGCAATTTCAGTAATGCTTTTATTAGTTTCTGAAAGCATAGCCGTACTATTCTGAATACGGACTACATTAACATAACGCATAGGTGTAATGCCTGTAAATTCCACAAAAAGACGTGAAAACTGCGGTACAGAATAACCCGATATTTCAGCAAGTTCATCAAGCACCATTTTATCATCGAAATTTGCATCTATAAATTTCAATGTGTTGCATATAAATTTTCGCCTGTCCATTTTATCACCGTCTTTATTGTAATATTTAAACTGAAAGATTGCCCGACTATTTTTATCATATTACACTATATTACGATCGTTGAAGATGACAAACTTACCATTATATACATTTAAAAGTTGGACTGTTGTTGGACTAAAACCTAAATATAAGTAAAAAGCCATCTGCAAGAAACCTTGCAAATGGCTTTGTTGTGCTGGCTCCCCACCTGACAGACAAAAAGAACAATTATTTGTGCTAGGTGAGAGACTTTGTTTAGTAGTCACAGCCTGAAACAATCAAACATAGCAAAGATTTTTTAGTTCTCTATTATCCAATCGATTTGCTATTATAATGTATGGTTATATGGTTTAAGCTTTCTTTAGTGATACCATCTTTTCTGATTCTGCTCCAAGCCGCCTTGCTTCCTGCATAAAAAATATCAGTTAGATTGGTACAGTATCCGAATGCATTATCCGAGATAGTTTTTACGCTCAACGGAATGAATATTTTTTTCAGATTTTTACAATAATCAAATGCATTATTGCTAATTGTATTAACATTTTCAGGAAGCGAAATGAACTCTAAAGCCACACAACCGTCAAAACAGTTTGACGGGATAATAAACAATTCATTTGGAAGGACATCATAAGAGTCACTAGATATATACAGCTCCTCAAATTTTGGCTTTTGCGTTTTCTTAGGCAAGGTAACACTTTTTAAAGATATACACCCCATAAATGCTTGGTTTTTTATATCAACAATGCTATCATAAATAGTTATACTCTCAAGAGAAGTACAGCCACAAAAGGCATTTTGGCCAATGTGAAGAAGATTCGGAGGCAGTTCAATATTACGAAGGTTTTTGCAATTAAGAAAGGTATTACGTACAATGTGTGTTATCCCTTTTGGAAGTTTTATTTCTTCAAGGCCTGAGCCGGCAAAAGCATTGTAATGAATTGCATAAAGATTCTCTGGCAAGTTAATATGTCTAAGAGAGCGACATCCAGCAAAACAATCGTTCGAAATCCATCTAACCTTATCGTGAAGCAAAACCTCTTCAAGACCCACACAATATTCAAAGGAACCAAAGGGAATATCAATAATGGTTTCAGGTATAACTATTTTTTTCAATGATTTAATTCCCTTAAAAGCTCCCCTACGAATTCCCTTGACAAACTCAGGTATGACATACTCACTTGCAATTCTTTCAGATGGGTAAAAAACAAGCTCATCTGTTTCTCTATCGAAAACAACACCATCAATACTGTAGTGTGGGCTGCCCTCTCCAACATATATAATTCCTCTAAACGAATCACAACACATCACTGCGTCATCATCGGTTTTACAACCCATAGGAACTTTGAGGGTTTCTATCGCATTACAATTATAAAAGGCACACCTATCAATCTTTTTCAGGCTTGTGGGAAGAATAACCGTTTTTAGAGAACTGCATTCACAAAATGCTTCTCGGCTTATTTCAACTACACTATCAGGTATACATACTTTCGTAATACTATTACAATACTCAAATGAACCACTACCTATAGCAGTAACCATATATCCATTAATCTCTGAAGGGATCTCAACATAAGTATCACTATAATCATGGTAACCTGAAATTATGACACTATCATCCTTTAAATAGTAACTAAACACACTGGATTTTGAGTTGTTTTTTATGATATTCATCTCCTATTGTGTTATATTCATTTGAAAGCCCTAATGCATTGTATTGTTCGCTATATAAATCCAAGTGGTATCCTATTTGATGTTGGTCTTGTGTATTTTTCTTCATTTTTTCGTGAATTTTAATATGTAATTCTCTTGTCAAATCCAACTTTTTACTAGAATTGCCATTCAAATTTGTTTTATTATTCAACACATACCTTCTGATTAATGTTTCAAATATGTTATTATCTCTCCAACAAGATGCATATACCATTTCTTCTTCACCAAAAAACAAACAAAGAAGTTCATTACGAATTTCTACTGCTATTCCCTTTCTTTGTAGTTCAAGTTCTCTTAGTGCACATTGGCACATGCGGTTGTTTTGATCTTTTAATATGTTCAACGCAACTTCTCTATTGCCTAAATCACAAAAAATAGCTGCGCGAAAAGAATTAACAAGTTCTCTATTCATATTCCGAAAAATCAAATCGCACACAAATGAATCGTCAGCAAACAATGTATCTTTATATGTCATTAAGATATCATAATCAATATGTAAAGTTTCAGGCTTTTTAATAAAATCTACCATTTCTTTACCAATTTGATATGAATGTAAAAGTTCATCATCTAGTGCAATAAAAGAAGTCGAAACTGATGGTATATATATTCGATATACTGGAAAACCCAAAAAACTTACATTTCTGATATATATATCTTCAACGCCAAAATTAAGAAGTTGATTTATTTGATATATTACACCAATCTCATTTGAATAGTCCTGAAAAACATACCATGGCTCAAATTTCCAAGATGGTGCTCCTGCAAAAAAACTATCTGGAATAATACCTGTATCATCCCTTAACAAAGAAACCCAATTTCGAATATTAAAATCAATGTTGCTAACATCTGATGCCCATTGCTCCATTTGCTTATGATTCATCAAGGTATTCTCACCGATGGAATAAAGCTGAAACATTTCAGTTAAACAACGCTCAAGAGCTATTTCAAATCGCGGATGACATCCGAAATTAGCCAAATATGTTTGTTGACTAGTATCAACAAGTAAGACAGCTACCACAGGAAACCCTTTGCCCAACGAGGCGTCTTTTACAATAACCTTAAGCGGGCCTGAATGTTCGATATCTAAAATTGTAGCATATAATTCTGGACAAACCACTTCAATGTATTCTCGAGGAATCGAAGGCGGTGTGAGCTGTTCCTTATATATTAGATATTTGGCATATCGTTCACAAATCTCATCTAAGCCATGGCCAATAGCTTCAGCAGGTGTATTACCTGCTCCACCTCCATTAGATCCACATATTTTATCTACCACAATATCTGGTAACATTACAACATCTTTGTTTTTCACACTATAATAAGGAACAAAAGTTGTATTGGTACTCTCTAAGAAATCTTCCCACACCTTAATTATTGATTTAGTATCTGGCAAAGACCTACCAAGTCTGCAAAACGCTTGTTGCATATCCCGAAAAACATCTGCGTTACGAAGAGGTATATCATTTATAGGCTTGATTTGCTCATCGGGATATCTGAGAAACTCTATAGTCTCACTTGCAACAACCAAATCATCTATATTATATGCATAATAACTACTAAGATGTTCAATTGCTTCACCGTAAGCACTAGCCATACAAAACTCTGAAGTTGCTCCTTTTCCACAAGCGTTCCAACCATTTGTTCTATCTGTTAATGTAGCAGAAAAAACCCCTTCAATCTTTTGTTTTATTTTGCACTCCAAATTGATGCCTAATTCATTGAATATTTTTTTAATATTGCCAATAGTATCGTTTGGTGCTGCATCTTTATACCTACTATATCCCATAATTTCTCCTTATGTGTTAGGAAGTACGCTAAAATTGTGCCACTTATATTTCGAATGTCGTGTAGCTAATGCTACATATTTATTATCTAATGCCAGCATAATATTTTCTTCCACAAAATATGTTAAATACTTTAATATTATATCGCAATCAATAGAAAAAAAGTTTGTTGCCTGTTCTAATGTATGCGGTGTAAAAAAATAAATATAAAGCATACGCTGTATACCAGAAAAACTATACTTTCGAATTGCATCATATTCCCGAATGATCTCTATAATGCCATCAGCATCACTGCTAACATATAATGCATATCCTTTTGAAAACGCATTTCTCCACAAATGTATTGCATTTAATAATTCCTCATATACATCAGCCATATTGCTACGCACTCCAGTTTCGAAAAATGTGTTGAAACCTATGCATAAATTATTATAGTAAACGTTATTACCTATTGGTTTCAATTTACCTTTATCCGCCTTGCCATAGATTTCTGAACTTTTATTAATCCACACTTTACGAGGATCAGGTGGCTGCAAATGATATAGTTTTGGCATTATGGATATTGCATCTCTATACCATTCAGCCCTATCATCTTCAAAACCATACAAATAGTTCCAAACACAATGAATTTTATAAGTATGTAAATTGATTAATATGGATATATTATTTATTGCAGTGGTGCCCTTATTGATGTATTTCAATTCATCAGTCGATAGACTCTCAATTCCAATTTGGGCATAAAACAACCCAAACGACCTTAACAAACTAATATCTTCCTCACTAACATTAGGACGAAGTTCCCAGAATAAATTCACCTTGTTGTCCATACCACACTGTTTCAGTGATTTTAAATATTTTCTCGGTGGTTCGACAAGGTCAGTAAGCCTAATATAAAGTAAAGAATATTTTTCTCTTAATAATCTTATCTCATTAATTACTTTTTGAGGTGATTTTATTAAAAAGCATTTTTGATTACCAAAATATCCACACATTACACACGGCTTTTTTTCTCCCCACCAACACCCTCTAGACACCTCATAGGGCACTATTATTTGCTTAGGTTTATTTGAGTGCCTATTAATCTCTTCAAAGAAATCATCATAATCAGGGCAAGGAATATCTTCAAGTGAATCTATCTTTTTTGTTGATTTTGCGAGATGCACTCTATCGGTTATATGTTCAAAATTGCTCAGCGTTTCTTTATTCAAAATACTGTTACACAAATTTATAGTAGTCTCATAAGTTTCATCGCAAATTACATAATCAATCTCAGGACAACTATCTAAAAGAGTTTGCGAAAACTGTGGATCACAATTGCTACCACCTACTATAATTTTTATATGCGGCATATTAACCTTAATAGCCTTGAACAACTCGAACGCAAAATTGTAATCCCCAAATGTTAAGCTATGACAAAGAATTGACGGACTATAGTTCGTTATGGTTTCCACGAGATCATATAAAATGTTTTTTGCCACATCCTGTAAACTACAAAAAAAGACCTCTAATGCGTCATTATAATCCAAACCAATAGAATTAATTATATAGTCTATCGTTTCACTATTACATGAAGACGAAAACAAAAATTCTGAAAACTGTAGCGGTATATTATTTATTGCTTCTAAAATCGTCTTGTTTGATTGAATATTTTGAGAAACAAAGAAACGATAAGAAGGATAAAATACTTTAGCTGATATCCCTGCATATTGCAAAGCTGATTTCAATGAGGGAGAACCTAATGTTGGAAGTACACCTGGTAAAATAAAAGGCTCACACATACAAACATCATAATGTTCATTTAGTTTAATAATTGCCATTGTTACACCTCAAACCGAAAGCTCATTCTTTATTCGCATTATTTCATCAAGCTGAAACTGTTTTCGTTTAGCAAACAGTTGTCCCATAGTACAAAACAGGCCATAATTCTCAATATTCTCATTAACAAGAATATCAATATTAACAAATTGGCTATATGAATGCAACGCCTTTTTGGTATACTCCAACCCCAAAGGCCGATTAGATATTTTAAAACTATATTCATTGAAATGCTCATCCGATTCAGCCATTTTTTGAAGCTCAAATGGAAAGAAGCTTTGTTGTGCATATAGGTAATTGATGCTGCTTTCTTGAAGATTGTGGCTCAAAATCGCACCGCAAAACTGCGCATCGCCACACTCATAATGACAATTGTAAGAACAACCATTATTTAATAACAATACTATTCTTTTGCCTGTATTTAACCATGTATGTCGTTTTACACAGTTTCTTAGATATTCTTTCCCCAATACTACTGTATCAAATAAATCTGGCACCTTACCAAATGTATTGTTAAAACTAAATTTCATCTCAGCATCGGGAAATGCAGATTTTAAGATATTTCCATACTGTGCTAAACAAACAATTTCATCTAACTGTATGGAATTATTCTGAGCATACCTAACCAATAGCTGCAAATCAGATTCAGTTAATCCAAATGTATTAACAGCCAATTCAGTGCGTATGTTGTGTTTCTTCAACAATGATATGAAGCGGAGAAATTTTTCTTCTACACCATCGTTTTCAAACTCTCGCTCTAATTCCGTTCGAGAATAAAATCTTTGACCCAAAGGAAACGAAAAATACACACTACCAAGAAGTTCATCGTATTGATAAAGAAACTCTTCAAATTTTTCAATAGTTGTATTCAATGGTAAACCAACAGAGAATTTTTTTGAAAAATCAACTTCCATATTATGCCCCTCAAAAATATTAATATCAACCAAATTAAACAATCTTACAAAAGCATTCCATCAATTACAGTCCACAACTCTTTACAGCCGTTAAGTATCGCATCGTTTTCCCGATATATGCCTACAGACGAAAACATACACGCCAACGCCACAAACATTGGTATAAAACAATTACATATCAATTTAGCCGACAAACTAGAAATACATTTATTTTCAACTAAATCATTCAAATTACGCATAATAATATATTTGGCGTACTGACAAATTTCAGCATGTGTTATAAAATCCCAACACAGCAGAAACGCTAATTCAATTTCTTTTAAGCCATATCTCATATACTCGAAATCTATCAGCTTAAATTCTCCCCCATAATCAAGAATATTACCATTAAAAAGATCACCATGTAATAAAACATATTCCGATTCAAACACTTTACTATACCGCTTGCTGTATAGACAAAATCTCAAATAACTCTTGTCAAATACACACTTATACTGATCAGCAATAGACCCATAGCATCTGTTTTTGATAGTTTCCACCTCATTACATTGATATTCCATATATGATTCACATTTTGATTCCAAACCTGACCACATAAACGAATATATGCCCATTGAAAAATCGCTGTTTTTGTTGTCGTATAATGAAGCTAAAACATCATTATATAGTTTTACTATATCTAAATTCAACCGAGAACAATGGCTACCTTTCTCCATATATAAAACATTATCCTCAAGATAGTAATTAGGTAATATTTTTTTTAGATTAATGTGTTCCAACAATGCAAATGCATTTACTTCACGCTCTGAAAGATGTTTTACATATATATCTTTACTTAAAAGTGGTTCAAACATCATTTTTTAAATTGCAAAAGATAATCATAAATATAATGAACTATTGCTTTTTGACTAACACAAGTATTGGCTTTTGTTATTACATCACCATTTACCGACTCTGCAACATATGGACATCCTCCGCAGCAGAATTCCTGTATATCACACTCCTTGCACTCGCCTGTTTTCAAGCATTCCCAGCGAGTTGAAAGACGTTCATCGCCAAGAGATTTACTTAATTTGTCTTCAGTTATTCTTCCTATCATATTTTTACTATCCATACAATAATGTAGACAACGATAGAATTCTCCATTTGTATTAATTGCTACTGTCGTCCTACTACAATCAGGTATAAATGTACACACCTCCATCCAAGGAGATTTCTTAATACTCATTGCGCTCAAAATGCGTTCAAAACATGTAATCGAAAGGCTTCCCTGATTATCATTTATCCATAAATCAAACATTTTTTTATAGAAAGCAATAAATTCATCCATATTAAGAACTTTGTAAGACGACGGAAGATTTGGATCAGTAAAACATGGATTAAAAGAAAAATCCAAATTTATATCTCTAAAAAAACAATAAAAATCTTCTGGGTTCTTAACGGTTAAATCTGTTACAGTAGCCAAAGCACCAACTGCAACTCCAGCTTCTTTCATTTTAAGTATATTATTATACACTCTATCAAATGAACCATCACCATTAATATTATAACGATATGCATTATGCATATATTTGGGACCATCAATACTAACCCCAACTCTGACATGGTAATCAGAAAACAGTCTTACTATATTATCATCAATCAATGTTCCATTAGTCTGAATGCCGATAACTGTATTTGGATACTTAGAAACCATATCAAACCCTTTTTTTAAAAGATCTTCTCCAATAAGCAATGGCTCTCCACCATGAAATGTAATATCCGTTTCTTTTCTATTCAATCCTCTATTAATTTCTATAAGTTCACAAATAAATCTATCAAAATAATTATCAAGAAAATACTCAAAATCGGCTCTTATACTTTCAATTGAAGCAGGGCAATCGGTATGCATACTTTCTTCGAAACAGTATTTGCACCTCAAATTGCATTCTTTTGTACATAAAATTAAACCGTTCATAGTTCCTCCAAAAAATTGCGGGCAGAGCTGTATAGATCTGCCCGCTCAGAATGAGTGCGAGATCACAATCATTTGGATCTCTGTATTGCGTTATTAGAAACCAATGGAATATGCTTCTTCATATCTGTCATGTCTTTCTGAATACATCTCATGAAGACCATTCTCGGTGACAGACGCATTAACACGCATAAGCTTTTCGAATACCTCTGTAATCTTTGCTTCAGCAGGCAGTTCGAACTCATTCACATTCAGCACCATAGTATCAGCCATAATCACATCCCCCTTTCTGTCAGTTTTTATGTAATTGCTATGTAAAAACAATCGCAACACAAACTAATCCATTTAAACATCAACATATTTCATAATATATGATTTAGGATAACAATCGTCGTTATATCGGTTATCTCCTTTTTCTAAAATTACACCTTTTCCGTAACAACAAATGCAAGATACTGTTCTGGTCTTTCCACAAACTGTGCATTCACAATTTGATTGTTCCATATATCTTGCATAGCAGGCTGGGCATGATATCATTCCTGACCCTAAACACTGTTCGCACACAAGCATAACTCTACCTCCCGATCATATATTAAAAAACAACTAAAAATCCGAACAAATAGTATTTATTTCTTTAATTCTATGTTCCTTAAACCCTATACATCCTGAAGTGCAATGTCTGGTTTTTTGCTCATAACAATTTGTGCAATCTTTTTCTGATGGAATTTTGTACGCACAAGCATCTATATTATTCAAGAAGTAATTTGCCAAATCTGTTACCGAATTAAAATCTGATATTTCAACTTTCTCAAAATCAGACATCCCAAAACAACGTACTGCTTGCAAATTAGGTAAAATATCTATTACTGGATAACAATATGATTTATAGCCGATAATAGTGCTCTCGGAAACCTTGTATTTAGCAACATATGCCTCCAACCAGTTTTTTTCTTCCTCACTCCAAATGCAATAAGGAGGCTTATTACAATCGTAGTATGGTAAAACATCGATTGAATCCATATCCTTAAAAAAAGCAAATAAAAATTTTTTTTGTTTTTTAAAATAATCAATCGCATTAATACTCTTGCTTACTGAAAAGTCTGGTACTGTCAATGATATCCTTAACCTATGCAAATTATAACGGATTAGCAGATCTTTAATATAGGTATAATCCATTTTAACATCATACAGATTAATACCAATATTAATTCGGTCTTTCATACGATACTCTAAAATCAGTTCATCTACATTATTACATGTCCTTTCGAAATTGATTTGACCAATATCATTAGGAGAATTCCAATTGATAAGCAGCCTGAACTTTGGGTGCACAATAAGTTTAGCATACTTATCAAGGAGAAGACCATTTGTATATATAGTTGTTTCAGTTATATATGGATTGTTAATCAATCGTAATAATATTTCGTCAAAATTGGGGTGGAGTGTTGGCTCACCGCCAATCAAACCAAGCCTAGTAGGTCCTTGTGCAGTGATAAAATCTACCGCACTATCAAAGTTATCAAGTGTCATATCTGTCGCAGAAGTATTCACAAATTCATTTGCAAAACAATATGGACATTTTAAATTGCAGCGATATGTAAGCATTATATTAGGCATAAGTAATCTTCTCCTTTATCTCTAATGCATTTCTAAATATTCAATTTCTATACCATGTAGATTATTCAGTAATTCTATAGTGACTTTTTGTAGATATTGGCAATAGGTGATGCAACCATCAAATCCCTGCAAATTATGTTCTACCCCATACGGCGTTAATTCTAAACCACATACCAGCCTTTCTAGCCATTCTTTTCCTCTATGTTGAGCAGCTCTTGTTATAGTACTACTAACATCATTAGATGTAATATATTTTATTATTATTTTGTTACTCGACAATGTATCTATTAAGCGCTGAACAAAATCGACAAGGTGCTGAACGTCATATTGATAATATGTAATCAAATCATATAAGGGGTTTTGCAAAAGGGCTCCCTCGAAGATGTTAATATACCCTTCCTGCAATCTTAAATTACGATAAATACTTAACAAGCAAGATTCATAATGTTGACAATCAATTTTCCCATAACAATATTCATATTGTTGCAAATCATCAATGATTCTTCGAATGTGAATATCTGCAGTATGAATTTGACTATATGCAACAACATATTTTCCTTCATAGAGTATGGTGTTTTTTAACAATTCCTCCTCTATTACATGACTAAATTTACCATCATTAACACTATTAAATGAAGAGATTAAATCTTGATATTGAGCTTTAGTAATAAAAGCCTTCCTCGTTATATCAAGTGGATTGTCTACTTTATGCTCTTGAAAGCAATACACCTTATATTTCTTGTAATATAGATCATTCTTGAGTTGCGCCATTAGCGTGGTTTTACCACTTCCTATAATTCCCTCTATAAAAACCAATGTGGACAAACCAATGCCTCCCCCACTAAATAAATGTTTGGACATTATCGTTTAATGATATAATTAGGAATATTCAACTTTTGTATTATCTCAAGCTCAATTTGTTGACGTTCTTTACAAAATTCAATAATCCCTTTGATACCACTTAAATTCTTGTGTTTCGCATAGCTGGTATGTTCGAACCACAAACAACATTTATCTATCCACGACATATCTTCGCCAACTCTCTCGTAAGCAATTCTATTAATTGCAGCATCAATATCCGAAACACTAATGTAAAAAATTGATGGATTAAGCGGGAGAATAATATCATATATCTGTCTGTAATAGTCCAGTAGTTTCACCTTTTCTATATTGTGAAAGCCAACAAATTCCATCATTGGATATTGAAAGAATACCGCTTCAAAAATATGTATTGTATCTGAGTTATCTGCTAATTGGAAAGCTGCATTATTCCAGTTGCACAAATGCATGCTTTGGAAATTTTCGATATTTGAAAATCCATTATACAATTCATGCCGAAACGCATAATCATATGCTATCTTGAAATTTAAGCTACCCATAGCCTTTATCTTTGTATAGGCAATCAAATATTGATTATTCCGATATATACAATTTTCTTCGATGCTGCTCTTTAAGCTGGACCACTCCAAAGGTGTCATACAACAGTGCAGACAAAGACTTCTAAAAAAAACATATTCTCTTTCAGACATAACAGATATATGTTGTAAATCTACAGGATGAAAAGTCCAACCTCTATATGTCTTTACTCGTATATTCTTATTGATACATCTGTTTATAAACTCTGATGAAAGTGTACTTTTTCCTGATCCGTTTATACCTTCTATCAAGGCTAGACAATCTCTTGCATTATTGTTGATAAACTTATCAATATAATATATGTACTTATCCACAGCAACACCCAACATTATTACTAACACGAACAATATTTCACAAAAGTTATTTTATCCCTTTGAACTCTTCTTTATACGCAAGTATTATAGCATATTCTTTCCTATAATTCAAGTAGCAAATGCTACAATTTTACTATAAAGAATTTATGAGGTGATAACAATGTATGATTTAGGATTACTAATAAAAGAATTAAGGAAAAAAGCAAATCTCACTCAAAAACAACTTGGAGACAAACTTGGAATAACTGAACCAATGATATCAAAATACGAAAGTAATACTTCAATCCCTCCATTTGAAACTATGCGCTCTCTTGCCGTAATCTTTAATGTTTCAATGGACTTTCTTTCTGGAATGGAGAAAAAAACAATAGTATCTGTTTATGGATTAACCAACAATCAAATTGAAATAATAAATAACCTTGTTGAAATATTTAAGGCAGAAAACCTAACAAGGAAAAATAATATTAATTCTAAGCAGTATGAAATACTTGGCAGAATATTAGCAGATTTTCTAAGTAAAAACTAAACCCCTCAAGATTGTACTTATCCTGACAAATCTCTATTTTATATAGAATAATTTAATCATTTTTCTTACTCCATAATCTAAGTTCATACCCCGCACCGCATTTGGCGGTGCGATGTGAAGTAGTGTTGTTCACAACACTATTCCTGCCTATTCATAACAAACAACAAATGCCGCATATAGATGACAGCACATATCATCTGATGCGGCATTCTATATATCTCCTAACCTATATCCTCAATACCCCATTGAAATAATCCTGCAAGATCTCAAGGCACTTGAATTCCTCATCATTTTTGCACCAAGTATTTCGTGTAGCTAAATACAATTCTCGCTGTATAGGCAGATCAGCTACAATCTTAAAAACCAGCTCGTCACCGAAATACTGCTGCCAGCTATTGTTCGGCAGAAAAGCTACACCCATATTTCTTTTCATCAAATCAATCATTACAGATTTTGTGTCAACTGAGATTATGTTGTTAGGGCAAAAATCCTCTCTGCGACAATAATACCTCACAATCTCCTCATAAGGAACATAATTGATGAAAGAAGAATTTATCAGGTCTGTCTTATGCAGTAAACCCTGTTTGGCGAGAGGGCTATCCCTACGTATCACAACACCCATATCCTCGGCAACCGACCAGTGACGAACCTGCATACCCTTGTTGCTAATGCTGCTGAATAGCTTTATATCCCATTCCTTCTCATTAACCGAAGCAATACGCACCAGTATTTCGGGAAGTTGCTCATTCAGCCTGTTCAGAATTTCAGGAATATGCTCCGTCAGATCTTCAAAGGCTATTGTAATCTCTTTTTTCTCCTCGCCTTTGTATTCTGCGAGTTCAGCTATTAGTGTGTCGATAGTAGAACATATTTCATCGCAATGGCGATACATAATCTCCCCTGCATTATTTATAACGAGTTTTTTACCAACACGCTCGAAAAGCTGCACTCCAAGCTCATCTTCAAGACGCTTCAGGTTCTGACTTAATGTAGCCTGTGTAAGACCTAGTGCTTCTGCTGCCTTTGAAATATTCTCCGTTCTCGCAATTTCTCTGAACTGCTTAATCTGTTGTAATTCCATAAAGGCCTCCGTATATAGAATAGCTCACATATAGGATAATGCCCTAATCTATAAGCACTCAACCCTATATGTCTGTTCCCGTCTGTATAGTATATAAGCAGGAATAGTGTGGTGTACCACACTACCTAATACCGCACCGCCAAAGGCGTTGCAGCGAATGTACATTTGAAAAAGTGGTGTAAAGTGAAGCTCACTTAATATGGCAAAAAGTGTCGCTCACAAGTGCGCGACACCAAATTAATTACACAGCATTAGTGACAAAACTAATTTGTTACCAATTCCTTATCCTCTTTTTCCTTAGGAATCACATTATCCCTACTATCTTTCACTTTTCGAGTAATAGCATTACATATACTTGCTAAATCTGGCATTAATCTAAACGAATCAAATCCTAATGTTTCAAGATACTTCAACAGTTCCATCCTTGCATTTTTATGTATTTTAATAAGATGTGTATTTTTTCTAACAATATCACTATGTTCTTTCTCATCAAGGCAATATGGAAACATAAATAAACCCTGTTGCATAATAATTCGCTGATTTGACTGATTAGGTTCAATAAATAAAATTCTTTTTTGTTTTATCTTTTCTAAAGTTGTTTTACTATTAACTATATCCAAAGGATAATTAGAATTAGATAAAATAGTAAGCGGATTTGTTCCTAAATAATTATTACTAAAATAGTCATCAATCAACCCTATGCTTGCACAAGTTTGTTTTGCCATAGAATTTGTGTGAAAAATAGAATTATTGATTCCATTGTTTATCGGTAAAGAATCAAGCACAATATTGTCTTCTCTACTTGCATATACAATATAATAAAAATCCTTATCATCATTATATTTATATTTACTTCCTTTTGGCATATATAACGCAAACGAAAGTGCTATATATGGATTTCTGGTAAAATCAATTAACCTAGTCGGCAAACCGAAATGCTGTGCGTATGACATAAAATCAATAGGACTATTTGCACTGTAATAACTGCTTCCATACTTTTCAAAATAAGTTAGAAGTTCTTTCTCACGATTTGAGTAATCACTATCTCTAATTATTCCAGGAAGCAATTGATCTTGTTTTGAAAAACCTCTAAAAACATATTTACCTGTTAATGCAAGCCCATTCAAATAATCAATCAGTTCATCAAAAAGAAAAAATACCCGATTAGAAATATACTTTTTATTCATTATTAACCTCCAAAACTCATTGTTTAATTGTATTATATTTATTTGAAGTGATTTTGTCAAGTGTTCATTCATAACAAAAATATGGTGCAATGCAGTTTAACGCATTGCACCGTTCTTTATATTTTCTATTTCATCCCCTGCGTTTCAATATAGATCTTCGCAAGGTTTTTAGCCAGCCTCTCGACGGCGGGACAAGCCATCAGATCGACCTCTCCGCCCGAAAGGACTAGCGGCGGCGGAAGATGAACATTCTTCTCACCTGCCTGAACTCGTTTATAATATTCTCTTGCCTCGGTTAGCCCGATAGCGGTATGTACGACCATCTCACTCCCTCCATTCTGTGTCAAGCAGCTTGTCTGCGGTACAGCCAAGCACCTCCGCCAGCTTTTTCAGCATAGATATGCTCGGATTTCTGTCACCTGTTTCCCACATAGATATACAGTTCGTGGACACGCGTATCTTCTGTGCCAGCTCTTTCTGCGTAAATCCGCATTTTATTCGTATTTCTCTTAATCTTATCATAATATTCTCCCTTCTAAATCTATCCACAGTTTGTGGTGTAGATATAATTATATCCACAATTAGCAATTTTGTCAATATATTCAGTCGAACTTTGTATATCTATACAAATTCAGAAGTCTGCTGTTGACATAGTCCACAATCTGTGGTATTATATTATCGAAAGGATGTGTCAGTATGGAAAGACTGAAGAAATTACGCAAGGGCAGCGGAGTAACACAGGAGCAGCTAGCAAACGACCTTGATGTAGCGAAAAGCACCATAGGAATGTGGGAGAACAAAAAGCGTGAGCCTGATCTCACTATGTTGGGAAAGATAGCCGACTATTTCAAGACCAGCGTGGACTTCCTGCTGGGCAGATCAGACGATCCTCAGGCTCTGTATAAAGCAGGAAAATACGAGATATTCCCCAATGATATACTCGAATGCTTCAATGGAGATACAGAAAAGGCAGTGAAAGCGTGGGAGAATATGTACGACATAAACAGCGTACTGCCATTAAGCGACAAGCAGTATTTCTATATTATGAAGAATATTCAGTACCTCTCCTACAAAATGGGTGAAACACATATCGAAGCCATTGTCAGCAGCGGAATTGATGAGGGCTTCTGGTACGACATACAGAACCATCTTCCCCGTATCAATGTGGTACAGCTTAAAGCTCTTGCAATTCATTTTCATACGACCATAAAGGACTTCGTCAACACCTTTATTCCAAAGGATATATGCGGTAAACTCAGGCGTCTGCGTGAAGAAAAATACCCCGAAAGGATACAGTTCCTTATGCGTACATCTCTTACTGTATTCGTTGTTACAGAGATAGAGGACGCTACCTACGATCCGTATTTTGAGGAGTTCCTTGCGTTCACAAAGGGACTTGAAGTTGACGGCAGAGAGCTTATTGAATACGACCTGCACACAAACATCTACAATCCGCTTGTATCTCTCTCCGCAGAGGAAGCCGCAATGCTTGAGGACTTCCGAAAGCTCAGTTCCGAGGGAAGAAACAGAGCTTCGCAGTACATCGAGGACTTGGTGGCAGGCGGCAGATTTACAAACTACGACCGAAAGGAGAAACAATGACCAAAAGAGCAGTAATATATGCCCGCTACTCCTGCGACAAGCAGACAGAACAGAGTATCGAGGGACAGCTGCGAGTTATCTACGACTACGCCCAGCGTGAGGGCTACACTGTTGTAGGAGAATACATCGACAGGGCGAAATCCGCAAAGACCGCAAACCGCCCGCAGTTCTTACAGATGATCTCCGACAGCACAAAGCACACCTTTGAATACATAATCGTGTATAAGCTGGATCGTTTCAGCAGAAACCGCTATGACAGTGCATTCTACAAACACAAGCTCCGACAGAACGGAGTACAGGTAATTTCAGCAACAGAGTGTCTTTCGGACAATCCCGAAAGCATAATAACCGAGGCTATGCTTGAAGCAATGGCGGAGTTCTATTCCGCAGAGCTTGGACAGAAAACCAAACGAGGAATGCGTGAGTCCGCCCTCAAATGCCAGACTACTGGAGCAACTCCACCCCTCGGCTACAAGTGGGGAGAGGATAAAAAGCTCCACATAGACGAAAGCACAAGTGAAATCCCGAAGCTCGCTTTCTCGATGTACGCTGACGGCAAGGGCAAGAAAGCTATTGCAGATGAGCTTAACCGCCGAGGCTACCGCACAAGAAAGGGTAACGAGTTCAGGGTAAGCTCCCTTGACAATATGCTCTCCAACAAGAAGTACATCGGCGTATTCTGTTATGGCGAGGATATTGAGGTTGAGGGCGGCTGCCCTGCCCTCATAGACAACGAGACCTTTGAAAAGGTGCAGGAGCTTCTCAAAATAACGAAAAAAGCTCCGGGCAGAGCCAGAGCTAAGGTTGAATATTATCTTGCAAGCAAGCTATACTGCGGCGAGTGCGGAGAAAAGCTCATAGCCGTTGGCGGAACCTCGCAGAACGGCGAGCAGCACCACTACTACCGCTGCAAAGGAAAGCCGCAATGCTCCAAGAAAGCAGAGCGAAAGAGTTATCTTGAATGGTATGTGAGCGAGCAGGTGCTTGCACTTCTTAATATGGACGGGAAAAAGGAGATACTCGCCCAAAAGGTGATCGA
>JAZKZL010000313.1:0-1069 GCA_045612645.1 Oscillospiraceae bacterium
AGTTCAGCTCTGCTGAAAACAAGAGCAATGTTGCGGCGATCGTAGTTGCAATGGATGATTACCGTGAGAACATCGGCAGAGTAGTCGAGAATACAAAGGTGAAGTAATACGCAGCCGCCGTGGTGAAATCCTCGGCGGCTATGATGCAGTCAGGAGGTGTCACGGTGACAAGGCTGAAGGTGGGCGCTTTGTACAGTGCGTATGCGCTTGTTTTTGTTGCCGCTTTTGCCGTGATGCTTGCGGCGATCACTGCGGCGGTGCTGCTGATCCCTGCAGGTCTGCTGTTTGCGGTGCTGGGGGGAGCAATGCTTGCCGTTGAAACGGAATTTATCCTCACGGAGCTTTCTCCCGTGATCATGCTTTTCGGCGGCCTTTTTGCAGCAAGCTTTTCAGCTTTCGTGGGACTTTGCTCGGTAAGGCTCGGAATGCTTGTGTGGAGACTCTTCCTAAAAATACGGCGCACCTGCGATCGCATGAGAGGGTGGTGCGCATGAGCAGAACGATAAATATATGGCTCATCGTGACAGCGCTGCTCTCGCTGATATTCGGCGGCTGCCTGTGGCTTTTTCGCAACAGTGAGGGTACAGCGCAGCTTTACGAGGGTAGAAACACCGTAGCGGTGTGCGATGTCATAGAGCTTGAAATGATAAAGACCGATGTGGAGATCCTGCCCCATGACGGTGATGAGATATTGTTTGAATATATCAGCACTGTGCCTATATCTGTGCTTAAAGGCGATAACCGCCTTGTTGTAAAGGAAAGCGACGAGTTTCAGCTTTCTTTCATGCTGGGAGATGAGAGCCGTTTCGGATTCCGATTATATCTTCCGAAGCATATCTATAGCAGCATAACGGTATACAGCTCATCGGGAGATGTGGATATCGGACGCATTGACAGCGATCTTGTGACGGTGATAACCAAGAGCGGCGAGATACGCTCCACAAGGACGCGCTCGCTGATGAAGCTTACCAGCGGCTCGGGAGATATCCTGCTTGATTTCGAGAGCGTGGTTGCAGACAGCAGCATAGCCACACGCAGCGGCAATGCTGAGATAATATTCCCTAAGGGC
>JAZKZL010000314.1:0-54874 GCA_045612645.1 Oscillospiraceae bacterium
CAGCAAACAGAGCAGCGATATCATCCTGTGACATCTTGCCGCCGCTTGCAGGAGCTTCAGCAACAGGAGCGGGCTCAGCTGCTGCATTTGCAGCAAACAGAGCAGCGATGTCATCCTGAGACATCTTGCCGCCGCTTGCGGGAGTTTCTACAACAGGAGCAGGCTCGGGTTCAGCTGCTGCATTCGCAGCAAACAGAGCAGCGATATCATCCTGTGACATCTTGCCGCCGTCGGATGGCGCTGCTGCGGGAGTAGGCTCGGTTGCGGACATGGTAGAGGCGAACATAGCCTCAATATCCGCCTGAGACATAGCACCGCCCGAGGATTCTTCAGCAGAAGGCGCTGCAGCCTCGCAAACTGCGTTCATAGCAGCGTCAGTCATCGGGGGAGGAGAGGAGATTCCTGCCTTCATCAGCAGAGCTTCGATCTCATCCTCGCTCATCTTGTTATTTATGACCTCATCGTCCTTTTCAGCCGGCGTGAATGCCACGGCTGTGCGAACCATGTTCTCAGCCTCAGTCTGTGTGGTGCCTGCACCGTCTCTTGCAACGATGCCGCTTATATCAATGGTGTGCTGACTGAGGATCTCTGAAACATCAGGGTTGACCTGAGGCGCTGCGGGCTGCTGTGCAGCAGGCACTACAGGCTCAGCCATCATGGCATCGAAGCTTTCGTTAGCCCGTTCATAGTTCAGCTCCTCATCACCGAATCTGATCCAGTAATTATCGTAAGGTACGATGCCGTGTGTTCTTGTGATGATATCCAGAACATTATATTTTTCGAGACCGACGCATTTCAGCATATGGGCAGTATACGGCGTCATATCCTGAAATACTCGGCAGGAAAACAGATAGTGTACATCAGAGAGAGTCAGAGGACGATGCACGGGAGTTATCATGTTCTCCTTGTGCTTTGTAATGATATTGCATTCTACTCTTTCATCCTCAGTGATCTCATACTCTGCAACAAGATATTCCTTCCTGTAGATTTCAAATCTGAACGGCAGAGGCAGTTCAAAGGAATTGTTGTCTATTAGTCTGTATGTATTGTACTTTACTACTTTGGAACCCATGACATCTCCTCCGAATATGGTACAGTTATACTAACATTGTATCACAATTTTCGGGGATAATCAATAGCTATTCGGTAAAAAAGATTTTTGCATGATATTCTTACCAAAATAAATTTTGAGGATTTGGTGATTTTTAATGAATTTTTGTTTTGCGTGGGTAGATTTATGAGTGATGTGTTTACAGAATTAAAATAATGTGCTATAATATTTATAAATACTATTATTATGTATTGTTATCTTTAATTCGTGCTATGCACGGATAGAAATGGGGAGTATATACAAATGAAAATCAAAACGATGATCACGATATCCGCAATATGCTTCGCTATCATTCCGATGGTGATATATGCGATATTTGCAAATCTTCTGGTCTCCTCCAACGGTGAGCAGGAATTCCACAGACAGATGACTGATCTTGTGGCAAATCAGGCTCAGACTCTGGAGATATATCTTGATTCTGTCAAGGATCAGAATGCTGCTCTTGTGGCAATGAGTGAGGTTCAGGAAGTTGCAAAGGGCGGTGGCAACAGAGATAATGTCGGTAATCTGTTCGCTCGTCTGGGCAATGATGGTTCCACCAACAATTCCACTGTTCCCGCTATTGACTGCGTGGTTATCATGGATAAGTCCGGTAAGATCACCTGTGGCAGACAGCCCAAGGATCACAATGGAAAGACTCTTGATGTTTCCTTCGTTTTTGGTGATGATATCAAGGATGATGTTCTTTACATAGGCGATACTGCTAACAAGCTGATGTTCATCAGAACTCCTATTGCTGACAAGTATCTTGTTACATTCTATAATATCGCAGCTGATACCTTCCTTTGTAAGATCCCTGCAAACAGTACTTTCTATAACAAGGGTATGGTAAGAGTAGTTGATCCCAGAAACAACTGGATCAGTGACGCTAATGCAGGTACAAATCTCGTAGAGCAGTATACTCAGGTAGTTGTAGATCGTATTGCAGCTCTCGGTGATGGCGAGGTAACAGAGATCATCGCATTCGACGGAGATACTCAAGGTGCGATTACAGGCGTTGAGAAGAAACTGGCAGTTATGACACGAGTTGGTGGTACAGATGGTCTTGTGGTTATTGCAAGCTGCCCTGCTAACATGGCTCACATTATTTCCAAGTCGGTAACCTCCGGTATCATTACAACAGTAGTTATCTTTGCGATCCTTTCTATCGCAGGTGCTATTGCAGTTTCTGTATTCATCACTAAGCCTCTTACAACTATCGAGGAGACTCTCACAAAGATCCGCCGTGGTGATCACGAGGCTCGTATCACAACCGTTAGCAATAACGAATACGGTCAGATCTCCCGTGCTTTCAACAACCTCGTTGATGAGATCGTTGTAAGTGAGGATCGTTACAGAACCATCACGGAGATGTCCGATAACATCATCTTCGAGTGGAACTTAAAGACCAACGAAGTATTCTTCTCCAATAACTTCAATAAGAAGTTCAGCTACCGCGCGCCCTCCGATCACTTTGCAGACAGCTTCCTGCTTAAGGCAAAGCTCCATGGCGATGATTCCGATCGTTACAGAACAGATCTCGAGAAGCTCGGTAACGGCGAGGAGTTCAAGGGCAATGAGTACCGTATGAAGAACATCTACGGTGACTTCATCTGGGTGCTTATGAGAACAGCGACTCTGCGCGATAAGGAAGGCAACCCCATCAAGATCGTAGGCGTTATGGTAGATATCGACCGTGCTAAGAAGAGTGAGCAGCAGCTGACTGCTCGCGCAAGCTTTGATGCTCTTACCGAGCTTTACAACAGAGAAACTGTTGAGAGCCAGATCGATAACGAGATCACACTGTCCGCTGCGAGAAAGTCCGAGATGGCTGTTCTCTTCGTAGACGTAGACGATTTCAAGCACTTCAACGACCAGTACAGCCACGCTACAGGTGACCAGGTACTGAAGTATGTTGCTAAGGTAGTAAACAGCGTTGTAGGCGAGTTTGGTTTTGCAGGCAGATATGGTGGTGACGAGTTCATCGCTTGCATCCGCAACTCTGAGATCAATGATCCTGCTCGTGCAGCTCAGGAGATCATCTCCAGACTTGACGCGGGCTTCGACTGCGACAGTGGCGATCACCTTAGAATCAGTGTAAGTATCGGTATCGCACTTATCAAGGATGATTACAACACCCGTGTTGAGTATCTCATCGGTAAGGCGGATGACGCGATGTACTCCGTTAAGAAGAATGGTAAGTCCAACTTCGCATTTATCTAATTACACAACATCAAAAGCCGCTCCTTATGGGGCGGCTTTTTGTGCTATTTTTTCGCAGGTGCAGTGGTTAGTAGTATTCCGCACATGGCTAGTACACAGAGTGACATTCCTGCATTTACTGAGAATGCGCCTGTTTGTATCTGTGCTGATGTGGCGATACAAGCATCTTGTTCTGATATTACGCACCATTGTGACACAGCGGCTGAAAGTATACCGCTGATAAGTGACGCGGGCAGACGCATAATCAGAAAATTCCTCAGCGGTATATGACCTTGAGATATTGCGCTTATCTGAAGTATCACGCATATTCCGCCGAACGACAGCAGACCTCCGCACAATGCAGCAACTAAGCTGTTTGAGGGAATAAACTGCTGTATATGGCTGATTTCGGTTATCGTAGGAAGTATATATGCTGCGTTGTCTCCTGCACCAATGTGCGAAAACAGCATTTCCGCCGTATTCATTACGCCTGTTATTTCAATCATGGCGGTAATGGTGGAAAAACATACTATCATGGTGCAAACAGTAAGCATTACTTTCGCTGCAGACATCACTGAAGATACAAAGCAGCCGCTGCTGAGATCGAGTTTTTCATCACAAGGGGATAAGCGGATTCGCCTTCCACAGCGGCATATAAGTATTCCGAGAATCAGCGAGGAAAGAAAACACGCTGCGAAAATAAGTAAACCCACTGTAGTGCTGCCGAAAACTCTCTGCCCGACTATAGAAATGATAAACGACGGCCCACTGCCATAGCAAAAGCACAGCATCCTGCCTGCATCGTTTCGGGATAGTCTTCCGTTATCTACAAGGTTCGACAGCAGCTTCGCCCCTACGGGAAATCCACCAATATTGCTCAGAATAAACACCGCACATAGTTCCTCGTCAAGACGCAGCAGTTTGGATAGCAGATATGTCGCAGGTTTCAGCATCGTTCGGTATAAGCCGCTTGCCTGAAGATATACGGCAAGCACTGTAAAAGCAAACAGCGAGGGGATCATCACTTCAAGGCATGTATTTACAGAAGACCTGACAGCATCTGCGATAATTGCAGGTTCCAGCATAATAATGATTGCAGCCGCTACAGTGGTAAAGGATAGAATATACTTCATTTCGGCTCCTTTGTTCTGATTTCTTGTCCGTTAACATATATATTCCACAAGACAAGTTTTAGAATAAGGGAGGGTAAGCATGGGAATAAGAAGCGCGCTTATTCGTTTGGGCGATCAGATAGGTGATGCTATAGTGACCCTGAACGGCAATAGAGAGCTTTGTGCCGAGAATTGCCGCAGTATCGTTGCTTGTGATGAAAATACGATAGTTTTGCGCATGAGGGCGCAGAATATCCGCATAGTGGGTACTGAATTGTATCTCGAGAACTACGGTGCCTACGGCGTGAAAGTAACTGGCAATATATACTCGCTTACGCTTGAAGAAAACGGAGATGATGGCGTATGATGCATTCCGAAAGATTTTCGATGCCGCTGGGATGGGTGGAATTCAGCGGGATAGGCGGCTTTCAGGAGGCGTTCATATCTGAACTTCTTGAAAAGGGCGTAAAGCTGAAAAAGGTGAAGATATCTGGCGGCAGGATAAGCGGAGTGATATCACCGTTTGATTATCGCGCTGCGGCAGCGGCTTCGCGCAGATATGGCGTAAGGATAAGGGCGGGGAAACGCAAGGGAATATATTTCACGGCTCTGCGTTATAGCCGAAGGATAGGACTTTATGCAGGGCTGATGGCGTTTTTTCTTATACTGTCCATCGGAAAGGCTACCGTGGCGGATATCCGTATCACGGGAAATGCACCTGAAGCGCAGATAATTCAGATACTGGAGGAATGCGGAATCACAAGGGGTGCGCCGAGCCACGGGCTTGACCTTTCCCGTGCAGAACGCCGCATACTGCTGGAGGTAGATGATGTAGCGTGGGTGGATGTTTCGGTCTCGGGCAGCCGTGTCAGCGTGACCGTGGAGGAGGCAGTGCCGATGCCCGAGATGCTTGCATCGGATGTGCCGTGTAATCTGATAGCCACCCGTGACGCAATGGTCGTGGAGGCGGTGGTGCGTAAGGGAACACTGATAACTCATGTGGGCAGCGGCGTGCAAAGGGGAGGTCTTATTGTAAGCGGTACGATAGTGGATGGCGGAGAGCATCTGCTGTATCGTCATGCCAGTGCGGATATCATCGGCGAGTTTACCGAAACACGAGAGTTCTTTATACCTTACAGTGAGACTATCAGGATACCCGATGGTGAAAAAACGGAGTTCAAATACCTCGTATTTCAGGACGATGTGTATCCGTTGTTTTTCGGAAAAGCATATGTAGAGGACGCTTTATATACGGAATACACTCAGATACCGCAGCTTCTGCGTGGCACGCCGATAAGCATACGCACAGGCGTTTTCACAAAGTATCGGGATGTGGATATCACACGCTCTGACGATGATTGCCTTGCAGAGTTCCGAAAGCAGAGATCCGCCTTCGAGGAAAATTTCTACTCTGAGTTTGAAATAGTATCAGCGATAGAAAAGTGCTTTCCCGAAGAGAATGGCATACGGTTTGAGATAGACTACACCTTGCGTGGCAATATAGCAGAGGAGCAGCTGATAGAGGTCGATCTTAGTATGATGGGAGATATCACAGAAACAACTGAATGAAAAACAGCCCGAGGTTACTCGGGCTGTTGCGTTTAGTGGGTAAGTCTGCGTTTGCAGTAGCTCTTCTGACCGCATTCGGGGCATTTGAGATATCTTGTGGTAAGAGAGTGAGGTCCTGCAATATATGCTCCGACAGTAGGCACAAAGCGATGCTTGCAATGCCTGCACTCAAATGTACTCGCCTCCATCTCCAGAGCTGCCGCAACGCTCAGACCGCCGATCATGACGATCAGACCGATGGCTATAAGCAGCATCCTCGTCCACGGTTCCATTTCAAATGTACCTGCTACTGTAACAAGCGTCGTTCCGCCGATTATCGTTATGACTGCCACAATAGCCGATAAGATGATCTTCTTTTTACTTTCTTCTCTTTCCTTTACAAGTGTCATGATATTTTCCTCCGCTTTCCTGATGTAGTCGTCCTGTGACAGACGCTCGCCTGAAAGGAGTTCGTTTGCCGTGATGTCAAGAGCCTCGCACAGCGGCATCATCAGAGATACCTCAGGCATTCCTTTGCCGTTTTCCCATTTGCTGACGGTCTTGTCGCTGATACATAATGTATCGGCAAGCTCTCGCTGGGTGAGCGACTTTTCCTTTCTCATCTGTGCGATGAATTTTCCGGTCTTGATCTGATCCATTGAAACACTTCCTTTCGGTGTCTTTATCTTATCATAACACTTGATATTTTCACACCCACGGGGCGTAGAATTAAACTTTTGCGGAGGTCTACGCACCGTAGAGTGGCTTGGTTATGCGGTTTTACAGAAAGACCGCCTCTGAAAACAGAGGCGGTTTGATGTTATCTGTTACGCTCCTTGATAGCGCGCTCGATCTCACGGCCTGCGTCACGCTTTGCCATGTCCTCGCGCTTGTCGTGGGGCTTTTTGCCCTTGCAGAGACCTACCTGCACCTTTACTCTCGAATCCTTGAAGTACAGGGATATCGGAATAAGTGTATAGCCGCCCTGCTTTACCTGTCCCAGCAGCTTCATGATCTCCTTTTTATGGAGCAGCAGCTTACGGACGCGGTAAGGGTCTCGGTTGAATATATTGCCTTTTTCGTAAGGCGAAATGTGCATGTTCTTGATGAAAGCTTCACCGTCATCGATAGATATCCATGAATCCTTCAGGTTAACGCCGCCTGCGCGGATGGATTTTACCTCTGTGCCGAACAGTTCGATGCCGGCTTCAAAGCTCTCTATGATGAAATATTCATGCCGTGCCTTGCGGTTTTCGGCAATGGTTTTGATGTTCATTGTGCCTCCATGCGGATAGATGATTATTCCATACCGATGCAGTATCTGAGAATTGCCACAGCGTCATCAACTCTGATCCAGCCGTCACCTGTAACATCAGCGGCTGCCTTGCTGGTGTAGGTGGTGAGAGCCTCCTCGCCAACGATAGCCTGCAGGATGGATACGGAGTCGAGAGCGGTAACGTTGCCGTCACCGTCGCAGTCGCCGGGAACGATGATGGTGTATGCCACATCGCTGTTAGCGGCGGTAGCTGTCATGCCTGTTGCGATGTAGGAGCTGTCCAGAACTCTGAAGCCTGCTGCGTCAAGGATCTCAAGCGCCTCGCCGTTTTCAATGGATGTTCTGAAATCGCCTACTGTGTACTTTTTCTTGAACTTGCCGGTAATGGTAAGCTTTTCGTGGTTGATGTCAAAGTTAGAGGAGATCATCTGGAAGTTCTGCAGAACAGAGCTGATGAAGTAATCGCCGCCGTTGTCGATAGTGAACTCAACAGTGCCGTCCTTGATCTCAACTTCCTTGAGGAATTCGGATTTCTTAGCAGATGCATTCCACTTGTACAGACGGTATGTACCCTCTGTGTATACATCGGAAACATCGAGAGTAACAACTGCCATGCCGGGGAATACGCCCTTCTCGACAAAGGAGATAAGCTGATAATCGCTTGCACTGCCTACCTCAAAGCGGATGCCCTCCTCATATTCGGATTCGTACTTGATCTCGGGATTGAAATCAGCAGGGGTCTTGATGTCGTTGCCGTTGAATTCCCAGGAATACTTGTCACCGCCACGGGTAACACCCTTTGCTCTTACTGTCATATCCTCGCCGTAGATAGCCTCGAACTGGCTCTTCAGAATAAGCGCAGGAGCGGATTTCAGTGTGGTGGTCAGGCGCGCCTGAGCGTTCTGATATGCCTTGATGGCTGCGTTTGCGTCAACGATGGATGTTTCGGGATCGTCAAGAGCATCCTGCATAGCGTTTACAGCGTTCTCGAAATCCTTCCAGCTTGCTGTGGAGTAATCCTCCTCAATAAAGTTCTTGGAGATGTTGATAAGCTCGTTGAGGACCTTTTTTGTCTCGTCGCTTACACCGTTGATGAGTGCATTCTTGGCTGCGGTGAGGTTATCCAGTGCGGACTTTACCATTTCAGCATCAGCAGCCTGATATGCGAGGATAGTCTCAGCAGATTTCAGCGCTGCTTCGTAAGCCTTCCATGTAGCAGCGGTGTACTCTGCTTCCTTGAGTTCCTTGCACTCGTTGATGAGAGTCTGCAGACGAACCTCAACTGTTGTGGGATCGTTGGGATCCATGAAGTACACCTTGAACTGATCAACAACATTGGAATTGTCGTTTGCGGTGTAGATACCTGCTTCGCCCTTTATGGAGCCTGATTCTGTTACCTTACCGTCAGAATCTACATATTTGTCGAGATCCAACTCAACGAATACATCCGTATTTTTATCGTATGTGTCGTTCTCGAAATCCTTGATATCATAGCCCTCGGGGATCACATAGGTAGGGAGCTTGGGATCGTAGAAGAATTCAGGGAGCAGTGTACCGTCGCTCAGTTTAAGTGTTGACAGGATCTTGTCCTTTAATTCAGCCTCATCGATCTTATCACCGATCATAAAGTAATATGTATCGTTTCCGAGTACAACGGAACGCTGACCTGTAGTACCGATAAGGTTATCCGAGATATCCTTCTTGGTTATATCAAGAGATACGAACCAGGCGGGAACGGAGGTCAGATAGTTATCGCTTATATCGACACTGTTCAGCGCATAAAGATTGCTGAGATCCAGCTTGTTCACATCAGCATTGCGCAGGCGGTTTTCGGAAAGATCCAGCGAGCGCAGGCGGAACATGTACTGAACAGCAGCAGGAACGCCTTCAAGCTCCATTCCGCTCAGATCCAGTGATGTGAGCCTTTCGAGATCGGCGTAGGTGATGTCGTCATAGTCGATGCCGATAGCCTTTTCGATGGCCTTCAGGACATTCTTGTTCTCCTTGCCGTCCACATCGAACAATCCGTCAGCATAAACGAGGTCATCATCGTCGAAGTCCATGTCCAGTGCTGCGTAGGAGGAAATAGCCATGACAGGTATGCTCGTAGCGGCGATGCATCCTGCAACTGCGGCTGCGAGTAATCTTTTCTTCAAAGTCATTTTGAAACATCCTTTCTTAATAATAAATTCCCCGTAACTTTGATATAGTATATATCTATACATATTGTATTATATCACAAAAATATTCGTAATGCAACAGGTATTGACGATTTTTGTTAAAAAATTTTCAAAAATATCTATATAAAGTACATGAGTGTTTAAAAAACAGCCATGCAGACGCTAGGTGTAGGGCTGAAAGATATAATTTCGCTGTGGCACTTTAGTGAATTTCAACAAAATGAAGTGCAAAAATTGTTAGAGAAAAAAGTAGACATTTTCAAATGGTTGTGCTATAATGTAATAAAGGGTAATTTATATTACGATATTAACCGCAATGGAGGTAATGGCTATGGCTAAGAAAAAGCTGTTTGGAAATAATATAAAGCCTTCCTGCAAATACTGCGAGCTTGGTACCGCAGGTGAGGGCGATAAGATCATGTGTTCAAAGTTCGGTCCGGTAAAGACTTACGATTCCTGCAAGAAGTTCGTTTATTCTCCCCTTAAGAGAGTACCTAAGAAGGAGCTGCAGCTTGCAAATTCTGCTGTAAACGACATCGATTTCTGATACAGCGTCAGTCACAACTACATAACAGCGGTACGCCAGGCGCTGCCGCTGTTTTTTATTAATTGGTTAGAAAGGACGAAAATTATGTATAAATACGAAACACATCTGCACACCTGTGAGGGCAGTGCCTGCTCCAGCGCACCTGCTGCCGATATGGCGAGGGCGCACAAGGAGATGGGCTACGACGGTATTTTTGTGACAAACCACTTCTTTAACGGTAACACATCCGTTCCTAGGGATCTTCCCTGGGAGGAGCGTGTGGATCTCTATTGCCGCGGTTATGAGATAGCTAAGGAGGTCGGTGACGAGATCGGTCTGAAAGTGTTCTTCGGCATTGAATACTGCAAATACAATGCAGATCTCCTGATTTACGGCATTGACAAGGAATGGATCAAGGCGAATGAGGAGCTGCTGATGAATACTGATGAGCGTATTCTGTTCAGAACTGTCAGAGAAATGGGCGGTATTGTTGTTCATGCGCACCCATTCCGCAGCGATCCTTATATCCATCACATTACTCTGTATCCCTATGATGTGGATGCGGTCGAGGTGATCAACGGCAGCCACTATCCACCCAATATGTACAATGAGCGTGCAACACTTTACGCGGATATGTACGGGCTTATAAAAACGGGCGGATCAGATAGCCACCATCTCGACAAGCTGTTTGGCAGTGGTATATCCGTTCCCGAGCCTATCAATTCCCATGAGGATTATCTACGTATGCTCAAAGAGGGCAGGGTGATTCCTCTGCCCCGAACACTGCCGTATTAACGGAGGTTAACGATGTTCAATATACTGGTAGTGGATGACCATGCCCATATACGTCGCTTATATGAATATACGCTTGAAAAGAATGGCTTTAATCCCTGCACCGCTTCGAATGGCAAGGAAGCCTTTGCTGTGCTGGAATCCACGCATATAGATCTTATCGTGCTGGATGTAATGATGCCTGAAATGGATGGATATACTTTTCTGCGTACTTTGCGCGACAGCGGCAGCGAGATCCCTGTTCTGGTCATCACTGCAAGGGACAGCTCGGAGGATGTTCGCAAGGCGTTTACTTTGGGTACAGATGATTTTATGGTGAAGCCTGTGGATGAGATAGAGATGCTGCTGCGCATAAAGGCTCTGATGCGGCGAGCTAAGATATCCGAAGAAAAGCTGGTAACAGTCGGCTCCACAAAGCTTATATATGATTCTCTTACCGTAAGCAGCAACGGTAATGAGATGATACTGCCGAAAAAGGAGTTTCAGATATTGTTTAAGCTGCTTTCTTTCCCGGGAAAGACCTTTACCCGTGCGAACATAATGGATGAGTTCTGGGAGATGGACAGCGATAGTGAAATGCGTACAGTTGATGTGCACATCAATCGTCTGAGAGAGCGTTTCCGCGACAATGACGACTTTGAGATAGTGACCGTGCGTGGTCTGGGCTATAAAGCGGTACATAAGAAATGAAAAAAACAGGACAGAAAGAGAAGAAGAAACGTTATACCACGTTGCTGACTTTCAAATTGACTTTGATAGTTATGATACTGATAGTGGCAGCGGAGGCACTGTCGTTTACTGCCACTATCATCATTGGCTTTGTGGCGGGCGGCACAAATGATACTACTTCTATCCTTGCATCTGTTATTGCAAGTATAATCATTGGTGGCTTGCTTTCTATCATTGCGTGGAATATTATTCTGCATCCCCTTAATGAGCTTATCAGGGCTACTCGTAAGGTAAGAAGGGGTAATTATTCCGCCCATCTCGATATTGGATGGTATGAAAAGCATACGGTAAAGGAGCTTAATCAGCTCATTTCAAACTTTAATGATATGACAAAGCAGCTTTCCTCTACTGAAATGTTCCGCAAGGATTTTATTGCGAATTTTTCGCATGAGTTTAAAACGCCGTTGGTCTCGATAAAAGGCTTTGCACGGCAGCTGCATGAGGGCGATCTGACGCCCGAACAGCAGAAAGAGTTTTCAAAGATCATCCTCGATGAGGCGGAATACCTTTCTGCACTCGCGTCGAACACTCTGATGCTGACGAATCTCGAAAACAGCGACAGCGTTTCTGATATGACGACTTTTTCGTTAGATGAACAGCTGAGGAACTGCATGATTCGTCTGGAACCGCAGTGGTCAGAAAAATCTATCGAAATAGATATGGAACTGGACGATGTGGATTTCTGCTGGAATGAGCAGCTGCTGGCTCATGTGTGGAACAACCTGTTTGATAATGCGGTCAAGTTTACCCCTGAGAACGGCTCAATTCACGTTAGCTGCATAAAAGAAAACGGCGTAATAACTGTGCGCATACGGGATAGCGGTGTGGGCATTCCTGAATCTGCATTGCCGCATATCTTTGAAAAGTTCTATCAGGCAGATTCATCCCATGCAACCAAAGGCAACGGTCTTGGTCTGCCCCTCGTCAAGCGGATCATAAAGCTTTGCGGTGGGCTGGTGTCGGTGCATAGCACTGTGGGACAGGGTACCGAATTCACTGTTACATTGTTTGCAGATCAAAAGCGAGAGAAAAGATAATAATACAAAAACTCCTGAGAAGATCAGATCTTTCTCAGGAGTTCTTATATTATAACATTTTTATTCAGCAAGAAGCTTTTCTACACTTGCGAGCTTTACGCATACGCAGAAGATCTCCATTGCCTGACGGAGTTCGTCAACGCTGGGGAATGTGGGAGCAATACGGATGTTGGAGTCCTTGGGATCCTTGCCGTAAGGATATGTCGCACCCGCGCCGGTCATAACAACGCCTGCATCAGCGGCGAGGGAGACTATGCGCTTTGCGCAGCCCTCCATTGCATCAAAGGAAACGAAGTAGCCACCCTTGGGTGATACCCACTTACCTATGCCGAGCGGAGCGATCTCCTTATTCAGCACATACAGCACTACACTGAACTTGGGCTGGATGATAGCAGCGTGCTTCTTCATGTGAGCCTTGATGCCGTCAAAGTTCTTGAAATACTTGCAGTGACGCAGCTGATTCAGCTTATCGAAACCGATCGTCTGCACTGTCATCTGATTCTTGATGAAATCTATGTTGTTCTTGCTTGCAACGATAACTGCAAGACCGCCGCCCGGGAAGGAGATCTTGGAGGTGGAAGTAAACTGGAATACCATATCGGGATTTCCTGCATTCTTGCACTCTTCGATGATGTTCAGCAGGCTGTCGTGGTCATCGGACAGATGGTGTACGCAGTATGCGTTATCCCAGAAGATACGGAAGTCCTTTGCTGCAGGCTTGAGAGCTGCAAAACGTCTTACCACTTCGTAGGAATAGGTGATACCTGTGGGGTTGGAGTACATGGGAACGCACCAGATGCCCTTTATCTCCTCGTCCTCTGCAACCAGCTTTTCCACAACGTCCATATCGGGGCCGTCTTCCTTGTAGTCAACAGGGATCATTTCGATACCGAGGGATTCGCAGATAGCGAAGTGTCTGTCGTATCCGGGAACAGGGCAGAGGAACTTTACCTTTTCGCACTTGCCCCAGGGCTTGTCGCCGCCGTATACGCCGAAGTGCAGCGCACGGATTATGGTATCGTACATCAGCTGCAGGGAGGAGTTACCGCCCACGATGATCTCGTCATCGCCGATGTTAAGCATTTCCTCGAACAGCTTCTTTGCCTCGGGGATACCGTCAAGGATGCCGTAGTTGCGGCAGTCGATGCCGTTGGAAGCCTTGTAGTCGCCATCCAGGCAGTGCAGCAGCATATCGATGGAAAGATCCAGCTGCTCAGGAGCGGGCTTGCCGCGGGACATATCCAGCTTCAGACCCTTTGCCTTGTATTCAGCGTACTGCTGTTCGAGAACGCTCTTTTCTGTAAGGAGCTGTTCCTTGCTCATTTCTGCGTATACCATAATGTCTACCTCTCTTATATGTGTTTTGTTTATTATCTTATGTCAGTACCATTTTATTCATCTGCATGGTATGAGTTGCATTGTGGATTTTGCATATCGGAAAATTGCAGCTTGCAGAATCTGCTGCCCCTTCCAACCTTGTATTATTATAGCATAGCGCATTTATTTTTGCAAGCATTTTCGGGAAATCTTGCAAAATCTCGCAAAAAAACAAAACCACGGCGATAACCGCCGTGGTTTTTGGTAAAAATAGCTTACTTTTTCGTTGACTTCTCCAACATCTTGCTCTGAGCATCTACGACAGAGCGAAGCTCTCTGCGCTGATCGTACAGCTCGATGATGTTGTTGATGCGTCTGCGTACGAATCTGATGTTGAACGGCTTTGCGATAACATCTGCCGCACCGAGATCATACGCTCTGGACAGGGACTTGTCCGAAGTATCGGCGCTGATGATGAACACGGGAATGTCATCAATATACTTGTGTTCCACAAAGTATTCAAGCACTCCGAAACCATCCATAACAGGCATCATGATATCCAGAAGAACGGCGCAAAGCTCATTCTTGTGTCTTTCAAATTCTTCTATAGCACGCTCGCCGTTTTCGGCTTCAATGACCTGACGATCGCTGAAGGTATCGCTGAGCATAAGTCTGTTGAACTCAAAATCATCAACAATAAGCAGTTTGTTGCGTTCTGCCATGATATTATTACCTCCAAACATCGTTTTGCAAAATTAAAATAATTATACAAATATTATATAATAACTGTTAAGAAAAGTCAATAGCAGCACCATTGTATAAAATTGCAGAATATATTTCAATGTTTGTCACTTTTTTGTCAAAACGGCTACA
This sequence comes from Oscillospiraceae bacterium, assembly GCA_045612645.1. Taxonomy (GTDB): domain Bacteria; phylum Bacillota; class Clostridia; order Oscillospirales; family Ruminococcaceae; genus CAG-115. Next base: position 14,683 of record JAZKZL010000314.1, read on the forward strand.
GAGATATCATCTTTGCTGCCGTTTCGGGTGCGTTCGTGCAGGTGTGATTCAAGTTCGTCCGTTTTTCTGGAGCTGACTGCCGAGGTGATGCGTTTGCCGAATTGCAGGAAATCATCGCTGCTACGGAATGAGTTTATCAGCCCGTCGCTGGATAGGATGATGCTGCTGAATGTTCCCGGCTGATAGAACCAACGCACATTGTCGATGGCGTCACTGTCGCAGAGGGAAGTGGTGAGGTTGCCGATAAGACGCTCGTCCTCGGGCATAGGGAAGCGCATCTTTCCGCGCTCCTCAACTGCAAAACTGCCGTCGCCTATCTGCATTCCGAACAGACCTCTGCCTGTTACTGCGGCAACTATAAGAGTTGCACCGTAGATGTTTTCGATAGGAAGTCCGCCGTGCTTTTTGGATATAGCACGCTCTTTTTCGTTCAGCGGAGCGTAGCTGTAATGGGCGGCGATCTCCTCGTTCCACATACAGATCATGTTTGCGGCAATTCGACGTGCCGCCACGCGAGGGGATTCTCTGAAAATCTTATCTATGCCGCCGTTGCGCTCAGTGAAATCCATGATGGAACGTATTGCAACACGGGTTGCCATGTCGCTGCCCGCAGCGCTGCGGAAATGTTTTTCGCTGCCGTGACCATCTGACACAGCAGCTATTGAAACATCCTTGCTCGTATGTATGCGTGCGGAATCCTGACAAGGCTCGCCCCGTTCTTCGTGAGAAGCACCCCTTACGGATATTGCATAGCCTGTGAAGGTCATTACCAGCCTGCCTCGATGTCAACGTTGATCTCGTCGCTGTCTGCGAACTCACGGATCTGCTCTGCGGCGGTCTGCTGCTTTGTGCGCAGGTCGTCCTCGCTCTCTGCAAGACGAACGCTGCGGCTGCCGATCTGGGAGGATGTAACAGCTACGAACTTGATGAGCTTTGCAAGAGCCTCACCGTTGTGTGCGGTAACTACGCTGTCGGGATTGCCTGTGAAGCGCGCGAGGATATCAAGATCAGCCTCTTCACCGATGGCAACAGCCGCCTTTATGCCTGCGGAATACCACTTGTTCTGCTGCAGCTCGGCAAGACCTTTCTCGAAATTGTCGGTAGGATATCCGTCGGACATGAGTATCATAACAGGTGCAAAGGACAGGGACGGAGACTTCATGAACTCATTTCTGGAGAGCTTGCCGTTAAGGGACGAGAAAGCGCTACCGAGATCGGTAACGTTCTCGGCGTCGATAGGCTGCCACTCAAATTCGTCTATGGAAACAGGCTCGTCGTACATCCACTCACTGTCGCCCGAGAACTTCAGGACTGCAAGCTTGATATCAGCGTCAGCACCGCCGATGCCACGGATCTCGGGGATAAGCTCCTCCATAACGGAGTTTACAGTGCCGATCTTGCTGCCGCTCATACTGCCCGAGCAGTCGATAAGGAAGAAGAGTACCATGGATTTCTTGGCGATCTCCTCTGCGTCGTCAAAGGGGTTTGCGTTGAATAATGCCATTTTTCTGACCTCCTGTGATGTTTACATTTATATAGTGTCTTTATTATACCACTTTGATGGGTAATTGTCAATTATTCGGTTGACGAAAATGGGGGGAGATGGTATACTATTTACAGGCTATAGGTATTTGCGGGAGGAATTAAAATGAAATCTCTGTTTCAAGGATGTTTTTCAATAAAAATAGATACATCAGCCTGTAAATCCATTATAGCAGGCTATGATGTAGAATTAGATGATACTTGGTATTATAGCGACCAATCGTTTGAAAGCGGAAAAATATATGGATTAGTGAGTGAGTATGGACAAGGCGGCATGTATTTGTCATATCTGCTCGGCGGCAGAGTTGATTTTCAAAACGTAAAAATATACTGTAATGACCATCTGCTAAGTCAAAATGATTTGAATAATATCGCATGGAATTTAGAGCCATATAGCGAAGCTTATGGGAAAATGATCGTAAAAAGGTCAATAGAAAAAGCGTTACATCGAAATTTGAGCCAAGAAACTTTCAAAACTGTAGCCGATAGATTTTTGTTGACTCCGGAAAGATATGACCGCAAATTTAGGTGGTTAAGCAGTGAGAGGTGGAGAGCATCAGCGGCATTTGGTTATGCGCAGAACAAAAAAGTGTTTTATGCACCATACCAATCGAGCAACTTTTACTATCAAATGTGTAAATCGGGGCTACTGAAAGCATTAAGAGGACTGACAGACTATGGCGGCGTGGTGATCCTGCCGACAGGAAGTGATGAATTTATAAAGCATATAGCTGACGAGGTGATCTATCTTGATCGTAAATATGATATAGATCATTTGAAGATGATCTATACTCAACAATACAATAAAGATTGGATACACTGAAAACCGATAAATAGCCCTGAAACAAGTAATAATTTTAAGGATAGCTTCATACCTATTGGACAAAGGTAGAATTTTTGTCGGAGGTACATATATGAAGCTGAATAAAAGATCGGTAAAGCTGACCGTTGGTATGCTTGCCTGTGTGGCGGTGCTGGCTCTCGGCGCAAGATTATCGGACGAGGTGGTTCCTGCCTCTGCGGAGATAGACGAGCGCCCGATCATTATTTTGGATCCCGGTCACGGCGGTCTTGATTCGGGAGCGGTGGGCAAGAGCGGAGTCCTCGAAAAGGATGTGAACCTTTCCGTCGTAAAGCACCTGCGTGATATGCTGGAGATGAGCGGTTTTCAGGTAGTCACCACCCGTGACGAGGATATTTCGATCTACGACGCAGGCGTTGAGGGTATCCGAAACCAAAAGCTGTCCGATATGGATAACCGCCTTGAGATAGTGCAGAGCTATCCTGACAGCATCTTCCTGTGTATCCATCAGAACAACTACACTGATCCTGCCTACTTCGGCGGTCAGATGTTCTATAATAACAACAATCCCGATAATCGCACCCTTGCTCAGATAATGCAGAACAGGTTTGCGGCTCTGCAGGAGGGCAACGACCGTGAGATAAAGCTCTCGGGCGATGAGCTTTTCCTGCTGAAAGACAACACGAACCCTTCGCTCATGATCGAATGCGGATTTCTCTCAAATCCCGAGGAGGAGGCGCTTCTCGCTACCACCGAATATCAGCAGAAGATAGCGTTTTCGATCTACTGCGGTGTGTTGGAGTTTATCGATGCAACCACTGAAAATACACGCGATTATTCTTTTACAGAAGAAATGTAACATATAAAGGATGTATAAATATGGCAAAGCAGAAACAGCTTTTTATTTGTAGAGAATGCGGTCAGGAGTACCCTAAATGGAACGGCCGCTGTGCAGGCTGCGGTGCATGGAACAGCATCGAGGAGGCAACCCCTGCCGAGGTGCTTGTGGGAAAGACCGCTGTTCCAGTGGGTGAGTTCAAGTACAACCGCATCGGCGAGATAAGCTACGAGGATGAGACCCGCTACGGCACGGGAATTTCAGAGCTTGACAGAGTTCTCGGCGGTGGACTTGTGAAAGGCTCGCTGGTGCTTATCGGCGGTGATCCCGGCATCGGCAAGTCTACTCTGCTGCTGCAGATATGTGGCTTCATGGGTAACGAGCATACTATACTCTACGTTTCGGGCGAGGAGAGCGAAAGGCAGATAAAGCTGCGTGCTGACCGTCTCGGCGTGGCAAGCGATAATCTGTTCCTTGCCTCCAACAACAATTGCGAGAGCATAATCCATGCTGTGGTGCAAAACAAGCCTGAGGTAGTTATAATCGACTCCATCCAGACCATCACCTCCAATGCTATTACATCATCCGCAGGCAGTATCGTGCAGGTGCGTGAATGCACCAATGCATTCATGCGCATGGCAAAATCCGAGGAGATACCTGTTTTTATCGTCAGCCACGTCAACAAGGACGGCGGTATAGCAGGCCCTAAGATAATGGAGCATATTGTGGATACAGTGCTGTATTTTGAGGGCGAAAAGCAGCTTTCTTATCGTATTTTAAGAGCCTTTAAAAACCGCTTCGGCTCTACGAATGAGATCGGCGTATTCAATATGGATGACGATGGGCTGAAAGAGGTCACAAATCCCTCGGAAATGATGCTTTCGGGACGAATAAGTTCGGTTTCGGGCAGCTGCGTAATATGCTCTGTTGAGGGTACACGTCCCATTCTCGCAGAGGTGCAGGCGCTGGTAACTAAATCCTCCCTATCTTCTCCGAGACGTGTGGCAAATGGCTTTGATTACAACAGGTTGTATATGATACTCGCTGTTCTTGAAAAGCGCACTGGCTTTTTCTTTGGCGGTGTCGATGTGTATGTCAACATCGTTGGCGGATTGCGTCTGGATGAGCCTGCGGCAGACCTTGCTGTGGCAATGGCGCTTTATTCGGGTCTCTGCGATAAGGTCATCCCCGAAAAGGTGATGGTGTTCGGCGAGGTGGGTCTCGGCGGCGAGATAAGAGCAGTCTCTCATGTGCGTGAACGCGTGAAGGAGGGCGCCCGTCTCGGCTTTGAGAAGTGCATCATCCCGAAGCAGAATTTCTCTTCCCTCAGCAAGAATGAAGGCTATGGCATACAGATAATCGGCGTGCGAACACTGGAGCAGGCTTTCAGAGCTATAGCGGACAAGCCAAAGGAGACGCAGGAATGAGCAGGATGAAACAACGCCTATTATGGGCGGCAGCTTTTTTTGTGCTTTTGGCAACAGAGGTCTGTATCGCCCTTTTCGTGCATGACCGCTTCGTGCGGCCTTATCTCGGAGATGTTCTTGCTGTGGTGACGGTGTACTGCGGCGCGAGGATAGTGTTTCCACAGAGATTTGTGTGGCTTTCTGCGGCAGTAATGATGCTTGCTGTGGGTGTGGAGCTGCTGCAGCTTACGGACTTCTCTTCCCTTTTCGGCGAGGGGAGTTTCATGGCGGTGCTGCTCGGTTCTACCTTTGACCTGCACGATTTGCTGTGTTATGCAATAGGAGGGATCGTTTGCGTTATATGCGACATCCTCATTTTTATAAGGAGAAAAGCGAAAAATGACTAACTGTGACGATTGTGTAAATTACGTTTACGATGAGGAGTGCGACTGTTGGGTGTGCCTTGTCAATCTTGACGAGGATGAGATGTGCCGCTTCATGACAGGCACAAACTATAACTGCCCATACTACAGCAGTGACGATGAATACGCCATAGCAAGAAAGCAGTAAGCGAGGTATGCATGAGAAAGCAAAAGCTAACCAAAAAAGAAAAGCGCTTCAACAGAATGATGAGCTTCATTGAGTTCCTTATAGAGGCTGCGGAAGTTGTGATAGATGCGCTGACATAAGAAATTTTCGACATCCGTAGAATGCCGGAGATTTTCAACTTTATCACGGATTTTGTCGCATATAGTACCTTTTCGCGGTAATTTGTTGTATTAATTTTGTCTAAAATAGTTGGCGGATGTTGTTTAATTTTAGCCTAAATAACAGTTATGCTTTCAATGCCTTGCAATTTTATTAAAAAGCTAGTATAATTATTCTGTACTAATGGAAATATAGAGGGCAGACGTCTGTCCAGAATTTGAAAGGGGTTACTAGACAATGAAATCTCCGTTTACTAAGGAGGAGCTGAAAAGACAGCTCGAAGGCATTTTGGAATTTGATTACAAAACCGATTCCAGCAACGCTACAGATGCACAGCTTTATCGTGCACTTTCTTCCATCGTAGTTAATTACCTGAAGGAAAAGCGCCACAATTATATGCGTGAGGTGAATTCCAAGGGCAAGAAGCAGGTATACTATCTCTCTATGGAGTTTCTGATGGGCCGTTCCCTTAAGACCAGTCTTTACAACATCGGTCTTGAGAAGGAGGCAGAGGCTGCTTTTGCTGACTGGGGAATCAAGATCGACAGAATTTTCGACGAAGAACCCGATGCAGGTCTCGGCAACGGTGGTCTCGGTCGTCTTGCAGCATGCTACCTCGACGGTCTTGCAACTTGTGATTATCCCGCAACAGGCTACTCCATCTGCTACGAGTACGGTATCTTTAAGCAGAAGATCGTAGACGGCTGGCAGACAGAACTTCCCGATAACTGGCTGCCCGGCGGCGGCGCATGGCTGGTTCCCAATACAGATCAGGCAGTTGAGGTTCATTTCGATGGCCGTATCAATGAGTACTGGGACGAGAACTATCACCACCTCGAACATGTTGACTACACAACAGTAAACGCTGTTCCTTATGATATGTATGTATCAGGCTACGACAGCAAGAGCGTTTCCAAGCTGAGACTCTGGAGCGCAGAGAGCATGTCCTTTGATATGAGCAGCTTTAACAGCGGCGACTATGCAAAGGCTATGGGTGCATCCAACATCGCTCACTCCATCTCCAAGGTGCTTTATCCCAATGATAACCATATGGAGGGTAAGGCTCTCCGTCTGAGACAGCAGTACTTCATGTGTGCAGCTTCTGTTGGCGATATCGTAATGCGCCACATGAAGGTTTACGGCACACTGGATAACTTCCACGAGAAGAACGCTATCCATATCAATGATACTCACCCCACACTGGCAGTTCCCGAGCTGATGAGAATCCTGCTGGATGACTGCGGCTACGGCTGGGATCAGGCATGGCATATCGTTACAAATACATTTGCTTATACAAACCACACCGTTATGGCTGAGGCACTTGAGAAGTGGGATGTTCCCATGATCGAAAAGATCCTTCCCAGAATCTTCTCCATCATCTGTGAGATCAACCGTCGCTACTGCGAGGAGCTGTTCGCAAGAACACAGAACAGCGAGAAGGTTACCAAGATGTCCATCATCCAGGATGGCAAGATCCACATGGCTAACCTCTGTGTTGCTGCATCTCACAGCGTAAACGGCGTTTCCAAGCTGCACAGCCAGATCATCAAGGATGACGTATTCAATCTTCAGGCGACAGACAAGCCCAGCCAGTTTAAGAACGTTACCAACGGTATCGCTTACAGAAGATGGCTGCTCCAGTCCAACCAGGGTCTGACAGATCTCCTCTCCGAGTGCATCGGCGAGGGCTTCAAGAAGGATGCTTCCGAGCTGATCAAGTTCCAGGTATTTGCAAACGACAAGTCCGTTCTCGAGAAGCTGGGCAAGATCAAGAAGGCAAACAAGGAGCGTTTCGCTAAGTATGTTGAGTCCACAACAGGCACAAAGCTGAATGTTGACTCTATCTTTGACGTACAGGTTAAGCGTCTGCACGAATATAAGAGACAGCAGCTCAATGCAATGAACATCATTGCTGATTATAATTATCTCAAGCAGAATCCCGACGCTCCCTTTGTTCCCAAGACATATATCTTCGCTGCAAAGGCTGCTCCCGGTTACTACATTGCAAAGCAGATCATCAAGATGATCTGGTGTATCGGCGAGGAGATCAAGCACGATCCCAAGCTGCGTGAGAAGCTGCAGGTAATCTTCCTTGAGGACTACCGTGTAACTCTGTCTGAGATGCTGATGCCCGCTGCCGAGGTCTCCGAACAGATCTCTCTTGCAGGTACAGAGGCTTCCGGTACAGGTAACATGAAGTTTATGCTGAATGGTGCGCTGACAGTCGGCACATACGACGGTGCTAACGTTGAGATCCACGAGGCTGTTGGCGATGACAACATCTTCGTATTCGGTATGAGAACTCCCGAGGTTAACGACCTGCGCATGAGAGGCTACCACCCCGAGCAGTACATCAATAACAGCCAGACTATCAAGGATGTTATGCAGCGTATGTACAACGGCATCAACGGCGCTACATTCGAGGAGGTTGCTAACTCCATCAAGTATAAGGACTTCTACATGGCTCTTGCTGATTTCGACAGCTACCGTGGCACTCAGCAGTATATCTCTGAGGTATACAAGAACGCTGAGGAGTGGAACAGAAAGTCCCTGTTCAATATCGCAGGCGCAGGCCGCTTCTCTGCTGACAGAGCAGTAACCGACTACGCTCGTGATATCTGGAATCTGAAGTAATTTAATTCGATAAAATAGTGTGCGGGCGGCAGGTTGCCGCCCCTACACATTTTATGTTTATATCACGCTTGACGTGTCCAAAACCAACACATTGATTAAGGAGTATCAGAATGAGCCTACCGTTATTCGATTGTTTCGATACAAATTATAAGCATCCGTTTGGCGCTCTCAGAAGAGGTCAGCCCAGTATCTTCAACATCCGCGTTCCTAAGCACATGCAGATAAATGATCTTATGCTGGTGATGTTCCGCCCGGGGTATAAAGAGCGTTTTATTGAGCTTGTCCTGCAGGATGAGAGCGGCAATGATAATATCTATACAGGTATCTTCACTCCTGAGCATACAGGTCTGCATTTTTACTATTTCACTGGTGTTCTGGATGGCAGACGCCGCTACATTAAGCGCCGCGGCGCGTCTGAGGGCGTTTTCGAGGGTGAGGAGCTTTTCCAGCTTACCGTGTTTGATGAGGAACTGTATACACCGTCGTTTATCCGCGGCGGTATCATGTATCAGATATTCCCGGATCGCTTTGCGAAGAGCGGCAAGCATCACGAGGGCGTCCCCACAGACAGAATAATGCGTGAGGACTGGTACGGAACTCCTTTCTACAAGCCTGATGAAAAGGGCGTGGTTCGCAATAACGATTATTTCGGCGGCGACCTGCAGGGTATCATCGAAAAGCTTCCATATCTGAAGGAACTCGGTGTTACCGTGCTGTATCTCAACCCTATCTTTGAGGCGCATGAGAATCACCGCTATAACACTGCAAGTTACGAGAAGATAGATCCTCTGCTGGGTACAGAGGAAGATTTCGTAGAACTCTGCCGGAAGGCAAAGGAAAACGGAATGGATATCATCCTTGACGGAGTTTTCTCCCACACAGGCGCAGATTCCGTATACTTCAACAAGTTCGGACGTTATGGCGAGAATACAGGCGCATTCCGTGACAGGAATTCCCCTTATTATCCGTGGTACAGCTTCACTCATTATCCCGACAGATATGAGAGCTGGTGGGGCATTACAACACTTCCTAATGTAAATGAGAATAACGAGCAGTACACCAATTATATCTGCGGCGATGGCGGTATCCTGCAGAAGTGGATCAAACTGGGCGCAAGAGGCTGGCGACTGGATGTGGCTGACGAGCTGCCCGATGAATTTCTTGACAACCTGAACAAGGCTGTAAAGGCGATGGGCAATGATAAGATAATCTACGGCGAAGTATGGGAGGACGCCTCCAACAAGGAGAGCTATGGCGTTCGCAGACGTTACCTCACAGGCGGTCAGCTGGATAGTGTTATGAACTATCCGTTCAAGGAGGCTATCCTGAACTACTGTAAGTATGCCGATCCCAAGGCTTTCCGTGACAGCATCCTGACTATTATGGATCACTATCCCAAGCCTGCTATCGATATGCTGATGAACTTCCTGTCCACTCATGATACAGAGCGTGCGCTTACCCGTCTCGGTGGAGAGGAAGTGGGCTGGCATGACAAGGACTGGCAGTGCGAGAAGTATCTTGACGGTCAGCAGTATATGTACGGCATATCTCTGATGAAGTGTGCGATGGTGCTGCAGTTCTTCCTGCCGGGTATCCCGTCCATCTATTACGGAGACGAGGCAGGTATGGAGGGTTACCGTGACCCGTTCAACCGCCGCTGCTACCCCTGGGGCAGAGAAAATCTCGATCTCATTGAGTTTACCCGTCAGCTTTCTGTTGTACGAAAGGGTACCAGAGCGTTTGAGCAGGGACATCTGGAGTTTATCGAGGTCACCGATAAGGTGGTGGTATTCTCCCGTTACGACAAGATCACCCGTGACGCAGCGATAATCTATCTCAATAAGTCCACTCAGGGACACACCTTTGAGATAAAGAACGAGCATACCGATATGTACTATGATTTCGTTCCCGCATTTGACCGTTATGGCAGAGGCATTGAAGATGGTACTATTACCGTTTCGCCCTTTGATTATGCGGTGGTTTATTGTAAGGTTTGATATCGAGAAAGCGGCATTTTATATGTGCCGCTTTCTGTTTTTGTTGTTATCCAACTTACGGTTGGAAAAAGGCAATATCATTCAAACAAATGCGTTATTGAAAATAAGTTATAGTTTTGGTACAATATTTGCAGAAAGCTTTCATAAAATCGAAAGGTGTGTTGAATATGTCAGAAAATATCAATTCTCAGATTATAAGGTTGCGCAAGCGTATGAACATTACTCAGGAGGAACTTGCTAAAGCGGTTGGTGTTACAAATCAAGCGGTTTCAAAATGGGAGTCGGGAATATGCTGTCCCGATATTCAGCTTTTACCGGTGTTGGCAAAATTCTTTGGGGTGAGCATTGATGAGCTGATGGGAGTAAGCACGACGCAAGAGATTACTTTGCAAAGCGTATGTGATGACATCAAATCCTTGTTTGTTAACGCTTCCGAAAAAGAACATTTCCACTTAGCATTTATGCTGTCAATAATATTGCATAAGTGTGTCGTATCAAAAGGTTTCAAGAATGGCATATATAGTTGGACTGACGATAAAGGTGAATTGAAACAGGCTTATGAAAACTGGGGTTCATCAATCTGTTCCGAGCCACAGGGCGAAACTGCTTATATACGCAATGCCATCTTCTTTACTAACCATAATAACTGGAGAGGTACGACCGCAGCTGACATCAGGAATGTTCTGGCTGTGCTGAAAAAACACGCTGACCAAAATGTGCTGAAAGTAATGTTTGCATTGTATGAACTTACCTTTAACGATTATGATTTATATGCAGGTGTGAAAGAAATATGTGATAAGTGCCGTTTGTCTGAGAATGATGTTCAGGTGGCGCTTGAAAATCTTGATATTCAAATCAAGGATACCGCTGAAGGGGAACGTTATCGTCTGCATGGAGCATATATGCATATTCCGCCTATGCTTATGCTTTTGGGTGATAAAGGTTGACGATGATAAAATGATTTTATTGACCTGATTTCCGGCGGATACCATGGTATCCGCCGATTTTGCGTGATATTTGCGAAAAATCAGCAAAAATCAAATTCTGCAAAAGCTCTATTTTTCTCTTGAAATCTCTCATTTTCTCGCTTGCAAAAAATCCGCTCAAAAAATGAAATGAACTTCAAGAAAGAGAGAAAAACAGAGAGAAACAGAGAGAAAACTAAAGAAAATGGGATATATTTAAAATTTGGGTACAAAAACCCTTGACAAATCTGTTTGAAACGTGTATAATTACTAATGTTGTGCGGTAGAGTTATGTAATCTGCCCGATAAGTTAAATCGGAATAATCCGAAATATAAGGAGGAAAAAAGTATGGCAACATATATGCCCAAGGCTGAAACAGTAGAGCGCAGCTGGTATGTTCTCGACGCAGCAGGCCGTCCCCTCGGTCGTGTAGCTGCTATGGCTGCTCACCTGCTCAGAGGCAAGCACAAGGTAACATTCGCTCCCCACTGTGACTGTGGTGATCACGTAATCATCATCAACTGCGCAAAGGCAGTTCTCACAGGTAAGAAGCTGGAGAAGAAGTACTACAGATGGCACACAGGCTGGATCGGTCACCTGAAGGAGATCCGTTACGATACTCTGATGGCAACAAACCCCGAGAAGGCAATGACACTTGCTGTTAACGGCATGATCCCTGACACCACAATCGGCAGAAAGGCTATGACAAGACTTCGCTGCTACGCTGGTGCAGAGCACAAGAACGCGGCTCAGAAGCCCGTTGAGTACAAGTTTTAAGGAGGGCTGAAAATGTACGATTCTAAACCTTACTACTACGGAACAGGTAGAAGAAAGCACTCTGTTGCAAGAGTTAGAGTATATCCCGGCAGCGGCACTATCACAATCAACGGCAGAGGCATCGATGACTACTTCGGTCTCGATACACTGAAGCTGATCGTTCGTCAGCCCCTCACTCTCACAGATACAGTTGAGAAGTTCGATATCGTTTGCACAGTTGCAGGCGGCGGCGTTACAGGTCAGGCTGGTGCTATCCGTCACGGTATCTCCAGAGCACTGCTCCAGTACTCTGACGAGCTGCGTCCCGTTCTCAAGAAGGCTGGCTTCCTGACACGTGACCCCAGAATGAAGGAGAGAAAGAAGTACGGTCTCAAGGCTGCACGTCGCGCTCCCCAGTTCTCCAAGCGTTGATCGCTCATCGAGAATATTTCAACCTCCCTGTTCCGCAGGGAGGTTTTTGTTATGGATACTTGCATTTGCATTCAAATTGATATATAATAATGTATTGGATAATATAGCTGATAGAAAGGGGCGTTAGACTTTGGCAATCGTTGCTTTGGATCTGGTTGCTTTTATCGTTTCGCTTGTGATGATCGGCAGCGTTATATTCAGATATAAAAAGGTGGATTCATTGTTCCTGCTTCTTGGAGCGGCAGTGGCTCTGAATTGTTTGGGACGCTTCCTGATCTCAATATCCCAGACGTTGGATGTGGCTGTTGTAGCGAATAAGATATTATATGTTGGAGGCTGCTATATTCCGCCGCTGCTTATCATGGTGCTGTTCAGGCTTTGCAATCTAAAGCTTCCTCCCGCAGCTAAGCTTATCATGACACTATATTCCAGCGTTGTTCTGTGTTTTGCTATGACTATTGGCAACAGTGGCTTGTATTATAAGGAAGTAAAGCTGGTTATTGCGGACGGCTATAGTCGCCTTGATAAGGTGTATGGTCCGATGCATATCCTTTATCCGATAATGACGGGGCTTTATGCCGTGTTTCTTATAATATTTATGATCCTTGCCATCAGAGCGCATAAAAAGCTGCCGCTTCGTACGGTCATTGGTGCGGGTATCATGGGTGTGGCGATAATTCTTGCATATATCATAGGCCGCGGATTTGTATCGGATATCAGTTTTCTGTCGCTGGGATATCTTATTGCGATGGTCTTTGTCATCAGATATTTTGACCGTATAAATATGTATGATATGTCTGCTAATATCGTGAATTCGGTGGAGCAGCGTAAGGAATACGGATATCTCGTGCTGGACGATAAGCTTAGATACATAAGCTCTGATGAATATCTTAAAGAGATATTTCCCGAAATCAACAACTGGGCAGTAGACAGGATTGTTGCCTGCTCTGACAGCGTTTTATACACTGAGGTCATTCAGTGCATTGTGGATAAAAGCTGGGAAAAGGGCGAAAAGAAGATCGTACGCATTGCAGATAAGTTTTTTGAAGCGAATGTTCAGCCTATACACAGTGGTAAAAAGCAGGTTGGATACCTTGTCGAGTTTGTTGACAGAACCATCGAGCGCAAATACTACAACAGCATTGAGAATTACAATGCACAGCTAGAGCGTGAGGTAGCTGCAAAAACTGCCAATATCATGCACATTAAGGATATGATGGTGCTTGGAATGGCGGATATGGTAGAGAGCCGTGATAACAATACGGGCGGACATATCAAGCGCACCAGCGCAGTAGTGGGAGTGTTCGCCAAAAAGCTCAAAGAGACTGATGCACAGTTCAGTGAGCGTTTCCTTAAGCAGGTGGAAAAGGCGGCGCCTATGCATGATCTTGGAAAGATCGCTATTGATGATCGTATTCTCAGAAAGCCGGGCAGATACACTGATGAGGAATACAACGAGATGAAACGTCACACCATTGAGGGGGCAGATATCGTTAAGGATATCCTGTTGGGTGTTGAGGATGATGATTTTGTGGAGATCGCAAAAAATGTTGCGCTGTATCACCATGAAAAGTTCAACGGCAAGGGTTATCCTACAGGGACAGCGGGAACTGATATACCTGTTGAGGCTCGTATCATGGCTTTGGCAGATGTGTTCGATGCGTTGGTGAGCAAGCGCTGTTATAAAGAGGCGTTTTCCTACGATAAGGCGTTTGAGATCATCGAGAATGATCTGGGAGAGCATTTCGATCCTGAGCTTGGGCGAGTATTCCTTCAGTGCCGCAGTGAGCTTGAGGAGATATATAATGCACACTAATTGAGTAATGAGCGTATCGTTGTTGCGATACGCTCATTATTTTTTCGGTTGAGTGGATTGATCGTGGCGGTCATTACGATGAGATTTGTTTGAATTGCCCAGTAAACTTTGCAAATATTGCCAAGTTTATTGTGCAAAATAGAGTTTTGACAAGAAAACTGTGCAAAAGTGTTGACAAGTAAACTTGGCTATGGTATACTAAAATTGTCAAGAAAACTTGGCAACAATGTTCGAACAAAACACAACTAAAATTATGATAAATTCATCGGAGGTAATCGCATGACTAAGGATGAGATATTGGCAAAGAGCAGACAAGAGAACAATGATAAAGATCTGTATAAAGCAGAGATAGACGCAAAAGCGGGAATAGTAGGAGCTATATTGGGATTCGTACTATGTGCAATCTTTTTTGTGGCTGAATTGATCGTTTGCGGAACAACAAATTATAGCTTGTGGGGCGTAATTGCAGCAGCAAATGCGGGAGCGCGTCTTTATTCGGGAATAAAACTGCGTAACAAAGGCTGCATTGCAATAGGTTCAATCTGGGCTGCAGGTACTATTATTATGATAATAGTATCCTTTAAAATGTTGTATGAAACAAGCAATATACTCTGAATGAAGTTTTAGGAGGAAATATAATGAATAAAGAAGAAATACTGGCAAAAAGCCGCGATGAAAACAAGAACATCGATTTGGTAGAGCTTGAAGTAATGAATAAGTCAAAACTTCTGGCAGGGAGTATTTCGGGCAATCTATGTTTCATACTCTTTCTGGCAGAACTTTTAAACACAGGTAACGGGAATTATGCCTTGCTGGCAATATTGACAAGCTACATCGCAGTAAACAGTATCCATAAAGGCGTAAAGTTAAAAAAGAAATCTTCTGTAATTTTAGGCGTAGTATTTGCAATTGCGGCTATCGTTACAACTGTAATAACAGTTGGTATGTTTTTCAAGACAAACGCATCTTTGTGATCGAGGTAACAAATGGAAGATAGTTTAGTATTAAAAAACCGCCTCAAGGAGGCGAGAACAGAAAAGAAGATATCCCAGGCAGACCTTGCTAAGATGGTGGGTGTTTCCCGAAACACTATAAGCTCCATTGAAACGGGACAGTTCAGCCCTACGGCAAAGCTGGCTCTTATCCTTTGCATAGCACTTGATAAAAAATTCGAGGAACTGTTTTATTTCTGACATAAAAAAGACGGCATCATGTGCCGCCTTTTTTTGCGTGTTTTCTTTGTATCAGAGCGCCTGTAATCATGATAATGGGGAAGATGATTCCGAAGATAAGACCGCTTTTAAGCTCGCCGCCTAAAGCTCCCGCGACAAATCCAACTGTAGTAGGTCCGCCTGAGCAGCCTAGATCTCCCGCAAGCGCAAGCAGAGCAAACATCGTGGTGCCGCCTTTAGGCATTTCGGCGGATGCAAGACTGAAAACTCCCGGCCACAGTATGCCGACTGAGAGTCCGCACAGGGCGCAGCCGACAAGCGATAAAGCAGGTATCGGTGAGAGTGAGGCGAGCAGATATGAACACACGCACAGCACGCCGCTGCCTATAAGAAAGCTGTTCAGGTCTATCTTTTCGCTCATTTTGCCGTAGAACACACGTGATGAACCCATAAGTATTGAGAAAACACAAGGTCCTAACAGATCTCCCATAGTTTTTGAAATACCCAGACCGCTTTCGGCAAAGGCGCTTGCCCATTGGCTCATTGCTTGTTCTGATGCTCCTGCAGCGAACATGAGCAGAACAAACAGCCAGAATATCTTAGTACGGCAGAGCTGACGTATTCCCATGCCTTCGCCCTCCTCGACCAGAGGGTACAACGGCACCTGCGTGAAATAAACGCTTATCACCAGCGGGAATGCTGCCCATATCAGTGCAAGCATTTCCCAGTTATCCTTGCCGAACAGAAACAGGAACATCGTAGAAAGAGCCACAACTCCTACTGTGCCCCAGCAATAAAACGAGTGCAATAGGCTCATGACTCCTGCTTTGTTCTCTGTGGGGCAGGCTTCCACAACAGGGCTGACTAGCACTTCTATGAGTCCGCCGCCTACAGCATACAGCACAACGCAGGAGAGTATTCCGATAAATGGCGGCAGGATATGCGGCAGAATGGCGAGTCCTGCAAGACCGACAGTTGCAAATACATGTGCCGCTACAACGCAGACTCTCCAGCCTATCTTATCGGCGAGCTTCGCTGCTATCAGATCAACTGTAAGCTGAACAAGGAAGTTTATGGTGACGAGTAAAGTGATCTGCTCAAGCGGGATGCCGAAAGTATCACGGAAAATGAGGAATAGCAGCGGCAGGAAGTTATTTACTATCGCCTGAGTGATATAGCCGCCGTAGCAGGCGAATATAGTGTGGCGTGAATGTTTTTTGACAGACATTTTAGCTCCTTTAGCCTTTGAACATCGGCTGTGCAGTATTGCAGCAGCGGATGCCGATATTTTTATACTGGGGAATAATCGCAGAGATCATTCAGCCGCCCCTCAAAGCAGCAGCGAAGCTCTGGGAGCTCTCTGTAATCGCTGGGGCGCATCAGAGCTGGTCTTTTGGGAAGCTCCAGTGCATTGCTCCTGGTCAGTACCTCGCTCACGAATTGGGAGCAGAAGAAGTGGTGCTTTCTGCGCAGCTCGATGTTCATCTTGCAGAGTATCAGACCTATTATATTGAAGTGATATTCATCGGAATTGCTGATGATCGAATCTACTTCCTGCTTTGCGAGCTCGTATGCTTCATCGCTTACCTGAAGCTCATACACCGCAACAGGAACATCACCGTTGCATCTTTTGTAGCAGTGGTTATAGAATGATTCTCTGCAAGGGCCTGCGGGAAACATTGTCTTACCGTTTTTTCTGCCCGAGCTGTACAGTTGGGTAAATTCCTTGTCGAAAGCGATAGCGGCGTGAGTATATGCATCGGCTGTTATGAAATGGATCACACGGGATAATATCGTCGTGGATCTCGTAAGTACGATATATATAGTTTTCATTAAGCGCTCCCTGATCGTGTATTATTGAAAGGCATAATACCATTTATAATAGTTTATCATATATTTTACGGCTTGTCAACGTCTGAACAGAAAAAAACGACGTTATGGATCATCATAACGTCGTTTTGGGGATAAATTGCAGAACTTAGTTGGTAATTGTATCCTCGGTTACCTTCTCAACACCCTCAGTGTTGATACCTGCAGCCATGGACTTGCCCATTACAAAGGAGTTGATCATGGATTTCAGATCAATGCCCAGACCGTCAAGCAGACCTGCGGAGGCCTGAGTTGTAGCCTCTGTGATATCCTTGACCATCTTTGCGGTGTTGCCATCGCCGTACATGGTGATGCTGTCCACGTTCTCCAGAGGCTTTGCGATAGCCTGAGCAACAGCGGGCATCTGCTCGAAGTACATCTGCAGCACTGCGGCTTCTTCCATCTTCTTCATAGCTTCAGCCTTCTTGTCGAGACCCTCAGCCTCAGCAAGTGCCTTAGCGCGAACGGATTCAGCCTCTGCGAGACCCTTTGCTCTGATACCTTCAGCCTCCTGCTCTGCCTCGAAACGTGTAGCCTCTGCTCTTGCCTTCTGAGCGGCAGCTTCGTTCTGAGCCATTACAAGGATAGCTGCAGCCTCATTCTTCTTGATCTCCAGTTCAGCCTCAGCGTTCTGGATATCCTCATACTTCTTAGCCTCTGCGTTACGCTGGATGGTGTACAGCTCTGCGTCAGCCTTCTGCTGTGCTGCGTATTTCTGAGCTTCAGCGGTCTTCTTGACTTCAGCCTCCAGTGCGCGCTCCTTGATCTCGGCTTCCTTAGCCTTGATCTCAACCTCACGCTCCTGACGAGCGAGGTTAGCGTTAGCAGTGGTGATCTCGATAGTCTTACGCTGCTCTTCCTGCTGGATGGTATATGCGGCGTCGGCCTCAGCCTGCTTGATGTCAGCAGCACGCTTCAGCTCAGCCTGCTTGATAGCAAGCTCGTTTTCGCGCTCTGCGATAGCAGTCTCGGAATCCACACGAGCGTCGTTAGCCTTGCGGTTAGCCTCTGCCTGTGCGATCTTGATATCTCTTTCAGCCTCAGCCTTGGAGATAGCAGCCTTCTTCTTGATCTGCATGGTGTTGTCGATACCCATGTCGTTGATGATGCCGTTATCGTCCACAAAGTTCTGAACGTTGAACGATACGATCTCAAGACCCATTGCTCTCAGGTCGGGATCTGCATTCATCTTTACCTTATCGGCAAAAGCCTGACGGTTGGAGACCATCTCTTCGAGACGCATCTGACCAACGATCTCACGCATGTTACCTTCCAGAACCTCGCGAGCTACCTTGGTTATGTACTCCACGTTCTTGTTGAGGAAGTTCTGCTGAGCCTTCATGATGATCTCAGGCTCGGGGGAGATCTTAACGTTTACTACCGCATCAACGGAAATGTTGATATAATCTGCGGTGGGGACAGCCTGAGCAGTCTTTACGTCTACGGACATAAGAGCAAGCTCCAGAACGTCGCAGCGCTCGAAGAAAGGCCATTTGATAGTTGCCTTACCAACTACTACCTTTGCCTTGCGGCGCAGACCGCTTATGATATAAGCCTTATCGGGCGGAGCCTTGCGATAGCCTGCTGCAAACATAAAGATCACTACTGCTGCAATAATAAGAGCAGGAATAACATAAGGTGGTATGGGCATGATTTACCTCTACTTTCTGCGGGGTGACCGCTGTTTAGTCTAATTGCTCAGAAGCGGAACGTGCTTTTGCGTATGCCGATCTCAGCTGGGCAAGATCATCCCTGTAGCTGCCGTAGCTGCCGGCACGAACATCGTCAACGATCTTCCTTGCAGGGATAAACACACCATTGAGACCGATATTTCCCGACAGTCCTTTAAGAGCATGCGCTCTGTTCTCAATAGCTCCGATATCGTCCGATTCCACCGCTGCGGAAAGCTCCTCCACAACGCTGTCAGCCGATTCAAAGAACTTCTTTAAGAACTTGAGGAACATTTCCTCGCTGTCCATGAATTTTCCGATCATTTCGGTGCAGTCAAGACCTGCTCCTGCAAGCTCGCTGCGTATTTCTGTTGTAAGCATAAGCGCCTCCGATCCTGCCGCGTGAACGATGATGCACACCTATGGCAATGCTGCGGCGGCACTGCTTGACATCATCGCTATAGTCATGTAAACGACTATGATTACATTGTATCATTTATGAGTCTTTTCGTCAAGATACCCAAAGAAAATCGTCATTATACACAAAAAGCGCCCCTCGTTTTTAGAGAGGCGCTCTGTTATCGCGTTAAAGGGATATTATCCTATTTTAAAATATTCCCATGTCTTGATTTTGGATGGAATATCCTTGCCGTCGATAAATCTTGCAGGAAGATCCTTGTATGTAACGATGTTTTCACTGCCGAAATATTCCTGCAGCATTTCGGTGCTCATGCGATCGGGGTTAGGAGAGGGGGTGCCGTCAAAATCGGTGATGACAGCGCCTGCGGAATTTACCTCGCAAACGAACTCGCCGTTCCATATCATGTAGTACAGCCACATGGAGCCGCTTTCCTTGCAGTCGTCGGGATCGGGCATATATCCACACTCGGAGAGTGCAAGCATTTTGCCGCTGTCCGCATTCATGCCCTCCAGCTTGTTGTACTGGGGAGTCATAGCGGTATGATCTACCTCATTTGCATAATAATCGATTCCTGCGATATCATAGGAATTAGGGTGTACCATGCAGTGCTTGGACTGACCGTTCCATACCCATATGATGTTTGTGAGCTTGTGGTAGTTTTCGATGCGGTCAAAGATCATGTACCAGAGCTTCTGGAACACCTGATTTTCAGCCGAGCTTCTATCCTGGATTCCCCACCAGAACCAGCTGCCGCTAGCTTCGTGCAGAGGTCTGAACAGAACTGTTACGCCTGCCTCTTCCAGTACCTGCAGCTTGCTTGCGATAAGGTCGATGTCATGAATTACCTGCTCATATTCCTTTGTGCCGGGAGTAACAGCGTTCACCTGGCTCCAGTTGAGGATCTCTTCCTGATAGAAAGCATGTCCCATATCAAGGTTGTCGATATCTCTTGGTACGTTCCAGTGCCATGTGAAGGTGACTAAACCTCCGCTCTCGTTATGCCATTCAATAGCCTCGTTTACCATGTCGTCGCTGCGGTAAGAGCCTGTGTTAAAGATGAAGTCGTATCCCTTCATTGCGGGGAGATCTCCTGTTGCATTATAGAACACAAGATCCTCGTGGCAGTCAATGCCCATCATCTGCTGGCAGGAGAGTACCTGCTTGCCGTAGATGCTGCAGAGATAGTCAAACACTGCGAGGGTGTCCTCGTTGGAGTTCTCGGATACAGGCTTTGTGGGATCGATGGCCTTGGCTTCAAAGGAAGCCAGAAGGGCGTCCATATCAGTCTGATATGCAAGAGCTTTCTCCATGTCCACATCGCCGTCTACCATTGCAACGGGGATGGAAAGCGGCTCGGCGTTTTCAGTGCCGTCTGCCTCGGCGGTAACGGATGTGCCTGCTTCAGCGGTGGTGCCTGCTGTAGAGTCGCTGTTCACGTTCTGATCTCCGCTACAGCCTGTTATTGATAACATCATAGCTGCAGCAAGCAGAACTGAAATATACTTTTTCATATTAAATATCCTTTCCTGAAATTGCACTGAATGCATTATCACTAATTATTATAACGTATATCAGAGTTAAAAGCAAGTACATTTATCAAGATTTTGGAATACTTTGTTTTATGGACTATATGGCATAATGACCATATAAAATCGTGATTTTGCACAAATCGCTTGAAATGCATTTTCGTTTTATCGGAAAGTTGTTGAAAATCAATAGGCATTGTGATATAATAAAATATATATTTTCAAGAATCAACCGAAATTCCTGTTATGGAGGTTCTGATGGATTGTGCTATTTGGCTCAACAGAAGAAAGATCTTCTCGGCGGATGAGATATCCGCGAATTTTGATATAGCTGCGATCCGTGGTTACTTCCTCGGAGGCAGCCTGATAAAATGGCTGGATTCCCACGGCGGCGAGGAATACTCCCGTCTGCTGGAAAGGCTCAGCCCCTCTGACGCTGCTCTGAATGACCGTCTCACTGAGATCTTTACGCAGAAAAAATGCTCTGTTCCCGTTCACAAGGCGGATGAGCAGCTCATAATGACGATAAACCTGCTTAAAGGCGGCGTACCGGTCACAGGCTCTGCACAGGGCGTTTGCACATCGGGAGTTCTTGGCGGTAGTTCCGCTCCGACAGGTGGCTATAACGCAGGTTCCACAGCATATCTGATGAACTATGGCTCTTTCCGTGCAGGAAGTTTTTCAGGCTCGTTTAACCGCTCGTGGGAGTGGGAATGGGAGTGGTGGCTCGGCTCGTTCAGAAGAAATTACGGCTCGTTTGCTTACGGCACAGGTTCGTACAGATGGAATTACAGCTCCTTTGGTTATGGCTCATTCAATTTTGGCAGCTTTGCAGGCGGCTCTTTCCGCAGAGGCTTTGCGCTCGGCTCGTTTCCGTTCGATACAAGCTATGGCATGGGTTCCTACAGAGGCTTCCCCCTCGGCGGCAGTTTCAGACAGGTCACATCAGATGAATATGATGTGATCATGTACCGCTGTCTCGGAATCTGTCCTCTCAATCGTTTCGGCTACGGAATACACATCATATAGAGGTATATATGAACGCTATCCATATCGTATCCACCGCTCCGTTTTTTGCAAAGAAAAGCGGAGCGTTTTCAGTGGAGGATTTTGATCTTTACTGCACCGTGCTTTCGGCGCTCAACTGGAAAAAGCACAACGGCTCCATATCCCTGTACACCGATAAGGCGGGTGCTGAATATTACCGCCGCATAGGTCTTGACGGGATATGGGATGATATCCGCGTGTGCATCCCCGATGATCTCGAGGGAATAGATCCGCTGATGTTCTGGGCGGGCGGAAAGCTGTTTGCACTCAGAGAAGTGCAGGCTCCCTGCGTGATGATAGACACGGATTTCATTGTGTGGAAACCGCTTGCGCTTGGCAGAGAGCTGGTGGCAGCCCATCGTGAGGAGCTTTTCCCCGATATATACCCTCCGCTCGAATATTTCAGGCTGAAAGACCATATCATGCCGCCGTTCAGCAGGGGAGTTCTGCCATTGAATACGGCGTTTCTGTATCTGCCGAACAACGATTTCAAGGAATTTTATGTATCTCAGGCTATCGCTTTTATGAAGTCGGCTGTCTCCTGTGACGACAGGCTGTGCTATATGGTGTTTGCGGAGCAGCGCATGGCGGCTATGTGCGCGGAATATACAGGTACTCCCGTGCGTACTCTGCTGGATAAGGATCATCTGTTTTTCCCGCAGGATTGCTTTACACATCTTTGGGGAGCAAAGCAGGCAATGCGTGACGCTCCCGAGCTGAGAGAGGATTTCTGCCGTAAGGCGGCGGATAGGATAAGGACGGAGTTCCCTGAGTTTGCCTATACGGTGGATATTATTGAATCATGATTTTGTAGGGACACGGCAATCCGTGTCCCTACGACAAATGATATGTGAATGCAAACAGACCCGAGAAATTCATCCTCGGGTCTGTTTTGTTATTTGGATTTTTCTTCATTCGGAACAAGGTCGATTATCAGCTTGCAGTCCAACGCCGATGCAATTGCCTGCATTTTGTCCAGTGATATGTTGTCTCGACTCAGTAAATTCGATACAGCGGCTTTTTTTACGCCTAATGTATCAGCAATCTGATTTTGTGATATGTTGTTATTTTTGATATACTCTTTTACCTTTACACCAAAATCATTCATAATAAACACCTGCTGCCGTTAAAGTATACATATATGTATACGCGTTTTATTGGAGTTTTTGTTCGTTTTATACGAAAAAGCGCAAAAAAGTAAACTCTTTTGCGGAAATAGGTTTACAAATATGTGTACTTATGATATAATCAGATTGAGAAAAAATACAGATTGCGCCGAAAAACAGCGGCATAGTTCTGCGATGTTACCAATGCACAAATATACATATATCATTATACAACAATTCCCCCACAAAATCAAGCCTTGCAGGGGAATATCACCAATGTCTGTTTATATCGTCATTAAGACCTACGATGTAATCAAGCGATGTGCCGTAGATGCGTGCTATCTCAACAAGATAATGCACAGGTATCTCTCGTTTACCTCTTTCGTACTCGCTGTATTGCTGCTGCATTATCATAAGGCGCTCTGCAAGCTGTTTCTGTGTCAGCTCGTTTTTCTCACGCAGTATCCTTAATCTTTCGCACAACTGCACAATTCTACACCTCCGATTTTGATAGGTTAGTAGAATTATAATATACAAGAGATATTTTGTATTGACTTTACAAAACATCTCTTGTATTATAGTATATACAAAGATTCATTTGTATATACCATATCGATCAAGGAGACAAAAACATGTACGACACCATAAACGAACTATTTAACGGCAGCATAAATCCATATCACGAAAGCCGAAGCTCCGATGAAGAATACGCTGAAGCAGAGCTGGTCTTCGCAAAGGTATACGGTCAGATAATGAAAAAGCTGGACGACCCCGAACTCCAGGAGCGCTTTGACGATGCGTTTGCCGAGTTATCGCAGGCGGGCGAGCGTATAATGTTCTGCCGTGGCTTTCGTCTTGGTGCAAGGCTTACTGCGGAAAGCTTTACGGATGTGTGAAACACTTAAACAAAAATTCTTTTACCCCCTTGAAAAATAATGCAAGGTATGCTATACTATACAATAAGCAATAGGGTTTTGCCCTGGGCAATCATCATTTTTTAAGAAAGAGGTGTTCCTTTTGAAGCACATCACAACAATCAACAAGGCTGATCTGAAGTCCACTGCTGCTAAGGGCGGCTGCGGCAAGTGCCAGTCCTCCTGCCAGTCTGCTTGCAAGACTTCCTGCACAGTAGCTAACCAGAAGTGCGAGGCTGTAAAGTAATCGGCTTTACTTGTTAAGGAAATTATTTTGGGCGGCAGAAGTTCCGCCCAAAATTTTTGACCTCTTACATTTTATTAACGAAAGGTAAATAATAATGATACATAAGTTTAAACAGCTGGGCTATAATATCGTGCTGGATGTGAACAGCAACGGCGTTCACCTGCTGGATGACTGCGCTTTTGATATACTGGATCATGTTTCGGCACCCATGGCGGAGGAATGCCCCGCAGAGCTTATCGGCAAGCTTTCCGCATATCCCGAAAGCGACATCCGTGAAAGCTATGCAGAGCTTTACGAGCTGTATAAGGACGGCGCCCTCTTTACCGAGGATGATTATGAGCGCTATACAAACACAAAGATGAAATCTCCCGTAAAGTCTATGTGCCTTAATGTTTCGCACGACTGCAACCTGCGCTGCGAGTACTGCTTCGCTGAGACAGGTGATTTCGGCGGGGATCGCTGCGGGGTGTCTCCTGAAACAGGCAAGAAGGCTATAGATTTCCTCATTGCAAACTCGGGCGACCGTATCAATCTTGAGCTGGACTTCTTCGGCGGTGAGCCTCTGATGGCATGGGATACCGTAGTTGAGACAGTAAACTATGCACGTTCCATCGAAAAGCAGCACGGAAAGAACTTCCGCTTCACCATCACCACAAACGGTATGCTGCTGACGGATGACAAGATAGAATATATCAATCGTGAGATGAGCAACTGCGTTCTGTCCCTCGACGGCAGAAAGGAAGTTACCGACCGCATCCGCAAGACAGTTAACGGCAAGGGCTGCTATGATATCATCGTGCCCCGTTTCCAGAAGCTCGTTGAGAGCCGCGGTGACAAGGATTATTATGTTCGTGCGACTTTCACAAAGTACAACATGGACTTTACAGACGATGTTCTGCACATGAGAGACCTCGGCTTTGAGCAGCTTTCCGCAGAGCCTGTTGTGACAGATCTGAAGATGCCCTATGCCATCACAGAAGCGGATCTTCCCCGTGTATTCAACGAGTACGACAGACTGTGTGAGGTAATGGCAAACCGCACCGAAAAGAAGTTCAACTTCTTCCATTTCATGGTGGATCTCGATCAGGGTCCTTGTGCAATCAAGAGACTTCGTGGCTGTGGCTGCGGCAATGATTATGTTGCGGTTACTCCCAACGGAGATATCTTCCCTTGCCACCAGTTTGTTGGTATAGATGAATGGAAGATGGGCAACCTGTATGACGGTACCTTCAACAACGATATCAAGGATACCTTCGCAGGCACCCATGTGTACAGCAAGCAAGGCTGCCGTGACTGCTGGGCAAAGTTCTTCTGCTCGGGCGGCTGCAATGCAAACAGCTTCATCTATGAGGGCGATATCAACAAGCCCCACAAGCTCTCCTGTGAGATGCAGAGAAAGCGCCTGGAATGCGCGCTGGCTCTCGCTGCAGACAGAGCAGTAAAAGAAAACGCATAAAAGAACGCTCCGCTCTGCGGCGTTGCCGCTGGCAGTGTCTAAGAGCGGACTTTTTTGGCAAAGATACAGTTAAGAACATACAGAAAGGATACGACTATGAGAAGAACAAAGATCGTATGCACCCTCGGTCCCGCTACACAGAGCGATGATGTGCTGCGCAAGCTCATCGAAAACGGCATGAACGTTGCAAGGCAGAATTTCTCCCACGGCACACATGAGAGCCACAAGGTAACTCACGACCAGATCGTGCGCATAGCTAAGGAGATGGGCAAGCCTGTTGCTACACTGCTGGATACCAAAGGTCCTGAGATACGCCTGAAGAAGTTTGCGGGCGGAATGCGACCCGAGCTTATAAACGGCAGCACCTTTATCCTCACCACCCGTGAGGTGGAGGGCGACGATAAGTGCGTTTCCATCACCTATAAGGATCTTGCAGAGGATATCGATGTGGGAACAAGAATACTCATCGATGACGGCAATGTGGCACTGCGCTGCTCGGATATTCTGCACAATGGCGATGGCACTGCGGATATTGTCTGCACTGTTACAAGCGGTGGAGTGGTATCCGATAGAAAGGGCGTCAACATCCCCGGCGTCAAGCTCTCCATGCCGTATCTTAGCGAGGTGGATGTTTCGGATATCCGCTTTGCTGCAAGGGAGAATTTCGATTTTATTGCAGCGTCCTTCGTTACCTGCGCCGATGATGTGATCGGTGTGCGCAAGATACTGGAGGAAGAGGGCAGATCGGATATCCGTATCATTGCAAAGATCGAGAACGGCGAGGGCGTAAAGAATATCGACAGCATTCTGCGTGTGGCGGACGGAATCATGGTTGCCCGCGGTGATATGGGCGTTGAGATTCCGTTTGAGGAGATCCCGCAGATCCAGAAGATGCTCATCAAGAAAGGCTATAACGCAAACAAGCAGGTAATCACAGCAACACAGATGCTGGAATCCATGATCCACAATCCCCGTCCCACAAGAGCAGAGACCACCGATGTGGCGAACGCAATTTATGACGGTACCTCTGCAATAATGCTTTCGGGCGAGACCGCCGCAGGCGAGCATCCTGTTGAGGCGGTAAAGACCATGGCTCTTATAGCGGAGACCACCGAAAAGGCTATCGATTATAAAAAGCGCTTCTATAAACTTGAGGCAAACAGCTCGGTAAACGTGTCCACCGCTATTTCTCATGCTACCGTTGCGGCGGCTATGGATCTCGGAGCAACGGCTATCCTGACAGTAACAAAGACAGGTACCACAGCGAGAATGATCTCCAGATACCGCCCTGTATGCCCGATCATCTCCTGCACTACCAATGAGACAGCTATGCGTCAGCTTAACATGAGCTGGGGTGTTATTCCGCTGATGGCAGAGGAGATGATGACCAATACCGACGATCTCATCCACCATGCAGTGCGCAAAGCATGTGAGGCGGGTCTGTTGAAGAATGGTGACCTTGTTGTCATCACTGCGGGTGTTCCTCTTGGTGTCAGCGGCACTACCAACCTCATGAAGGTTCATATCGTGGGTGATGTGCTCGTGACAGGCACAGGCGCAAATAAGGGAACAGTGACCGCTCAGGTCTGCGTTTGCGGCAGTGAGAAAGAAGCGCATGATCGCTTTGAGGCGGGTCAGATACTTTGCATACCTAAAACAAGCTCCGATATACTTCCTCTGCTGAAGTCTGCGGCAGGCATCATCACAGAGGAGACAGACCCTGACTGCCATGCGGCTATCGTTGGTATGGCTCTGGATATCCCTGTTATCATCGGCGCACAGAACGCAACGCTGATACTGAAATCGGGTACTGCGGTAACTATGGATGCCGAAAAGGGAACGGTATCCTCGGGTGAGGAATGATTCTGCATATCTTATCAAGCCTGAGAGGCTCGCCTTCTCAGGCTTTTCTGCGCTATATGAATATTTTGCTATTTGACTTTTCTTTGCATCGGGATTATACTTAGTTTATACGAGGTGATGTGTATGAGGATTAAAAATATCTTATCTGCGGTGCTGCTTGGTACTGTTGTATTATGCTGCGGCTGCGGGGGCGGGGAGATCTATGCGCCTCCCGAGATATCTATAGATACGACATCTGCTGCGACAAGTTCTGTGGAAAGCAATGAAGTTTCGGCTGAAGTGACAACTGAAGTAAGTGTTCCCGAGACGGATACTTCCGAGGGCGTTCCCGAGCTTCCTTACGAAGAGCGTATCCTTGCGGAAATGACCCTTGAAGAAAAGGTTGGTCAGATGATAATAGCGAGATGTCCCGAGAACAATGCCACTGCTGAAGTCGAGAAATGGAATTTGGGCGGCTACATACTGTTTGCCCGTGATTTTAAGGGTGAAACCCCCGAAAGCGTGCGGGAGACGATTGAGGGGTATCAATCTGTGTCTGAGATACCTATGTTGATAGGTGTTGATGAGGAGGGCGGCGATATCGTCCGTGCTTCGAAATATCCGCATTTCCGCAGTGAGCCTTTTAAATCTCCCATGGAGCTGTATGAAAATGGTGGCATAGCGGCAGTGGCAGAGGATGCAGCGGAGAAAAGCACTTTTCTTGCAGATCTCGGCATCAATATGAACTTTGCACCTGTCTGCGATCTCCCCCGAAGTGAGGAGGATTATATCTATGACCGTACTTTCGGCACAGATGTACGGATAACCGCGGAATGTATAGGCGCAGTTACAGCGGCAATGAATGAATCCGGCACTATATCTGTGTTGAAGCACTTTCCCGGATATGGAAACAATGTGGATACTCACACAGGAATAGCTTATGACGAGCGTCCTCTTTCGGAGTTCAGGGAGCTTGATCTTGTACCGTTTTCGGCGGGAATAGAAACCGGCGCCCCTTGCATTATGGTATCGCACAATATCATAATGTGTGTGGATGATGAAATGCCCGCTTCGCTGTCTCCTGCGGTGCATGTGCTGCTGCGTGAGGAGCTGGGCTTTGACGGAGTGATCGTTACGGATGAGCTTTCTATGGGTGCGATCGAGAATATCACAGGCACGTCAAATGCTGCAGTGCTGGCGGTGCAGGCGGGCAATGATCTTCTTTGCGTGACTGATTATGCGTCCACAATAGAGGCGATTATTTCCGCTGTAAAAAGCGGAGAGATATCCGAACAGCGCATGGATGAATCGGTGCTGCGGTTGCTCAGAATGAAAGCAGAGTACGGAATACTGTCCTGAGCGTCAAAAATCGCATGATTATACGCTTTGTAAAGCTCCCGAGCCGCATCGGGAGCTTTTTCGTCGGAATATGCAAAAATAGCGATGGGAAAACGTTTTTTTTGGCTAAAACTAATCGGTTTTTTTGTGGCTAAACTATTGACAAAAAATTCTGAATGTAGTATAATACTATAATGTATCATAATGGATATGTGTGCGAAAAGCCCGTTTTTTTGCAGGAAATTACTGCGATTTTCCCACAAAAACGGAAATTCCTCACACCCCATTGCGGAAATATTTTAAGGAGTGATAAAGCCGATGGTGAATGTTAAACCCGTAAATCTCGGAAAAAACACCCGAATGAGTTTTTCTAAGATCAATGAAGTCATTGATATGCCGAATCTCATTGGCATTCAGAAGAATTCATACGAATGGTTTCTGACGGAAGGTATCAAGGAAGTATTCAAGGATGTTTCCCCTATTACCGATTCCAACGGAAAATTTGAACTCTCGTTTATAGACCACCGTCTTGACGACAAAACAAAGTACACTATTGAAGAGTGCAAGGATCGTGACGCAACTTATGCTGCACCTCTGCGCGTTACCGCACGCCTTCTCAGCAAGGAGACAGGCGAGATCATGGATAACGAGATCTTCATGGGCGATCTGCCTCTCATGACAGACAGCGGTACTTTCGTTATCAACGGTTCCGAGCGAGTTGTGGTATCACAGCTTGTCCGTTCTCCCGGTGTATACTACGGCTTTGATTACGATAAGACAGGTAAGAAGCTGTTCAAGGCAACTGTTATCCCGAACAGAGGTGCTTGGCTGGAGTACGAGATGGACTCCAACGATGTTTTCTATGTTCGTATCGATAAGAACAGAAAGATCCCCGCTACCACATTCCTGCGCTCCATCGGTCTTTCCTCTAATGATGAGCTGAAGGCAATGTTCGGAGAGGATGATCGTATCATCCGCACTATTGAGGACAAGGACAGCACTCAGAACCGTGAGGAAGCTCTCCTTGAGGTTTACAAGAAGCTCCGTCCCGGTGAGCCTCCGACAGTTGAGTCTGCCGAGAATCACCTGAACACTCTGTTCTTTGATGCAAAGAGATATGATCTGTCCAGATTCGGACGTTATAAGTATAATAAAAAGCTGGCTATTTCTGAGCGTATCGCAGGCAGAAAGTCCGCTCAGACCGTTGTTGCTCCCCTTACAGGTGAGATCCTTATCGAAGAGGAAGCTATCATCACTGACGAGATCGCTGCAGCTATCGAGAATGCAGGCGTTACAGAGGTGCTGGTATACAATCCTGAGGGCAAGATCGTCAAGGTTGTCGGCAATGGTATGGTAGATATCGCTGCTTACACCGATATGGACGCTGAGGCTCTTGAGGCTATCGGCATCAACGAGCATGTTCGTTTTGCTGTTCTTGCTGAGGTACTCGAAGAGGCTGCAGGCGATAATGACAAGTTTGCAGAACTGCTGAAGCTCCGCGCTGAGGAGCTTATCCCCAAGCACATCACTCTTGAGGATATCTATGCGGCAGTAAGCTATTTCATCAACCTTTGCGAGGGTATCGGTGATATTGATGATATCGATCACCTCGGCAACAGACGTATCCGCTGCGTGGGCGAGCTGCTCCAGAACCAGTTCAGGATCGGTTTCTCTCGTATGGAGCGTACCATTCGTGAGAGAATGGCTCTGCAGGCGCAGGATCAGGAGAAGGTATCTCCCAGCTCCCTCATCAATGCACGTCAGGTAATTTCCGCTATGCGAGAGTTCTTCGGCTCTTCGCCTCTGTCCCAGTTCATGGATCAGAACAATCCTCTCGCAGAGCTTACACATAAGAGAAGACTTTCCTCTCTCGGTCCGGGCGGTCTGTCCAGAGACAGAGCGGGCTTCGAGGTTCGTGACGTACACTACTCCCACTACGGAAGAATGTGCCCTATCGAGACTCCTGAAGGTCCTAACATCGGTCTGATCTCTTACCTTGCTACTTTCGCAAGGATCAATGTTTACGGTTTTATCGAGGCTCCTTACAGAAAGGTAGATAAGGAGACAGGTAAGGTGCTTGACGAGGTAGTATATATGACTGCCGACGTTGAGGATAAGTACGTTGTGGCACAGGCTAACGAAGCTCTCGATGAGAATGGCTGTTTCGTAAGACCTCGTGTAAACGCACGTTGCCGTGACGCTATCCTTGAGATCGAGCGTGAAAAGGTTGATTTCATGGACGTATCTCCCAAGATGGTGGTATCTGTAGCTACTGCTATGATCCCCTTCCTGGAGAACGATGACGCGAACCGTGCGCTCATGGGTGCGAACATGCAGCGTCAGGCTGTTCCGCTGATGGTTACCGACAACCCCATCGTTGGTACCGGTATGGAGTACAAGGCTGCTGTTGACTCCGGCGTAGTTATCTGCGCTAAGGAGGATGGCGTTGTTACAGAAGTTGACGCTGACAAGATCGTTGTTACAAACGATCTCGGCGTTGAGCATGCATACAGACTCATCAAGTTCAAGCGCTCCAACCAGGGTAACTGTGTAAACCAGAGACCCATCGTTGAAAAGGGCGAGAAGGTAAAGGCAGGCGATGTTATCGCTGACGGTCCCGCAACCAAGAACGGTGAGATCGCACTGGGTAAGAATGCCCTCATCGGCTTCATGACATGGGAAGGCTACAACTACGAGGACGCCGTTCTCATCAATGAGAAGCTCGTTTACAATGATGTTTATACATCTATCCATATTGAAGAATACGAACTGGAGTGCCGTGAGACAAAGCTCGGTCCGGAGGAGATCACCCGTGATATCCCCAACCTGTCCGATGACGCTCTCAAGGATCTGGACGAGCGCGGTATCATCCGCATCGGTGCAGAGGTACACTCCGGCGATATCCTGGTAGGTAAGGTTTCTCCCAAGGGCGAGACAGACCTCACCGCTGAGGAAAGACTGCTCCGTGCGATCTTCGGTGAGAAGGCACGCGAGGTTCGTGACAACTCTCTGAGAGTTGCCCACGGCGAAAGCGGTATCGTAGTTGATGTTAAGGTGTTCAACCGCGAGAACTGCGATGAGCTGTCTCCCGGCGTAAACGAAGTGGTACGCTGCTACATCGCTCAGAAGCGTAAGATCTCTGTCGGCGATAAGATGGCGGGCCGCCACGGTAACAAGGGTGTCGTTTCCCGTATTCTTAAGCAGGAGGATATGCCTTTCCTGCCCGACGGTACTCCTCTGGATATCGTTCTTAACCCTCTCGGCGTACCTTCCCGTATGAACATCGGTCAGGTTCTGGAAGTTCATCTCGGCTACATCGCAAGAGCGCTGGGCTGGAAGATCTCCACTCCCGTATTCGATGGCGCACACGAGCAGGATATCCGTGAGCTTTACGACATCGCTCGTGAAAAGCGCAGCGAGCTGATCGGTGAGGATTCCGCAGGTCTTGACTTCACAAAGCTGCCCCTCACATCCGATTGTAAGACGCTGCTTACAGACGGCAGAACAGGTGAGAAGTTCGATGCTCCCGTAACTGTCGGCTATATGTATTACCTCAAGCTGCATCACCTTGTTGATGATAAGATCCACGCACGTTCCACAGGTCCCTACTCTCTCGTTACACAGCAGCCTCTGGGTGGTAAGGCTCAGTTCGGCGGTCAGCGTTTCGGTGAGATGGAAGTTTGGGCACTGGAGGCTTATGGCGCTGCTTACACTCTGCAGGAGATCCTTACTGTCAAGTCTGATGACCTGATGGGCCGTCAGAAGACATACGAGGCTATCGTTAAGGGTGAGCCTGTTCCGAAGCCCGGCGTTCCCGAGTCCTTCAAGGTAATGATCAGCGAGCTTCAGGGTCTGGGTCTTGATATCAGGATCCTCGATGAAAACAACGAGGAGATCGATCTGAAGCAGGACTTCGAGGATGAGTACGAGGGCAACTATGTTCCCTCCGAGACCTTCGAGATGGATTATCAGACAAACGAGAACGAGCTGGAAGGCTTCGGTATCGTGGATCAGGACGGCGAGGAGATCGTTTCCGAGTCTTCCGAGGATGATCTGATGGACGACGATGACAGCGATTTCTATTCCGATGACGCTGACTTCGCTGAAGACGACGAATAATTTAACTGACCGTGCGGATGGCTTAGCCGTCCGTGCGGGATCAGATACATTTCGGTGATTATACAGGCAAAGCCGCAAGGCAGAGCCTAATGAGAGATGAGGTATTAAATTGAGTTTTAATGTTTTTGAGTCAATGAAGATCGGACTTGCCTCTCCCGACCAGATCAGAGAGTGGTCTTACGGTGAAGTTCTCCGCCCCGAAACAATAAACTACCGCACACAGAAGCCCGAGAAGGAAGGTCTTTACTGTGAGAAGATCTTTGGTCCGCAGAAGGACTGGGAGTGTAACTGCGGTAAGTATAAGAGAATCCGCTACAAGGGCAAGGTTTGTGAGAAGTGCGGCGTTGAGGTAACACGCAGCAAGGTAAGACGTGAGCGTATGGGCCACATCGAACTGGCTGCTCCTGTTTCTCACATCTGGTACTTCAAGGGCACACCCTCCAGAATCGGTCAGGTACTGGACATCTCCCCCAAGAGACTGGAAGAGGTACTCTACTTCACAAAGTATATAGTTATCGATCCCGGCGAGACCAAGGAGCTTTCCAAGAATCAGCTCCTGGATGAGAAGGAATATGCAGGCTTCCGCACAAAGTATGGCAGCGATTTCAAGGCTGCTATGGGTGCTGAGGCTATCAAGGAGCTGCTCAAGGAGATCGACCTTGAAAAGCTTTCTGCTGAGCTGAAGGAAGAACTGATGGCAACTCAGCAGGGTCAGAAGCGTGTGAAGCTGCTGAAGCGTCTTGATGTTATCGAGGCATTCAGACTTTCCGGCAACCGTCCCGAGTGGATGATCCTTGACTGTGTTCCCGTTATCCCTCCGGATATCAGACCTATGGTACAGCTGGATGGCGGCCGTTATGCGACATCCGACCTGAACGATCTGTATCGTAGAGTTATCAATAGAAACTGCCGTCTTAAGAAGCTTATCGACATGCGTTCTCCCGAACTCATTATCAGAAATGAGAAGCGTATGCTGCAGGAGGCTGTTGACGCACTTATCGACAACGGCAGACATGGCAGAGCTTACACAGGCTCCAACAACCGCCCTCTGAAGTCCCTTTCCGATATGCTGAAGGGTAAGCAAGGACGTTTCCGTCAGAACCTGCTGGGTAAGCGTGTTGACTACTCCGGACGTTCCGTTATCGTAGTAGGCCCCGATCTCAGAATGGATCAGTGCGGTCTCCCCAAGGAGATGGCTCTTGAGCTGTTCAAGCCGTTCGTTCTGAATGATCTGGTAGTGAATAATGCTGCCACAAACATCAAGCAGGCTAAGAAGATGGTAGAGCGTGCAGAGGATAAGGTGTGGGATTCTCTTGAAAGAGTTATCAAGGATCACCCTGTTCTGCTGAACCGTGCGCCTACACTGCATAGACTCGGTATTCAGGCATTCTCTCCCGTACTGGTAGAGGGCCGTGCTATTAAGCTGCACCCCCTTTGCTGTACAGCGTTCAACGCCGACTTCGACGGTGACCAGATGGCTGTGCATCTTCCCCTTTCCGCTGAGGCTCAGGATGAGGCAAGAAACCTCATGCTGGCTGCCAAGAACCTGCTGAAGCCCTCCGACGGACGCCCTGTTGCAGTTCCTACACAGGATATGGTCCTCGGTTCCTACTACCTCACCATCGAAAAGGATGGCGAGAAGGGTGAAGGCAAGGTATTCCGTGACGCTAACGAAGCGCTCATGGCATATCAGGACGGCGTTATTTCCATTCATGCTAAGATCAAGATCCGTGTAACAAAGGATCTTGGCGATACAAAGATCTCCAGACTGGTTGATACAACTATCGGACGTGTTATCTTCAATGAACACATCCCTCAGGATCTCGGTTACGTTGATCGTACCGATCCCGAACACCAGCTGGATTACGAGATCGGCTTCAAGGTGGGCAAGAAGCAGCTCGGTCAGATCATTGACAAGTGCCTGAAGGTACATGGCACTGCAACAACCGCTCAGGTCTCCGATAAGATCAAGTCTTTGGGATATAAATACTCCACACGAGCAGGTATTACTGTAGCAGTGTGCGATGCTGAGATCCCTCCCCAGAAGGCTGATATCATGGCAGAGGCTGAGAAGAAGATCGAGAAGATCAACAAGCAGTTCGCTCGTGGCTTTATCTCCAACAATGAGAGAAAGTCTGCCTTCATCAGCATCTGGAACAAGGCTACAGACGATGTAGGTAAGGCTCTGACCGATAACCTCGATCAGTACAACAACATCTTCATGATGGCTGACTCCGGTGCCCGTGGTTCTATCAACCAGATCAGACAGCTGGCAGGTATGCGTGGACTTATCGCGAATACTTCCGGTGCTACTATCGAGATGCCTATCAAGGCTAACTACCGTGAAGGTCTGAACGTACTGGAATACTTCATCTCCTCCCGTGGTGCGCGTAAGGGTCTGGCAGATACCGCTCTGCGTACAGCCGACTCCGGTTACCTGACAAGACGTCTTGTTGACGTATCTCAGGAAGTTATCATCCGTGAGGATGACTGCGGTACCGATAACGGTATCGAGGTATATGAGATCCGCGAGGGCAATGAGCTGGTTGAGAAGCTGGCTGAGCGTCTTGTAGGCCGCTACCTCGCTGATGATTATAAGGATAATGACGGAAATGTTATCATTTCCAGAGATAAGCTTCTGACCGACGCTGACGCATCTAAGATCGTCAATGCCGGTGTGGAGAAGATCAAGGTTCGTTCTGTATTGACCTGTTCGCTGAGAAACGGTGTCTGCGCTCGTTGCTACGGCGCATCCCTTGCCAACGGTCAGCTGATCGGAATCGGTGAGGCTGTAGGTATCATCGCTGCACAGTCTATCGGTGAGCCCGGTACACAGCTTACAATGAGAACGTTCCATACAGGTGGTATCGCCTCTGCAGAGGATATCACACAGGGTCTGCCTCGAGTTGAGGAACTGTTTGAGAGCCGCCGTCCCAAGAATGCGGCTATCATCACAAAGATCTCTGGTAAGGTACGCTTTGAGGAGATCAAGAAGACCCGTCACGCAATAATCACATCTGAGGATGGCACTGAGGAGGCTTATGCAGTTCCCTTTGGTTACCGTCCCAAGGTATACGACGGCGATACAGTAGTTGCAGGCGATCCGCTGACAGAAGGCTCTGTAAACCCCCACGATGTACTTCTTGTTAAGGGTGAGCAGGCTGTTCAGAACTATATCATAGCAGAGGTACAGAAGGTTTACCGTCTGCAGGGTGTTGATATCAACGATAAGCATATCGAGGTTATCGTGCGCCAGATGATGAGAAAGATCCGCATCACAGAACCCGGCGACAGCTTCCTGCTGCCCGGCTCCATCGTTGGCAAGAACGAGTTTGTTGAGATCTGTGATGGCATCAAGCAGCGTATCGAGGCAGGCGAGGAGCTTGTAATGCCCGAGAGCGAGCCTGTTCTGCTGGGTATCACAAAGGCATCTCTCGCAACAGACAGCTTTATGTCTGCTGCGTCCTTCCAGGAGACCACAAGAGTTCTCACTGATGCCGCTATCCGCGGTAAGGTTGATCCTCTGCAGGGCCTTAAGGAAAATGTTATCATCGGTAAGCTCATCCCTGCAGGTACAGGTCTTGCAGTGCAGAACGAAGCTGAAGAGGATGCTGTTTCCGCAGAGGAAGAAGCTCCTTCCGAAGATGAGGTTGTTTAAGCATTATTTCATGTGCCATAAAGCGCACTAAAGCGCTTTATGATGCACTTTAGGAAAAATGCACAAAAACAAATACTATCAATAAAATCTAAACGGTGTTTGCTACAAAGTTTTGAAAAAAACCTTGACAAACACCGTTTTTTCTATTAAAATATATAATTGCGTGCGACTATAATAATTTATCGGCTGATTTGCACCGAAATGGTTTAATTTGCGGTAAAACGGTTATAATACACACGTGAAATTTTAATGGAGGTGAAATAATGCCAACCTTTAATCAGCTTGTCCGCAAGGGACGTGAAGTAGCAGTTAAGAAGTCCAAGTCTCCTGCTCTTCAGAAGGGTATGAACACACTGCGCAAGCAGCAGATCGACCAGTCTTCTCCTCAGAAGAGAGGCGTTTGCACCGCAGTTCGTACAAGCACCCCTAAGAAGCCTAACTCTGCTATGAGAAAGATCGCCAGAGTAAGACTTTCCAACGGCTTTGAAGTTACTGCTTACATTCCCGGTATCGGACACAAACTGCAGGAACACTCTGTTGTACTCATCAGAGGCGGCCGTGTTAAGGACCTCCCTGGTGTACGTTACCACATCATCCGTGGTACACTGGATGCACAGGGCGTTGACAAGAGAATGCAGGGACGCTCCAAGTATGGTGCAAAGCGTCCGAAGGCTGGAAAGAAAGCGTAATTCTTAACATTATGCTGTCAGGCAAGGCATTATTCGATAGATATTGCCTCTGTTTGGACGGCGGAAGTTATGCTTTCGAGTACCTATGATTTTCATTTTTTATGAAGGAGGGAAGTAAAGTGCCAAGAAGAGGTAATGTTCCGAAGCGTGAGGTTCTGCCGGATCCTATGTACGGTTCCGAGCTGGTAACAAGACTTATCAACAACATCATGCTCGACGGAAAGAAGGGCGTAGCCCAGAAGATTGTATACGGCGCATTTGAGATCGTTGCTGAGAAGACCGGCAAGGATGCTCTGGAAGCTTTCGAGGAGGCAATGGAGAACATCATGCCCCTGCTCGAGGTTAAGGCTCGCCGTGTCGGCGGTGCAACCTACCAGGTTCCTATGGAGGTTCGCCCCGAAAGAAGACGCACTCTCGGTCTGAGATGGATCACCAAGTACAGCCGTGAGCGCAACGAGAAGACAATGAAGGAAAGACTTGCAAACGAGATCCTTGACGCACTCAACGGTCAGGGCGGCTCCTGCAAGAAGCGTGACGATACTCACAAGATGGCTGAAGCTAACAAGGCTTTTGCTCACTACAAGTGGTAATATGAATCAGATGGATATGATCGCAGCGTGACTGCGGTCATTATCCGATAATTACGGAGGAACTTATGAAAAGAGACGTAACTCTCGAAATGACCCGTAATATTGGTATCATGGCGCACATTGACGCAGGTAAGACCACCACGACAGAGCGTATCCTGTTCTACACAGGTGTAAACCACAAGATGGGTGAAACTCACGATGGCGGTGCGACAATGGACTGGATGGCTCAGGAGCAGGAAAGAGGTATCACAATCACCTCCGCTGCTACTACAGCTTTCTGGAAGAAGCACAGAGTCAATATTATCGATACTCCCGGACACGTTGACTTCACTGTTGAGGTTGAGCGTTCCCTGCGAGTTCTTGACGGCTCCGTTACTGTTCTTTGTGCAAAGGGCGGTGTAGAGCCTCAGTCTGAGACTGTATGGCGTCAGGCTGACAACTACAAGGTTCCCAGAATGGCATACATCAACAAGATGGACATTATGGGTGCTGATTTCTACCGCGTAGTTGGCATGATGCACGACAGACTTAAGTGTAATGCAGTTCCGATCCAGCTGCCTATCGGCGCTGAGGCGGGCTTTAAGGGTATCATCGACCTCATCGAAATGAACGCCGATGTATACTACGATGACCTGGGCAAGGATATGCGTGTTGAGGAGATCCCCGCAGACATGCTCGAAAAGGCTCAGGAGTACAGACGTAACCTCCTTGAGAAGGTTGCTGAGCTGGACGATGAGCTGATGGAGAGATACTTTGAGACCGAGGGTGAGGACTTCACCATCGAGGAGATCAAGGCTGCCATCAGAAAGGGTACCATCGAGAACAGATTCGTTCCCGTTGTATGTGGTACTTCCTACAGAAACAAGGGTGTACAGAAGCTGCTCGACGCAGTTATCGACTACATGCCCTCTCCTCTCGATATCCCCGCTATCAAGGGTATTGTTCCTGATACAGGCGAGGAAGTTGAGAGAAAGGCCGGCGATAACGAGCCCTTCTCCGCTCTTGCATTCAAGATCGCTACAGACCCCTTCGTTGGTAAGCTCTGCTTCTTCAGAGTTTACTCCGGCGTAGTTGAGGCCGGTGCTACCGTTCTCAATGCTACAAAGGATAAGAACGAGCGTATGGGTCGTATCCTTCAGATGCACGCTAACTCCAGACAGGATATCGATTGCTGCTTCTGTGGTGATATCGCTGCTGCTGTTGGTCTGAAGAACACAACTACAGGTGATACTCTCTGTGATGAGAACAACCCTGTAATCCTCGAGTCCATGGAATTCCCCGAGCCTGTTATCTCGCTCGCTATCGAGCCCAAGACAAAGGCTGGTCAGGAAAAGATGGCTCTCGCACTCGCAAAGCTCGCTGAAGAGGATCCCACTTTCAGAACCTACACCGATCAGGAAACAGGTCAGACAATCATCTCCGGTATGGGTGAGCTTCACCTGGAGATCATCGTTGACCGTCTGCTCCGTGAGTTCAAGGTTGAGGCTAACGTAGGTGCTCCTCAGGTTGCTTATAAGGAGACTATCGTAGGCAACGCTGACGTTGATATGAAGTATGCACGTCAGTCCGGTGGTAAGGGTCAGTACGGTCACGTTAAGATCCGTGTTGAGCCTAACGAGTCCGGTAAGGGCTACGAGTTCATCAATGCCGTTGTCGGCGGTGCTATTCCCAAGGAATACATCCCCGCTGTTGACAAGGGTATTCAGGGCGCTCTCAATGCCGGTGTTCTCGCAGGTTACCCCGTTGTTGACGTTAAGGTAGAGCTGTACGACGGTTCTTACCACGAGGTTGACTCCTCCGAAATGGCATTCCAGATCGCCGGTTCTATGGCTATCAAGGATGCTCTTAAGAAGGCTAAGTCTGTAATCCTCGAGCCTATCATGCGTGTTGACGTTGTAGTTCCCGAGGACTACATCGGTAACGTTATCGGTGACCTCAACTCCCGTCGTGGTCAGATCCAGAATCAGGAGACTGCAAACGGTACAGTTCAGATCACATCCGCTGTTCCGCTTTCTGAGATGTTCGGCTACTCCAACGATCTGCGTTCCAAGACACAGGGTCGTGGTAACTATGTAATGCAGCCCAGCCACTACATCGAGGTTCCCAAGTCTATTGCGGAAGGCATCATGAGCAAGCGTGCTAAGGACTAATCATCCACTGTTGCTCAATACTGTCACTTTTTTCTGAAAAACACTTGATTTTTTTAGGAAATGATGGTACAATATAATCACTAAACTATGGCTATCCCCCTTTCATTAGGGGGAAGCTGAAATTTCACCTTTAAGGAGGATAAAACCAATGGCAAAGGAAAAGTATAATTCCACGAAGCCCCACGTTAACATTGGTACAATTGGCCACGTTGACCACGGCAAGACCACCACAACAGCTGCTATCACAAAGTATCTCGCTATGCTCGGTAAGGCTAAGTTCGAGGCATATGATATGATCGATAAGGCTCCCGAGGAGAGAGAGCGTGGTATCACAATTAACACCGCTCACGTTGAGTACGAGACAGAGGCTCGCCACTATGCTCACGTTGACTGCCCCGGACATGCTGACTACATCAAGAACATGATCACCGGTGCTGCTCAGATGGACGGCGCTATCCTCGTTATCGCTTCTACCGACGGC
>JAZKZL010000315.1:0-6456 GCA_045612645.1 Oscillospiraceae bacterium
ATCATGAGCGCTAATCCCGACGGCACCATCTACGAGTTCGCAGAGAAGCCCGCAGAGCCTAAGTCCAACCTTGCTTCCATGGGTATCTATGTATTCACATGGTCTAAGCTGAGAAAGCACCTCATCGACAACGAGAACGACGAAGGTGCTACAAAGGACTTCGGTAAGAACATCATCCCCATGATGCTCGCAAACAACGAAAAGATGGTTGCATACCACTTCGACGGCTACTGGAAGGACGTTGGTACTATCGACTCCCTCTGGGAAGCTAACATGGACGTGCTGGATCCCAACGTTCCTCTGGATCTGCTGGATGACAGCTGGAAGATCTATTCCAGAAGCCCTGTTATGCCTCCGCACTACACCGGCGCAAACAGCAAGATCGAAAACTCCATGGTTGCAGAGGGTTGTGAGATCTACGGCACAGTTGATTTCTCCGTACTCTTTGCAGGCGTTACCATTGAGGAAGGTGCAGTTGTAACAGACAGTATCATCATGCCCGGCTCTGTTATCAAGAAGAATGCAGTTGTTGAATACGCTATCGTAGGCGAGAACTGCGTTATCGGCGAAGGCGCACACGTTGGCGACCGCCCCGAGCGAATTGAGGATAAATCTCAGTGGGGTGTTGCGGTAATCGGTCACAACGTAAACGTATCCCCCAACGCTGTTGCCGCACCCAAGGCAATGATCTCTAAGGATATTTGATATTGGAAAGGATGTTTTAGATATGGCAAGTATGGCTAATGTTTTAGGACTTATTTTTGCTAATATGCATGAAGCAAACCTTCCCGAACTGACAAAGGGCAGAGCAATGGCGAGCGTTCCCTTCGGTGCAAGATACCGTATGATCGACTTCCCCCTCTCCAACATGGTCAACTCGGGAATCACACAGGTTGGTATTATTACAAAGCAGAACTACTACTCCCTGATGAACCATCTCGGAATGGGCAGTGAGTGGGATCTGGCTAGAAAGACAGGCGGTCTGCACATCCTGCCTCCCTACAGAAGCGAAGGCAGCGGAATCTACAGAGGTCGTCTGGAGGCTCTTGCCGGCGCAGCTGAATTCATTCGTGAGTCCGACGCTGAGTACGTTGTTCTGGCTGACTCCAACGTGGTTGCAAATATGGATATCAAGCCCATGGTGGATTTCCACGAGAAGAGCGGTGCTGATATCACCTGCGTATACGGCAGAGGCGTTTACTCCACTGAAAGAACAATGACCATGACCGTTCTCTCTGTTGACGAGAACAATAAGGTATATGACGTTCTGGCAAGACCCGCTATCAGCGGCGAGATGAATGTTGCTCTCGATGTTTACGTTATGAGAAGAAAGTTCCTGGAGGATCTCATCAGAGAATCCGAGTGCCGTGGACTTTACAGCTTCGAGACCGATATCCTGCTGCACAAGCTGCACGATTACAAGATCATGGGTTACAAGTACGATAAGTACTACGAGATCATCGACAGCATGAAGACCTATTACAAGGCTAATGCTGACATGATGGATCGTGATATCTGCCATGAGGTGTTCGATCTGGAGCGCCCCATCTACACCAAGATCCGTGATGTAGCTCCCGCTAAGTACGGCATTGAGGCTGACGTTAAGGGCTCCCTCATTGCTGATGGCTGCATCATTGAAGGCAAGGTTGAGAACAGCGTGCTGTTCAGAGGCGTTGTAGTTCAGAAGGGCGCAGTTGTTAAGGATTCTATCGTAATGCAGGGCACTGTTATCGAGGAGAAGGCAAACTGCATCAATGTTATCGCAGACAAGGATGTTAAGCTCACAAAGAACCGCACAATCACAGGTTCTGCTGAGTATCCCGTATTTATCTCCAAGGGCGCTAACGTATAAGAATACTTATCCCCGAGTTCAGGCTCGGGGATATTTATATTTGCTAAAATATTGAGGTATTAATATGAGCGAGATAATAACAATCAAAGAAGAACGGATTTCCACTGAGGAATATATAGATTTCCTTAAAAGAACGGATTTAGGCTCACAATATCCCAAAGAACGCTTCGAAGAAAGGATAGCAAGGCTGGTAACAACTGTTTCCCTGAGCCTTGTTGCACGGAACGAAAACGGCACGATCGTCGGCGTTTTATTTGGATTGACAGATTACGCTTACTGGCTTTATGTGACCGATCTAGGCGTTGACAGAATGTATGAAGGACAGGGCATCGGAAGCCGTTTGATGAAAACAGCACACGAAAAAGCGGGCGGCGAAAAGGATATTGCAGTATATTTGATTGCAAACGAGAATGCCATTCGGTTCTATGAAAACCTAGGAATGAAAAAGGCTGAAGATGTAATGCAGTATAATCACATTGAGTGGACAGAGTTTACAGTAAAATAATGTACCGGAACATATACAAAAACGGCGGACACTATGTCCGCCGTTCGTGTTTTTATCAGTCGATCTCAACAGAGATCTTCTCATCGGCTCTTACCGCGCCTGCACGCATAACAGTTCTGATTGCCTTAGCGATTCTTCCCTGCTTGCCGATTACTCTGCCCATATCGTCGGGAGCTACATGCAGATGATATACCACAACGCCCTCAGCGTCAGGCTCATCAGCAGTGACCTGTACCGCAGCCTTATCCTCAACGAGGGCGGATGCGATAGTTGTCAGAAGTTCTTTCATATATTATCCCTCCTTGGGGTGATCGTTCAAACGGGCGAATGCCCGCCATCAAACCTTGCTGCAAGATTACTTCATCAGTCTCTTAACAGTGTCGGTAGGCTGTGCGCCCTTCTTGATCCACTCGTTAGCCTTGTCCATGTCGATCTTAACAAGAGCAGGCTCCTGGGTGGGATCATAGTAGCCGATCTCCTCGATGAAACGACCATCTCTGGGGTAACGGGAGTCAGCAACAACTACACGATAGAAAGGAGCCTTCTTAGCGCCCATTCTTCTCAGTCTGATCTTTACTGCCATTTTAGTTTTCTCCTTTCGTAGATTTTATATTTCACGCAGAAACTGCGATGAAAAATCCTTATATGCCATTAATAAGCCCATTTATCATGAACCATATACCGCCAGCCACGAATATGCCGCCCAGTATGCCGTAAAAGATACGAGCGCCTGTTCTTCCGAATATCTTGTCGATCATTGCAGATTTTCTTGCTCTAAAAAACCATTCCCAGTTCTTTATCGCACCCATAAGAGAAAAACCATCAGCGAGCATACAAAATATTCCGCCTATAACAGCTAATGCTTTATCGTCCATATGATAAATACCAACCTTTTACAATCACATCGGGAATCCGGGGCCTCCGAAACCGCCCATTCCGCCGCCCATGTTGCCCATCTGCTTCATGAGATTCATCGGAATACGCATTTTCTTGCCCTTACCCTTGCCTGTAAGCCCCATCTGCTTCATCATCTTCTGCATAGCTTCAAACTGCTTCAGAAGCTGATTCACTTCCTCGACCTTGGTGCCTGAACCCGCTGCGATCCTACGCTTACGCTTGGCATCGATAATGGAGGGCTTTTCACGCTCCTTGGGAGTCATCGAGGATATGATCGCCTTTGTGCGGGGCATCTTCTTCTCGTCTATCTGACTCTCATCTATCTTGTTTGCACCAGGGATCATCTTCAGGATAGAGGAGATACTGCCCATCTTCTCGATCTGCTCAAACTGTGCATACAGATCGTTGAGATCGAACTTGTTCTCCTGCATCTTCTGCATGGTTTTCATGGCTGCCTTTTCGTCGATAGCGGTCTTTGCCTTGTCGATAAGTGTCAGCACATCACCCATGCCGAGGATACGGCTTGCCATTCTGTCAGGATAGAACGGCTCAATATCATCGATCTTCTCGCCGATACCGTTGAACTTTACAGGCTTTCCTGTAATTGCGAGTACGGTAAGCGCCGCACCGCCCCTTGTATCGCCGTCCAGCTTCGTGAGGATAACACCTGTGATATCCAGTGCGTTATTGAAGCTCTCGGCTACATTTACAGCATCCTGACCTGTCATGGAGTCCACAACCAGCAGGATCTCATTGGGATTTGTCTCTTTCTTGATGTTTTCAAGCTCCGCCATCAGAGTCTCGTCAATATGCAGACGACCTGCGGTATCCAGCAGAACAACGTCAAATCCGTTGTCCTTGGCGTGCTTGATACCCTCTTTGGCGATCTTCACAGGATCGATCTGACCCATCTCGAAAACGTGCGCGCCCGCCTTTTCGCCCACGATCTTCAGCTGATCGATAGCAGCGGGACGATAAACGTCACACGCAACCAGCAGCGGTCTGCGGTTCTGTGCGATAAGGTGCTTTGCGAGCTTTGCGCAGTGCGTTGTCTTACCTGCACCCTGAAGTCCGCACATCATGATAACGCAAGGAGGCTTAGAGGGGAAATCTATTCTTGCGGTGGTGTTGCCCATCAGCGAGATAAGCTCCTGATGAACGATATCGATCACCTGCTGAGCAGGTGTGAGGCTTTCCATAACCTCTGCGCCTACAGCCTTTTCGCTCACCTTTGCCACAAAGTC
This sequence comes from Oscillospiraceae bacterium, assembly GCA_045612645.1. Taxonomy (GTDB): domain Bacteria; phylum Bacillota; class Clostridia; order Oscillospirales; family Ruminococcaceae; genus CAG-115. The sequence goes on from JAZKZL010000315.1 coordinate 4,499, forward strand.
CTTAGCGACCTTGAAGTTTACGTCAGCGTCCAGAAGTGCCATGCGCACCTCGCGCATTGCTTCCTTGATGTCCTTTTCGTTCAGCTTACCTCTGCCCTTCAGCTTGCTGAATACGCTGTTTAACTTTCCCGAAAGTCCCTCAAAAGCCATAGTCTCACCGCCTTTATCAAAGCTCTCTCTTTATTTCAGAGAGCAGAAGTTTTATCTCATCAATGCTGTTGCCTTGTTCAAGAAGCGTTTCTGCCTGTTCAAGCTTTGCCGACACACTGTGAAGTCTTTTTGCAAAACCCAGCTTTTCTTCCAGCTCCATCAGGCGCTGCTCGCCTTTTTTGATGGAATACACCACGCTCTGACGAGTAACTCCGCCCATTTCCTCGGCTATCTCGGAAAGAGAAAGATCGGCATTATAGCGCATATCCAAAGCCTCACGCTGAGCATTTGCCAACAGCTCGCCATAGATATCAAGAAGTATCACAATATCAAAGCTGCGCTCCATAAATACCGCCTTTTCTGTGGTGTCAAGTAAAATTACTTTACAGCAACATTAGTATTATATCAAAGAGAACCCCGTTTGTCAAGCATTTAAAAGAAATTTCCCGCATTTTCACACAAAAAACACGGGAAATATTTATGGTTTGTATAATTCGCTCAAAACCAGTGTTATCTCTTTTGCTTTCTTACTCTGACTCTAACCTTTTTCGGCTTGACAACAATATAGTCCTCTGTCGGAACGACCTTTTCCGCTGCTTCGTAAGCCTTTTCATAGAAATACAGCTGGGAGTTCAGCTGCTCCTCGCCATCCTTGCGGACAACATGGCTGTACTTGCCGTTTTTACCCTGCTCTCTTGCCTTTACATTGTCACGAAGCATCACTTCGAACATCTCCGCCACTCTGTCTGCAAGGCGCTTATCGGGAATGGGGGCTGCAACCTCAACGCGGCGTTCGGTGTTTCTAGTCATAAAGTCTGCACTGCTGATATATACACGCCTGCGCTCCCCTTTTCCGAAAATATAGATTCGGCTATGCTCCAGAAAACGTCCCACTATAGAGATGACGCGGATGTTTTCCGTGTCGCCCTCGACGCCTGCCACAAGGCAGCATATTCCACGTACAACAAGATCTATCTTCACTCCTGCCCTGCTTGCCTCGGCGAGCTTACGAATGATATCCTTATCTGTAAGGGAGTTCATCTTTATGCCGATATATCCGTCACTACCGTAGGTTATCTCGTTGTCGATCATCTCAACTATACGGCTCTTCAGTCCCTTTGGAGCCACCAGCAGCTTGTTCGTGCTTTCAACCGTATTGCCTACCGTGAGAGCATTGAACACAACAGAAGCATCCGCGCCGAAATCCCTGTCTGCTGTCATCATTGTGAGATCAGTGTATAGCTTGGATGTACGCTCGTTGTAGTTGCCTGTTCCCACCTGAGTTATATAGCCGATCTTGTCTCCGTCACGCACAGTTATCAGCAGGAGCTTTGAATGCACCTTAAGTTCCTCAAGACCGTAAATCACATTTACGCCTGCATCCTCCAGCTGTTTTGACCAGCCGATGTTGTTCTCCTCATCAAACCTTGCACGGAGTTCCACAAGCGCCAGCACATCCTTGCCGTTTTCCGCAGCACAGATAAGGGCATTGATTATCTTGCTGTCCCTCGCTACTCTGTACAGAGTGATCTTAATGGATACAACATTGGGATTATCAGCCGCCTCATCCAGCAAACGAATGAACTGATTTATGTTCTCGTAAGGATAAGAAAGCAACATATCACGCTGCTGTATCTGAGAAATGAGCGGTCTTTTGGGATCGATGTCAGGAGAACGCTGCGGTGTGAGCGGCGCAAAGAACAGCTCGCTCTGCTTTTCCAAACGTCGTTCAAGAGCAGAAAGAAAATCCATATTAAGCGGTGATTTCTGTCTGAAAATAAAGTTATCCTTCACACGCAGAGTCTTTG
>JAZKZL010000316.1:0-2036 GCA_045612645.1 Oscillospiraceae bacterium
CCGTTACAGAATGATGATACCTACTGCGAGATCGCTCCTTGTGATGCACTTAAGCCGTATATCCGATGCTTCTGGGGTACCAAAACACCTGTGGAAGTAACCGAATGCAGCTCTGACAGCGGAATAGTCATTCCTGATACCTGCATGGATATCATCTTCCATATCGACTATACGAAAAATACTATTGATGGACATTTCTGCGCTTTGGATGAACGCTCGTTCCTTACAAGCGGCGCAGTTTTGCCGGGTGTGACATCTACCTTTGCCATACGCTTCTATGCATGGTCTGCTATTCTTTTTGCCGAGAGCGCACTGAACGGCAGCAAAAATCAGGCGTTTCCGATGGAGGAGTTTTTTCAGAGCCTGAAAAACGAGCTGCAGCCGCAGTTGTTTGAAGTTACGACGCTTGCAGGCAGGATATCAATAGCAGAAAAGGCGCTTCTGAAACGACTTCGACCTGAACGCGTGAATAATGATCTGCTGAATGCCGTCTATTATATGATAGAAAACAGCGGGAGAGTGCGTATATCGGATATATGCCGCAACACCGCTGTATCAGAAAAGCAACTGGAGCGTATTTTTTCGTATCACATGGGCATATCGCCAAAGTCATTTTCGTCGCTGATACGGTATCAACTTGTATGGCAGGAGATGATGAACTCACCGCAATTTGATATCCTTGATGCTGTCGAGAAATACGGCTATACAGATCAGGCACATCTTCTGAATGATTTCAAGCGGCGCCATTTAATGACTCCGCGTGAGGCGGTCACCTTTGCGGCAAAGCGCAGATAATGTCGGATTTTTACAATACTATTCCTATGATATGTGTTATCCTATAATAAAAAATATTGGAGGATATTATATGACTACTTTTGAAAAAGCAAGAGCATTTATCTATCGCAACGCCCGTCCACTGGATCTTGCACGTTGGAAATATCATTTCGAGAACGGCAGCAGGGAAGATGTTATGAAAGCACTGGCTTACTATCAGAATGCAGACGGCGGCTTTGGACACGGTATCGAGCCTGATTTCTTAAATCCTAATTCCACGCCTATGGCAACATGGGCAGCTACTGATATCATTTCCGAGATAGGCTGGAAGGATAATTCTCATCCCATCATCAGAGGAATATTGCAATATCTTGAAAGTGGTGCGGATTTTGATACCGAGCATAAGCAGTGGCTGAATACCGTCCCCTCAAACAACGAATATCCACACGCGATATGGTGGGAGTGCAATGGTGTAGGAGAGCTGCGCTATAATCCTACGGCGGCGCTTGCAGCCTTTATACTTCGCTATGCGGAGCAGGACAGCGCTGTGTATAAGCTGGGCTGTGATATAGCCGTGCAGGCAGTGGAATGGCTGCTTGCGCAGGAGCTTTTTGAGGAACAGCATATCACATCCTGCTTTATAAGTCTGTATGCTGCAATGAATGATACGGGCGTACGGCTTGTGGAAATGGCGGGATTTGAGGAGCGCTTGAAAGCGCTTGTGCATGGATGTATCTGCCACGATAAGGAGAAGTGGGGAGTAGAATATGTCACTCTACCATCTGATCTGTTCCTCAGCCGCGGCAGTATCTTTTATGAGGATAATGCGGATATAGCGGAATATGAGACAGATCACATCCGCAATTCGCAGCAGCAGGACGGCTCTTATTCAGTTCCGTGGCAGTGGTGGACAGACTATAAAGAGTATGAAGTTTCTGCAAATTTTTGGCGTTCAGCTATCATCATTAAAAAAATGAGGTATCTGATGGGTTTCGGCGCTCTCTGATCGTGGTTGCTTATTTGCTGCGAAGATCTGTTTTCCGTACAGCGTCACGCACTCGCAGCACAAACGAGGGAGACACTGAAAGCTCATCTATACCCATTCGCAGGAATGCTTCGGTCATTGAGGTGTCAGCGGCGAGCTCACCGCATATTCCTATCCATGCGCCGTTTTTGTGAGCGCTTTCCGCAGCATAGCGTATCAGGCGCAGTACCGATTCATGATGCGGCTCGCAGTAGCGCTCCAGCTTAGGATTCTGTCT
>JAZKZL010000317.1:0-6659 GCA_045612645.1 Oscillospiraceae bacterium
CGACTTTGAACGTAAAGGAGCTTCAGACTGAGACAGACAAGCTCGCAAAGGAGCTGCGGGAGCTGGATAATAAGATCCAGCAGACCAACTGGACTGTTGATATCTGAGCGGGAATGCTTGGTAGCTTGTGGGGCGAACATCATCTCTGTGGCTGAGAATGAGTCCACTTCATATGTTGCATACGGGCGTGCTTTAATAATCGTTATGCCCCGACAGTGTACATATGTACTGTTATAATGCATTGTTACTACCGGATGTTGACCATGAGTGAGGGTGGGTATGGGGAGTTTTCCGCATATGATTTTTAATACGAATTGTTATAAAATGTTGTAATATAACTAAATGTGCGTGTTTATGGCGTTTGGGGAGGGGATATGATGCGAAAAAGGGCTGCTGTTTTGTTTGCGTTTTTGTTGCTTCTGTGCGGCTGCGACTCATCCTCTCCTGCTATAGAGGGCACATGGTTTGCTATGGATACCGTTATGTCGGTCACAGCATACGGAGATACGTCTCTTGTAGGCAGTGACATATCAGAGATGCTCACGGAGTATGAGTCGAAGTGGTCTGTCACCGATGAACGCAGCGAGATATATGCGGCGAATCATGGTGTCATGGTGCAGCCGAGTCCCGAAACTGCGGAGCTTATCCGATTTGCACTGGAGATGAATACGGTGACAGATGGCGCACTGGATATCACCATGTATCCTGTGCTGTGTGAATGGGGATTTACTACGGGAGAATATCGTGTTCCGCGCGATGAGCGCATAGCAGAGCTCCTTCGGCTTCGGGGATGCGATAAGGTGCAGCTGACGGAGCAGGGAATATCTCTGCCTGAAGGTGTGCAGATAGACCTCGGCGCTGTGGCGAAGGGATATATGGGTGACCTTTTGAGCGAGAGGCTTCGCAGCGATGGCGTGACTTCTGCGCTGCTCGATCTTGGCGGTAATATCCATGCCATAGGCAATAATCCCGATGGCGCTCCGTGGCGGCTTGGCATAAGAGATCCTTTCGGTGCGGGCAACATAGCCATCCTGCGGCTTTCGGACAAGGCTGCGGTGACCTCGGGGGGCTACGAGCGCTATTTCACCGAGGATGGCGTCAACTACTGCCACATTCTTGATCCCGAAACAGGCAGACCTGCAGAGAGTGGACTTGCTTCGGTCACGATAGTGGGGGAGCAGGGCAGACTTTGCGATGCGCTTTCCACTGCTGTTTATGTTATGGGAGAACAACGTGCAGTGCAGCTATGGCAGGAACTTGGCGGATTTGATATGATACTTATCACCGATGATGGAGATATGCTTGTTACCGAGGGCGTCGAGAGTGACATTTCGCCTACGGATGTATTCACGGGAGAGCTTCGGGTTCTGCGCAACAGCGGGTTGCTTGACTGAGCGGAGGCTATTGCTGTATACTGTGATCGGGAGGCGATGACATGAATACAGGAGAGATCATTAAGCGGATAAGGCAGAGCAACGGATATACTCAGGATGAAATGGCACAGAAGCTGTTCGTTACAAGGCAGGCGGTGAGTCGATGGGAGAATGGCGAGACTCTGCCGAACATCGATACTCTGCGCATCATCTCAAGGATATTTGAAGTTCCGATAAACAATCTTGTGGATGTGAAAGCGCTGTCAGGCGGCGCTAACGGCGAGATAAATGCACAAAGATTTATCGGCTTTGCGGATGTTTATGACAACAACCGTCCCACAGTGCCTAAACAGGCGGTGGATATTATTGAAGGCTATCTCGGGAGTGCGCTTGAAAGCGTGGTGGATCTCGGCTGTGGAACAGGTCTTTCGGTGATGGCGTGGAGCGGTCACTGCGATAATATAACAGGAGTGGATCCCAGTGATGATATGCTAGCGGTTGCGAGGCTCAGGGAAACGGAGCAGATCAGATTTATAAAGGCGTTTTCACACGCCACGGGATTGCCTGACGGCTATGCGGATGTGGTGATATGCTCACAATCCTTTCATTGGATGAATCCACAGGATACATTGAGCGAGGTGGATCGCATTCTGCGCAAAGGCGGAGTATTTGCGGCAGTAGACTGCGACTGGCCGCCTGTAAGCAGCCTTAAAGCGGAGATGGCGTATAGCACACTTTTCAATAAGGTGCGTCTTATTGAGGAGGAGAATGCGGATATCCACCGCACTTTCAATCGCTGGGATAAATCTGAGCATCTCTGTAACATTAGAGCAAGCGGATATTTCAGGTACAGCAGAGAGATCGTATTCAGCAGCACCGAGCCGTGTGACGCGGAGCGCTTTATAGGTCTGGCACAGAGTCAGGGCAGCCTGCAGACCATATTGAAGCTTCATCCCGAGCTGATCGAAAAGGATTATCTGCACTTTCGCAAGGCGGTATTTGAAGCATTCGAGAACGAACAGGGCGAGGTCACGTTCTGCTACAGAATGCGGATAGGTGTGAAATAAGAAGAGCCGCAGATGTAACTGCGGCTTTTGCTTATACGTAAAAACAGACGGCAAAAGCCGTCTGTTTCTCTTTTTGTGATAACCGGAACGTTGTTGGGTTTACCAATTTAGTAGGGTTATGGGGCGGAATTACTCGCCTCTCTGCTTAGCGAAGCACTCGCTGCAGTAAACGGGTCTGTCTTCCTTAGGCTCGAAAGGAACCTTAGCTACGTTGCCGCACATTGCGCATGTAGCCTCGAAGAATGTTCTGGGACCCTTGCCGGAGTTCTTTCTTGCGTCTCTGCAAGCCTTGCATCTCTGAGGCTCGTTTACGAAGCCCTTCTCTGCATAGAATTCCTGCTCGCCTGCGGTGAATACGAAATCAGCGCCGCAGTCCTTGCACTTTAAAGTCTTGTCTGTGTACATAGTGATACCTCTTACAAAAAAATTTCGCCCTGGGTCGGATTTACACCGACACCTTTGTAAAACAACGCTCTGGTAAATTAAGCTACCGGGTCGTATATGAGACGATTCCTCGAAAACCCTGAACGTCCTTTGCTTGTATATTTTCCACCATACTTCACGAAATCTCCTTGACGGGCACAAAGCCCGCCTGCGTCGATTGCGTTTTATCTGACGAAAAATCTACTGCGCAAATGCCGCTCATGCTTTTCGTTCCATCGTCTTGTTGCTGAATTACAATGCCGCGTCAGAAGTCGGGGAACACTGCGCGAAGCTTTGCTCTCGCTCTTGCAACGGCGTTATCTACCGTTTTCTTTTCCACTTCAAGCTTTTCTGCGATCTCTGTGTAGCTGTGACCGAGTATCACGCCATCCAGACATCTGCGTTCCAGCGGCGTAAGCAGCTGCTTCATCTGCTCACTCATCTCGCTGGTGTTTTCCTTGATTATCACCATTTCCTCGGGTGTGGGTTCGGGGGCGGTAAGCGTTTCAAGCTCTGATTCTGAAACGAGCTTTGCAGCCCTTCTTGCGGCTTTGTCTGCGGTGTTCTTCATCCTGTTGGATACACACACGCCTGCAAAAGCCGAAAAACTGCCCTTTTGCGGATCGTAATGGGAGATAGCATTCAGCAGAGCATCCATCCCGTCTGACACAAGCTCCTCATAATCCGCTGATGTGGAAAACTGAGCTGCTGTGGAGAATACCATGCTGCTGTATCGAGAGATAAGCTCGGCTATTTTTTTGCTGCCGTCTGCGGAAAAGCCGACGCTCGCGAGCTGCTCATCCGTCATTAATGAAAGGTCTGCCATAATCACCACTAAAAAACGATACCAATGGTTAAAATGTTAAACTTTTGCACATAGTCATTATATCATGCAAGCGGAAATTTGTCAATATAAATCAATTGTTTCAGAAAAAGACTTACGTTTTCAATAAATTGACAACGTTCGCTTTATGCATATAAACAATAAAATTGCAGCGTTTTTCACAAGTGTGAAAATGTGCAGGGCCTGATATATCCGATTCTGTTATCTTGCATATTGCGCTCTGCCTGAGCTGAACAGGTCTCCGCCATTGCAGTCTGTTGCAACGATAAGCGGGAATCTGTCGAATGTGAGCTTCTTGACGCTTTCACAGCCGAGATCCTCAAAAGCGATCACCTCGCACTCGGTGATGCATTTGCATGCGAGTGCGCCTGCGCCGCCTATTGCGCAGAAATATACTGCTCCGTTGCGCTTGATAGCTTCACGGACAGCTGCACTGCGTTCGCCTTTTCCTATCATTGCGGAGAGTCCCATATCCAGCATGAGCGGAGAATACACATCCATCCTGCTTGATGTTGTAGGTCCGCAGGAGCCGATGGCCATGCCGTCCTTTGCGCCTGTGGGACCTGCGTAGTATATTGCGGCACCGTCAAGCTCGTAGGGGAGCGGCTCGCCATTGTCAATGCAGGCTTTTATCCGCTTATGAGCTGCGTCGCGGGAAGTGTAAACTGTTCCCGAAAGCAGGACCTTGTCGCCTGCGCGGAGCGTTTTTGCTTTCTCCTTCAGCTCGCTTGTGTTAAGTTCGATCATAATATTACTTCCTTGAAATATACAGAGCCGAATCGGTATTCGGCTCTGATGTTATGTGATTAGAAACCGCCAAAGCCGCCGAACATATCGGAGCTCATATCATCCTCGGAATCGGAGGAGCTTCCGAGGTCAGCGCCGAAGTTCCAGATAGAGGAATCGTCGGCAGAGGGAGCTACGGGGTCAGCCTGAGGCTCGGGCTGTGCTGCAGTTGCTGCCTCTTCCATGGCACCGAGACCTGCCTGCTCCATAGCCTCGAACTGCTTCTGCAGGTCAGCCCAGGGATCATCGGATGCGGAGCTGCTTTCGGATGCAGTGATAGCAGGTTCTTCGTATGTTGTAGTCTCTGCGGCTGCGGGAGCAAGGCTGTTGAGAGCTTCTTCTGCTTCACGCAGAGCCTTCATCAGGTCATCCTCTGTGTTGGCGATGGGAGCGTCATCCTCTTCCTCCTCATCCATGCTGAGATCCTTCATGGGCTGGATAGCGAAAGCTGCTTCTGCCTCCTGAACTGCTCTCAGAAGATCTTCATTTACATCTGCGCCGAGAGAGCCGGAGGGCATTGTCTGGGCGATAAGATCGTTCTCAAAGCCGGCAACCTCGTCAACGGCAGTGCCTCTGGGAGGATCGAGAGGCTGGATCTCGCTTACGATCTCCTCATCGTTATTTTCCTCTATGATACCTGTTCCGAAGAGATCCTTGCCGAACATATCCATAGCATCGGGGTTAACAAGGGGAACAGCGTCCTTCTTTTCATCGTTGTAGATGGTCTGTGCAGCGATCTCACTGCCGCCCCATACATCATCGAATGTTGCAAGATCATCGCTCTTTTCTGCAGTGGGAACCTCAGCGATAGCAGGCATTTCGTCTGCCTTTTCTTCAGCAGCGGGAGCTTCCTCTGCTGCGGGTGTTTCCTCAACAGCGGCAGGTTCTTCTTCGGCTGCTGCGGGAGCAACTATCTCCTCGATCACTTCTTCCTTGACAGGCTCAGCCTTCTTTTCGGGCTTGGGTGCGGGAGCTATCTCAACAACGGGCAGGGGAGCGATCTCTGCACCCAGCATTTCTGCTGCGGATTCGCTGATGCTCTTATATCCTGCGGTGATGTTATCTATCTGTGCTTTCAGAGCGTCCAGGAAGTTCTGTGTGTTAGAGTCGGCAGTGGCGCGTCTTTCCTCTGCAGCGGCAACGATAGACTTTGCATCTTCCTGCGCCTTATCAGTGATGATCTTGGCGTCAGCGTTAGCCTTGTCGATGATCTCAGTATAAGCCTTCTGAGCCTCGGAGCTTACGCCCTTTCCGCTCATCAGCATATCGGACATCTTCTTGCGCTCGTCTGCCAGGCCGCTTTCTGCCTTTTCCAGCTTGAACTTAAGCTCTTCATTTCTCTGCTGTTCAGCCTTCAGCTCCAGTTCAACGTCTCTGAGCTTATCCTCGACTTCCTTCACGGCAGCCTTGATGCGGTCATCGGCATCCTCGGCAAGCTTTAATGCTTCCTCGGTCTTTTTGTCGTTGGCCTTCATGTCCTCTTCCATGGATTTCATCTTCTTACGAAGATCGCTTATGTATGCGTTTACCTCGTTCTTGTCGAAACCTAAGGCAACTTGTCTGAAACCACCGTCTCCAACAGCCATGTCTGTATGTCCTCCTGAAAATAATAATTAATTATATGCTGATACTTTATTGCAGTGCTTCAGCACTGTGCATAAATACATTCTATATTATATCATAAAAAACGTTATTATACAAGTAGTTTAGCAAATTTTATAAATTTGTAGATTTTTGTGATGTGTTTTTGTGAGAATATCCAAACAAACCCTGAAAAATTTGTGATAATTATAGATTTTCGGTTCTTGCAAGCTATAAAATCAGAAAGTCGGTTGTTTTTTTCGGGCAGAAAGTGTATAATTATATTCGTAAAGATAACTGATGTTTATCATTTTCTGCGCGTGCGGATTAAGGAGGATTCAAATTTATGATAGATAAGACCATGACGTTTTCTGTCCATGATGACAGAGAAAATGAGATGAAGGAGATCCTTACTACTGTGTATGATGCTCTGAAGCAGAAGGGATACAACCCCATCAACCAGCTTGTTGGCTACATCCTTTCGGAGGATCCTACATACATCACCACATTCAACAATGCCAGAGGCCTTATCCGCCATATCGATCGTGATGAGCTTCTGCAGGTGCTTGTGAAGTCCTACCTTTC
>JAZKZL010000318.1:0-1706 GCA_045612645.1 Oscillospiraceae bacterium
AATAAATGAATCGGAATAAGTAAGATTGATAAAATTACGGTCACAAAAATGGCTATTATTGGAGAAATTATTTCTGTATCATTTGATTCAATTCCAAATGTCACCAGAAAATCTGTTAAGGTTATTTGAGCATTAAAATCATTAGCATTAGTGGCATAATATAAAATGGCACCTAATATAATAGCAACATTGGGCAGAAGTAGACACATAGCCCATGTTTTCAAACTTTTCCACACCTTAATACTACAATTATAACGACCCTTATCCTTTGTTATTATTTTTGTAAGAAATAATGCCAATAACGGTACAGCCGTAAATACTGTGGCAAGCAATTCATATGCTTTATTAGTTACCAGACCAATTATACCCAGTCCAAAGCATATAACATATATGATTCCTATATAAATAAAAATTCGCTTGTTCATTTCTATCTCTCCATCAAATTCAAGTTTATCTGTCAGTTAATTATATAACACAGCTAACATATAAAGTCAACGTCATAAGCAATGCAAAGCCACTTTTGACACAATATCAAAAGTGGCTTCTTATAATTCTATATGACTATCTGCCTTACTCTAGGGTCTTGTTTATGTACTTGTGATGCTGTTACTCGGCAACCTCTTCGTCCTTCTTCAGCAGATCACGGATCTCTGTCAGCAGAACGATCTGAGGATCGGGAGCAGGAGGTGCTGCGGGAGCTTCCTCTTCCTTCTTCTTTCTCAGCTTCTCAGCCTTCTCTCTTGCAGTGTTGATGATCTTGACCATAGCGAATACCGCAATAGCGATCAGCAGGAAGTTCAACAGTGCGTCAAGGAACACGCCGTATCTGATGGCAAGCTCCTCTTTCAGAACTGTAACGCCGTCTGTATCAAGCTGCGCCTCGGCAAGCACGATCTTCAGATCAGCAAAATCAATATCGCCTGTCAGCAGACCGAGTGCGGGCATGATGAGATCGGAAACAAGGCTGTTAACGATCTTTGTGAACGCACCGCCGATGATAACACCGACTGCCATGTCGATAACGTTGCCACGGGAAATGAACTCCTTAAATTCGGTAAAAATGGATTTTTTCTTCTTATCAGCCATGATATGTACATCCTTTCACATATGTAGCAGCGCCGAACGTTCCGACGCCTTTTTACTTTTAAGACCCGAGAGAGCTCCCGGGTCTTTGAAATTTATTCTGTGGTGTAGTTATCGAAGTAACCCTGAATGAATACGATAGGTGTTCCCTTGTCGCCCGAACCGGAGGTCAGGTCGCACAGAGAGCCGATCAGGTCTGTCAGGCGGCGGGGTGTTGTTCCCTCAGATACCATTTGACCTACAAGGTTGCTGTCCTTCTCCTGGATCTTGTCCTTGATAGCTTCCTTCAGAGCGTCGCCCGAAAGATTAGAGAAGTCGTTATCTGCAAGGTATTTCAGCTTCAGCTCGTTGGGAGTACCCTCGAGACCTGCGGTGTATGCAGGAGAAACAACAGGATCAGCCAGCTCCCAGATCTTGCCTACAGGATCCTTGAAAGCGCCATCGCCGTATACCATTACCTCAACGTTCTTGCCTGTTGCAGCCTTCAGCTTTGCAGCGATAGCGTCAACAACGGGCTGGCACTCTCTGGGGAACAGCTTTACCTGATCCTCGGTAGCCTTGTTGGAGCCGAGCAGACCATAATTCTCATTGAAGCCGCTGCCGTTGATGGATGCGTTCATGAT
>JAZKZL010000319.1:0-2585 GCA_045612645.1 Oscillospiraceae bacterium
GATCATACTCAACAACATAGCCGTCGATCTCGATATATGCGAGACCCTGACCGCTGAGGCGCAGCATGATAAAACCTTCCCCGACGAAGAAGCCTGCACCGAGCTTCTTCTGGAAAGCTACAGACAGGTTAACGCCGGGCATAGATGCGAGATAACCGCTCTTCTGAACGATAAAATCACCCTGGCTTACATCGATAGCCATGATGGAACCGGGGAAGCTGGACGCAAATGCGATCATTCCCTGTCCGCCCTCTGCGGTGTATGTATTCTGGAAAATGGATTCGCCGCTGAACATCTTGCCCAGTGCCTTGCCGAAACCGCCGACATTTGTCTGCATCTTCATGTTGGGTGTCATCCAGGACATTGCACCCTGTTCGCACATAATGGATTCACCCGGCTCCAGATAGCAGAGCAGGACGGGAAGCGGCTCGCCTTTAATTTCATGTCTCATGATAATTACCTCCGTTTTATTTGCCATATCGCTTTAGTACACTAATATGCACTACTTATATTATATAACAAACAATTTGTTTTGTCAATTGTTTTCACGGAATTTCATACTCAATTCATATAAACTTATCCAGAAACATGAGGTAGATGCCGAATACAACGAATGTAATATCGGGCAGCACTCCCCCGCACACAAAGATTAGCGCAACAATGGTTGCGAAGGCTATCTTCACAAGCCTGATAATATCCCGTACATTCTCGGGGTCTGCGCACCTCATAATCACAAGCTCTGCTATGCGGGCGCCATCCAGCTTGCCAAAAGGAAGAAGATTGACAAAAGCGAGAAGCAAATTCACTGCGGAGACTATATAAACTTCAAAACAATATGCAGCTATCGCAAGCAGCAGATTTGCTGCACATCCTGCCGAACAGACAGCAAGCTGAGTGTGCCAACTGTGGCTTTCAAGCGATGAAGTAAGACGCATACCACCGCCGTACAGGCTCAGAGAAGTCACATGTACTCCGCATAACGTCATAACTATCAGATGTCCCAGTTCATGAAACACGCAGCCTAAGAAGGCGCACAATCCGCTGCCACTGTCGAAGAAGAAAAAAAGCGCAAGCACAGCAAAAAAAGAAAAGTCACAGCTGAATCTGACGCCGTGGATATAAAATACGATCATGCAAGATCATATGCAGTATGTCCTATAAAAAGAACGACCGCAGGATAGTTCTGCGGTCGGAATATGTGTATCAGTCCTCGAAAACTGCGCCCTTGCTGGAGGATGTAACCAGCTTTGCATAGCGCTTGAGATAGCCTGTAAGCTCCTTGGGAGGAAGTATGCCCTTTGCCCTTCTCTCAGCGATGACAGCGTCATCAACAAGCAGCTGCACTGAGCGGTTGGGGATATCGATATGTATCTTGTCGCCGTCCTCAACGAATGCGATCAGTCCACCCTCTGCAGCTTCGGGAGCAACGTGCCCGATAGCCGCGCCTCTTGATGCACCGCTGAAACGTCCGTCTGTGATGAGGGCAACGCTGCCGTCAAGTCCCTTGCCTACGATAGCGGCAGTGGGCGCAAGCATCTCAGGCATTCCCGGGCCGCCCTTTGGTCCCTCGTAACGGATGACTACCACGTCGCCTGCCTTGATCTCGCCGCCATGGATAGCGTCGCAGGCAGCCTGCTCACCATTGAATACTCTTGCGGTGCCTGTGAAATCCATCATCTCAGGCTTTACGGCACCCTGCTTTACAACAGAACCGTTCTCTGCAAGATTACCGCTGAGGATAGCTATGCCGCCATCCTTGCGCACGGGAGAATCAATGGTGTGGATCACCTCGCCGTCTGCGTCTCTTGCAACAGCGATACGCTCTGCCTGAGTGCCTGAAACGGTCATGACATCAGTGTTGATATGTCCACCCTTGGAAAGCTCACGGATGACGGTCTGGATGCCGCCGCAATCGTTCATATCAGTGATGAACACATTACTTGCGGGATTCAGCTTTGCAAGCTGCGGAGTCTTTCTGCTCATCTCGTCAATATCGGCAAGCGTGATATCCACATTTGCCTCATGGGCAATGGCAAGCAGATGCAGAACTGTATTAGAGGACGCGCCTATCGCCATATCGGTGGCGAGGGCGTTCAGCATATTCTTCTTTGTGAGGATATCGGAGGGGCGGATGTTCTGCTTTACAAGCTCCACTACCCTTTCACCCGATTCCTTCGCAAGTCTGCGGCGCGCGGAATTTACGGCAGGCTCTGTTCCCGCAGTGGGGAGAGCAAGTCCGAGTGCCTCGGTGAGGCAGTTCATGGAGTTCGCTGTGTACATTCCCGAGCAGCTGCCGCAGGTGGGGCAGGCATTATTCTCGTAATCCTTGAGAACATCCTCGCCTATCTCGCCCGATGTAAACTGACCGATAGCCTCGTATATCTCGGAGTAGCCGACTCTCTTACCCTGAACGCAGCCGGGATTCATAGGTCCGCCGCTGATGAAGATAGCGGGAAGATCCATTCTGGATGCCGCAAGCACCATACCGGGAACTATTTTATCGCAGTTAGGGATGAACACCACGCCGTCAAGAGGATGCGCTGTCAGCATTACCTCGATGCTGTCTGCGATCAGCTCACGGGATG
>JAZKZL010000320.1:0-12196 GCA_045612645.1 Oscillospiraceae bacterium
GGAATGTATCGACTGTGATCCGCTGGTATTCAGCAGCATCACACCCGCAAAGGCGAGTGCGCCTGCAGTGGTGGGAGCAGCTATGCCTAAGGTGCAGGAGCTTTACAGCTTTGAGGATATGCCTGAGCTTTCGGGAATGAAGGCTCTTGATGCAGAGCTTGAAAGACAGGATGCTCAGGATACTGATGATGTTATGGGTTCTGTTGCCCCTGTGGGTGTTACAAATACCACTGCCGAGAAACCTAAATTCCAGCCCAGCGAGGTTGCTCCTGATGTGGAGCCTGTTGTTCCGCTGACGGATTACCGTGCAGGCGGAAGTATCACCGATGAGGGCGAGAATGTTGCGATAACTCCTTTGGAGCGCCCTATGTTTGAGGTGGATATGATGGAGGATGAAGCTATGCCTGCCATCAGCATGGATGATATGCAGCCTGCTGCTCCGCAGCCCGAGCTTGTTCAGGAGCCTGTATCGGCAAAGGGAATATGGTTCTGCTCAGTGTGCGGCAGCCTTAACGAAAACACCGCTATATGCGATACCTGCGGTGCAACCAAGAAATGATCCATGCGTTTTTAAGAAAACGAGGTTACAATGAATAAATATTACAAGAAACTGGAGCTTGACAAGATACTGGAGCTTCTTGCCGAGCAGACTTACAGTGATACCTGCCGTGAGCAGGCACTGAAATTAAAACCCATATTTGACGCGGAAAAAATGCGCTCGGAGCTGAAAAAGACCGACGACGCTTTTAAGCTCTCTGCAAAGTTCGGCACACCGAGATTCCGCAAGATAAAGGATATCACTGGCTCGCTGAAACGCTGCAAGAGCGGCTCAGCGCTCGGATTCCGTGAGCTGCTGGATGTGGCGGAGATACTCCGTGAAACAGGCATGCTGTGCGATTGGTACAGCCAATGCTCCAATATCGAAAACAGCCTGAGTGACTATTTCTCAGAGCTTTATCCCATAAAGAATCTTGAGCAGCGTATTTCGGAAAGCATCATCTCCGAGGAGGAGATGTCCGATGCGGCAAGTCCCGAGCTTGCATCTATACGAAAGAGGATAGTAAGACAGGGACTTAACATACGCGAACAGCTGGATAAGCTCATCAAGAACAAGAATACGCAGAAATATCTGCAGGAGAATATCGTCACCATGCGTGACGGAAGATACGTTGTGCCTGTGCGCTCCGAGCATAAGAATGATGTGCCGGGTCTTGTGCATGACACCTCCGCAACGGGTCAGACCTTCTTTATCGAGCCTATGAGCGTAGTTGAGGCAAACAATGAGATAAGAGTGCTGAAATCCCGTGAGCAGGCAGAGATAGAGCGCATCACACGTGAGCTTTCCGAGCAGGTGGGCGAGAATGCTGATTCCATTATGAATAACTTCCGTGTAGCGGAGATACTGGAGCTGTATTTTGCAAAGGCAAACCTCGGCGCAAAGATGAAAGGCGTGGCAGCGGAGATATCCGATGAGCCTAAGGTGGTTCTGCACAATGCAAGACATCCCCTTATCAGTGCCGATACAGTCGTGCCTATTTCCGTGGAAATAGGCGAGAGCTATGATTGCCTTATCATCACAGGTCCCAATACGGGCGGTAAGACGGTTGCCATCAAGACTGTGGGACTGCTTACCCTCATGACCATGTGCGGATTAATGATACCCGCAGGCGATGGCAGTGTCATCGGCGTTTTCGGCGGCATCTATGTGGATATCGGAGATGAGCAGAGCATTGAGCAGAGTCTGTCTACCTTCTCCTCTCACATGACGAATGTAATTAAGATACTGGGCATGGCAGATGACCGTTCGCTAGTTCTGATAGACGAGCTTGGCAGCGGCACTGACCCCGTAGAGGGTGCGGCGCTTGCGGTATCTATCCTGACAACGCTGAAGAACTACTCCGCAAAGGTTGTAGCGACAACGCACTATCAGGAGGTCAAGATGTTCGCGCTTGAAACAGAGGGCGTGGAGAACGCCTGCTGCGAATTTGATGTGAACACGCTGAAGCCTACCTATCGTGTTATCGTGGGTGTTCCGGGAAAATCCAACGCCTTTGCGATATCCTCAAAGCTGGGTATGCCCGATGATGTGATAAGCCTTGCAGAAAGCCTTGTAAGCTCCGAAAACAAGCGCTTTGAGCAGGTGGTGGACGCTCTCGAGAAGTCCCGTCAGGAGCTGGAGGAGCTTAAGGAGAGCATCGCGGTTTCCGAGCGCAATGCAAAGATGACGGAGAGCGAGCTGAAGCAGAAGCTAAGCGAGCTTGAAGCGCAAAAGGAAAAGGAGCTTGAAAACGCACGTCAGCGTGCCATGAGCATCATCGAGGAGACAAGGATGCGCTCCAATATGCTGCTGAACGAGCTTGATGAGATCAAGAAGATAAACGACAAGGAAGAATTCCGCAAGCGCCACAGCGCAGCAAAATCAGGTGTGGGCGGTGCGCTCAACAGGATGCATGATGAGGCAAATCCCGTTATGGAGCGCAGGAGCGAGGAATATGTACTGCCCAGACCGCTAAAGGCAGGCGATACCGTTATGCTTGCAGATACCCGCAAGGAAGGAACTCTGATGACCGTTCCGAATATGTCGGGCGTGTGCTTTGTGCAGGTGGGAATGATGAAGGTCAAGACCAATCAGAAGAACCTGCGACTTGTGGATAACAATAAAAAGCAGCAGACCACTCCCACAGGAGGAAAGGTCAAGAAGCAGCTGAAATCCAATGCAGAGCGCAAAAGCTCGCTGGAGCTTGATATCCGCGGCATGATGGGCGATGAGGGCGTTCTCGAGGTGGAGCGTTTTATCGACAGCTCCATCCTCAGCGGCATCCATTCCGTCACCATAATCCACGGCAAGGGCACAGGCGCGCTTAGAGCAGCAGTGCATCAGGCTCTCAAGACAAATCCGTCTGTGAAGAGTTATCGTCTCGGCGCTTATGGCGAAGGCGAGGCGGGCGTTACTGTCGTTGAGTTGAAATGATTATTTATATTCCTCCGTGATGCAGCCATCGCGGGGGAATTTTACATTTCCATATAATATAACTGTTAATGTCTTGACAAATTGGTGCAACAGTCGTATAATAGAATATGTAGGTTTGTGTCAAAAAACACCATAAATATATCCGATACAGGAGGAAAATATACTATGAAGATCGCAGTAGCCGGCACCGGCTATGTAGGACTTTCCAATGCAGTTCTGCTGTCGCAGAATCACACCGTAACAACAGTTGATATCATTCCTGAAAAGGCTTCAATGATAAACGAGAGAAAGTCGCCTATTGCAGATGAATATATAGAGAAATATCTGGCAGAAAAGGAGCTTGACCTCACTGCAACCACTGACGGTATCAGCGCTTACAAGGATGCGGAGATCATCATCATTGCAACTCCCACAAACTATGATCCCGACAAGAATTATTTTGATACATCCTCTGTTGAAAGCGTTATCGAGCAGATACTGGGAGTGAATGATACTGCCACGATCGTTATCAAATCCACTGTTCCTGTAGGATATACTGTGTCTATGCGTGAGCAGTTCAATTGTGACAGAATCATTTTTTCGCCTGAGTTCCTTCGTGAGGGACAGGCTCTTTACGATAATCTTTATCCTTCCCGTATCATCGTCGGCGCACCGCAGTCCGATGAGGATGCATGCAGACGCGCAAAGCAGTTTGCTGCGCTGCTTGAGGAGGGCGCAATCAAGGAAAATATCTCAGTGCTTTTCACGAATCCCACCGAGGCAGAGGCAGTGAAGCTGTTTTCCAATACATATCTCGCACTGAGAGTTGCTTATTTCAACGAGCTGGATACTTACTGTGAGATGAAAGGTCTGGATACAAAGCAGATCATCGATGGCGTAGGACTTGATCCCAGAATCGGTTCCCATTACAACAATCCTTCATTCGGCTACGGCGGATACTGTCTGCCTAAGGACACCAAGCAGCTTCTTGCAAACTTTGCGGATGTGCCTAACGACATCATCGGTGCAATAGTACATTCCAACAAGACCCGTAAGGATTATATCGCTGATCATATCGCTGAGAAGGCTCCTAAGACAGTGGGAATTTACAGACTGACAATGAAGTCTAATTCCGATAACTTCAGACAGTCATCTATTCAGGGTATAATGAAGCGCCTTACTGCAAAGGGTATCCGTGTTATCATTTTTGAACCTACACTTAAAAAGGGTCAGAGCTTTTTTGATTATGAGGTATATGAGGATTTTGCTGCGTTCAAGGCAGACGCTGATGTTATCCTCGCTAATCGTATGAGTCCGGATCTTGCTGATGTTGCCGAAAAGGTATACACAAGAGATCTGTACAGCAGAGACTAAATATCATCTTCGCAGGGAATTAAAGGCTGTGCCTTTTTCCCTGCGATTTTAACAACAGGAGGCGGAAAGTATGTATATAGATGAGCCGGAAAATGCAGTATTACCGTTCGGATCCATCTCGGGTCTTTTTTCGATAGAGGTTATTGACGGAAAGCCAAGCGGATTATACCTTGACAGGGAATTCTGTATACAGATGGGTTATGATCCCACTACGCCGCCAATGCAGCTGATGCGTGACATGTTTGTGAATGTGGATGAAGAGGATAAGCCAAGTATCCTTGCCATCATCGGAACATGCACAGCAGGAGTAATGCTGGAGCTTCAGTTCGGATGGAAACATCCCACATTGGGCAAAATGAGCGTTTCCTGCACAGGTATCCATTCCGAAGGATCAAAAGAACATTATTTCGCCCGTGGTTATTTCAAGGGTGCCTATGATGATGAGAATGATGTTCCTCCCGAAAAGGATACACTGCTGCTGAGAAGCCTGTTTGCTGATGCCATGGTGGATGGCTTTGTGGTATGCGGGCTTACAGACCTCGAAAATAATAAGGTGCATCTGCTGAAGGATGTATTCAATATCAGCGGCATACTCGGAAAGGATTTTACTTACGATCAGTGGCGTGATACGGTTTCGGGCCTTGTTGACCGTGACGGCGCCGAGCGCTTTGAGGAGATTAGCGCTAGAAAGGGACTTATTCACTATTTAGCCAATGATGACGATGAGCGTCAGGATGAATTCCGTGTGTTGAATCCCAAGACCAGAAAATATCGCTGGATGAAGGTAAGATTCGTGAAGCTGAAGGATGAGATCGCCTCCAGATATAAGGAATTCTTTGTGTTCAGGGATATAACTGAAAATCAGCACACGAATCATAAAGAGGCTCTACGTATAAAGCTGATAAACGGTCTTTCGCTGCCCTATGAGGATATCGATCTTGTAAATCTCAAGACGGGCATGCTGTATTCATCGGAGGCAGGCGAGGGCAATTACGCGGAGGACTTTGCGGAGCGCGGATTGTTCGATCACGAGATCGTTCGTTTTATACATAATTGCGATATGACCGCAGAAGAGCGTGCAGAGATCTATAATATGTACAATTGCAAGAGCATGCTGGAGCAGTTCAAGGCAGGCGCTGTACGAATAGAAGCGGAGTTTCGCCGCAGGAACCGTAAAAGCAATCTGATCGAATGGTTGCGTGTTCAGGCGTTCGTTGCTGCCCGTGATGAAGACGGAGATCCGCTGATGGCTATCATCACCGTACAGTCAATCAATCAGGAAAAGGAGCGTCAGTTCCGCGATAAGCAGGCTTTGGAGATCGCGCTTAGAACAGAAAGACAGTATAAACAGGCAATTTTGTCAAATGCTATAGCAGTATACACCTTTAATGTCACGACCGACACATTATATGACGAGGTTATCGAGCGGAATGGCATCAGCGCGTTGGTTCCTCAGCTGGGACTCAGCTGTCCCTGCTCATATAACGAATATATCAGGAGAAAATCCTCGATGATCACTTCCGAAAAGGAGGCTGAGATCTTCCGCAGAGATTTCAGCACTCCACATCTGCTGGAGCTGTTCAGGAATAACAGATTGTCGTTCGATACGGAATATGAGTTTATGGATCACGACAATAAGGGTGTCTTTCGTGAAGCGGTCATCCTTACCAAGGATCTTCAGACGGATGATATCTGGGGGCTGACCTATGTGGCAAACGTCACCTATGAACGGCAGGAGACGCACAGAATAGAGCAGGCACTGCGTGATTCGTTCTTTCAGGCACAGAGGGCAAACAGCGCAAAAACGCTGTTTATGTCACAGATGAGTCATGATATCCGCACTCCGCTCAATTCCATTCTCGGCATGGCGCAGATAGCGCAGGATCATATCGACGATAAAGAACGTCTTGTGGATTGCATGAATAAAATAGAGTATTCAGGCAGACACTTATTGGAGATCATCAATAACGTGCTTGATCTGAGCGCCATTGAGAGCGGCAAGGCTGTTCTTGCAACGGATGACTTTGATCTTAACAGGTTTATTGATGATACTCTTAAAGTGGTGAAGCCGCTTGCAGACAATAAGGGGCATAAGCTCATCACTGATATAAAGCCGATGCACAGCGCGGTAAACGGCGACGCTACAAAACTGCGTCAGCTTCTGACGAATATCCTGGGAAATGCGGTGAAATATACTCCCGAGGGCGGCGAGATACGCTTTGCCGCCGAGGAACTGGAGCCTGACCGTCTTGATGTGGCGAGATATATGTTTACAGTTCAGGATAACGGCATCGGAATGACGGAGGAATTTCTGTCAAAGCTGTTCGATCCGTTCGTTCGTGCGGATGATAAACGCACCACAAAGGTGGAGGGCACAGGTCTCGGAATGACTATAGCGCTTAATCTTGCGCGAATGATGAATGGTAATATTGCCGTTCACAGCAAGATAGGCGAAGGCTCTGTGTTCGAGATAACGGTATGCCTGAAACGCGGTGAGTCCCATGGCGCGGATATCTACAGCGAGCTTTCCATGGATGAACCCAAGAAGGAAAAGCTTTCTGATTACGATTTCGGCGGCAAGCGCATACTTCTTGCAGAGGATCTGGAATTCAATGCAGAGATAGCTGCGGAATTTCTTTCGCAGGCAGGTCTTGTTACGGAGCGCGCAAGCAACGGTGCCGAGGCAGTGAAGATGTTTGCACAGGCTCCCGAAGGCTATTACAGCCTCATATTTATGGATATCCAGATGCCCGAGCTTGACGGACACGCTGCCGCAAGAAAGATCCGAGCGCTTGCAAAGGACGATGCGATCAGTGTGCCGATAGTGGCAATGACGGCTAATGCTTTCGCCGATGATATTCAGAAAGCAAAGGATGCAGGCATGAACGGACATATCGCAAAGCCGCTGGAGACAGTTCGCCTGTTGGCAGAGCTGAAGCGCTGGTTCGGGGATATGAAAAAGAATTAATAAAAACCGAGAGCAAAGGAGAACTATGTTATACGAGAATATATCAGAGCTTATCGGCGGCACTCCCGTGCTGCATATAAGCAGATTTGCAGAAGCAACAGGAGTTGACGCGGAGCTTTACGCAAAGCTTGAGCGCAGCAATCCTGCGGGCAGCGCAAAGGACAGAGTGGCGCTGTATATGATCAAGGACGCAGAGCAGCGTGGTATCCTGAAAAAGGGCGGCGTTATTATTGAGCCGACCAGCGGAAACACAGGCATAGGTCTTGCGGCTGTGGGAGCAAGCCTCGGCTACCGTGTGATACTCACCATGCCCGATACGATGTCTGTTGAACGCAGGCAGCTTATCGCGGCTTATGGTGCTGAGGTGATCCTTACACCGGGTAAGGATGGCATGCAGGGTGCTGTGGCAAAGGCAGAGGAGCTTGCAAAGGAGCTTGGCGGCTTCGTTGCGGGGCAGTTCGTGAATCCTGCAAATTCACAGGCTCACTATGAAACAACAGGCCCCGAGCTGTGGAAGGATATGAACGGCGATATCGATGTGTTTGTTGCAAGCGTAGGCACGGGCGGCACTCTTACAGGCTGTGCGAAATATTTCAAGGAGCAGAAGTCTGATATCCGCATTGTTGCGGTGGAGCCGAAGGATTCTCCGCTGCTTTCCGAGGGCAAGGCAGGTCCGCACAAGATACAGGGCATAGGTGCAAACTTCATTCCCGAGGTGCTGGATAAGTCGTATATCGACGAGATAGTGACCGTTTCCGCAGAGGAGGCATTTGACTGTGGCAGAAAAATAGCGCGCACCGAGGGTATACTTGTGGGAATTTCAAGCGGTGCAGTGCTTGCAGCGGCAGTGAAGCTCACTTCACGCCACGAATACAGCGGCAAGAAGATCGCAGTGGTGCTGACTGATACAGGCGAGCGCTATCTGTCCTCCGAGATGTTTGCGTAGTAAGGGGCGCTTATGAAAAGAATAGTGACTATACAGGATTTTTCCTGCGTGGGAAAATGCTCGCTGACCTCTGCACTGCCCGTTATATCTGCGGCAGGCGTAGAGGCGTGCGGAATCCCCACGGCGGTGCTTTCAAACCACACAGGCTTCAGGACTTTTTACTCTAAGGATCTCACCGAGCAGCTGGTGCCTATAGGAAAGCAGTTGAAGATAGAAAACATATCCTTTGATGCGATATATACGGGTTATATCGCATCTGTACATCAGATGGAGCTGATCTCGGATTTCATAGATGATTTCCGCAGTGATGATACGCTTGTTTTCGTTGATCCTGTTATGGGAGACAACGGACGTATCTATTCGGGACTTTCAGAGGATTATCCCGAGCATATCCTGAAACTGTGCCGAAAGGCGGATATCCTTGCGCCGAATCTTACCGAGGCGTGTCTGCTTACAGGCAGGGAATATTCTCCCGATATCACGGCGGTGGACGCTGAAAAAATGCTTTCCGAGCTTTTCGCCCTGTGCGGCAGATATGTGTTTATCACAGGCATACGCAGCGGCAATGAGATAGGTGCGGTAGGATATGACGGAAAGCAGTTCCACCGCAGCTTTATGAAGCATGAGGATATCGTGTGCGCAGGCACGGGTGATATCCTTTCGGCTGCGTTTCTCGGTGCTGTTATGCGTGGCGCGGAGTACAGCAGGGCGCTTGATATCGCAGTGAGCTTTACATACGAAGCCGTAAGGCAGACGGCTCTCGATCCCGATAGGAGACCATACGGCGTGCAGTTTGAGCCTGCGCTCCCCGATTATATCAGGATGATATCCGAAATAAAGGAAAATACAAATGGCTGATAAGAAAATGAAGAGCCTGCATAAAGCGATACTGCTGCTTATCACATCTGCATTTTTCTTTGCGCTGATGAATATGTTCGTGCAGCTTTCTGGTGATGTGCCGACCATACAAAAGACATTTTTCCGCAATCTGATTGCGCTTGCTGTGGCAAGTGCAGTGTTGCTGAAAAACAGAACTCCCGCACTGCCGCCGAAAGGTGCGAGGCTGGATGTGCTGCTGCGCTCAGTGGCAGGCTACATCGGAGTTATCTGCAATTTCTATGCACTGGGGAGTCTGAATCTTTCCGATGCATCGCTGCTGAACAAAATGTCGCCGTTTTTTGCGATGATCTTCTCGATATTTCTGCTGAAAGAAAAGGCAAACAAGGCGCAGTGGGCTATAATTCTCACTGCATTTGTGGGAGTGCTGTTCGTTATCAAGCCGAGCTTCGGCAATGCACAGCTGCTGCCGTCAATAGTGGGTCTGCTGGGCGGAATATCCGCGGGCTGCGCATATACGCTGGTAAGGCGCGCTTCACTGCATGGCGCGCAGGGGAGCAGCATAGTTTTCTGTTTTTCGGCGTTTTCCTGTGTGGTGACGCTGCCGTTTCTGATATTCGCATACAGCCCCATGACGCTGTATCAGCTGCTGATGCTGATAGCTGCGGGACTCTGTGCAGCGGTTGGGCAGTTCTGCATAACCGCGGCGTATTCCCATGCGCCTGCAAAGGAAGTGTCCATTTACGATTACACTCAGATACTCTTTTCCGCAGCGATAGGCTTTGTAGTCATGCATACATTGCCCGATGCTCTAAGCGTAGTGGGATATGTGATAATCATTGCCGCAGCGTTTTCAATGTTCAGGTATAATAACCGCAAATGAGTATATACAGAATAACGCCCCGAGCTATCTCGGGGCGTTGGTGTTATTTCAGGATACGTTCCCGCAGCGACGGCGAGGGTGTTTCGGCGCTTTCGGAGATAAGCTGCTTAATATCCTTTTTGGTGAGGACTGCAGCAACTGCGGCGGTGCTGTCGGAGGCTATCCTTATGCGACTGCGTGTCAGCAGAAGAAATGCGGCTCCCGCTATGAAAAGAAGTGCAGCAATGATAGATATCAGGAGGATAGGCCCTGTGTTGTCCGCTTTTATCAGCACAACAGGACCTCCCGTATCACCGCCGAAGCCTGTTTCGGGTACAGATATCCTTTCGCCTGTAGGCTGACCATTGCCGTCATAGAGATATCCCTCGTGGTCGGCAATGGAGACAAGTCCCTCAAATCTTCCGTCAAGGCGTGCGATAATCTCCTCTGTTTTACCCTCGGGCGCTGCGATATGGATATCCTCAATCTCATATCCGAGCGAAACATAGCATTCGGGGAACTCCGCACGCAGCTGCTCATATATAGCCACACGTTCATTGTAGCTGTAGGATGCCTGCTCAAAAACCACCCAGCAGGAGCTGTCCATAACAGATAATACCTCGTCGATATTTTCCTGCGACATATCTGTAAGCCCCGCACGGAATTGCACCACAAGCACATCGCCCTCTGCGAGGAATTTGTCATAGGCTGCGATATAGGAAAGATAATCGGGATATCCGAATTCGTGGTAATAGTATTCGGGATTCTTGTTCAGACCTGTGCCTTGTAAGCCCTCAGGCGTGCGGTAGTCTGTATCTGTCTTTTCCTGCGGCTCGGGAGCGTAGTCGGCAGGTGCTGCGCTGGTCTGGTAGGTTACCGCAACGCTTGTTTCGTAATGTGCCGATGCGGTTACGGTGAATGAGAAGAAAAGCGATAATATTAGCGCTGTTATAATAGTTTTTTTCATGCTGTACCTCCGTTCAGGATGTCCCTCAGCGTTTTCAGAGCCTTGTTGTAGCGCCAGAGAACTGTGCCGAGGGGAGTTTCGGTAGCTTCGGAGATCTCTCGGAATTTCAGACCTGCATTGATGTGCAGAGTAACGATGCTGCGCTGCTCCTCGGGAAGCTGCATTAGTGCCGATGTGATATCGGTGCTGTACTCTGCTGTGGGAGCCGAGATATCACAATGCTCGTCTATATCTTCATGCGACGGCTCGCGGCGCAGAATATCTATTGCAGTGTTCCTTGCTGCCTTGAATATGTATGCCCGTGGCTTTGCGATATCCTTCGGCGGTGCGCTCTGCAGTTTCATGAAAAGCTCCTGCACGGCGTCCTCTGCGAGATCTCTCCTGCCTGTTATGCGCAGCGAGATCGTATATATCGGTGCGCTGAGGCTGCCGTATATCTCGGCAAGGGCGGCTTTTTCGCCCTCTCTCAGCCTTGTCAGAGCCTGCCGCAGTTCGGTGTCTGTCATAACGATCACTCCTTTCGGCGGAAATATTTTCGCCTTCATAAGCTGTAACGCAGAGAACAGGCGGATTTATTGGTGGTGTGAAAAAATAAGCGGTATCGCAAGGATACCGCTGTGATCTTGTTTAGCTTTGAGTGTGGGTGCTGCGTGCCTCTTCGCAGAGTTTGAGAAAAGCATTGAGGTCTTTGTTGAAGAGCGCATCCATCTGATGCGAGAATGCAAATGTATCAGCTCCGGGAAATATGTTCGGGATATGTGCATACAGCTTTTCGGCGAGTGCCTCCACATAAGGAACATCCGTGCCATCTACATAGAACTGCTGATTTTCCGTGAACACCAGCAGACGCACCACATAGGATGAGCGTCCCTTTATGCCGACCTGTGCACAAAGCCAGCAGATCTTCTCGCGGGGAATTGCTTTCAGTTTGCCCATACCGTTGTCAAGCAGCAGATATGTGGGGGTAAGTACGACCTTTTCTCCGTAGGGCTTGCCGCCATCGGTGAAATTATATATGTATTCATCTACTAGCAGCTTTCCTTCTGCAGCTTCGTTGTCTATGATCTTTGCAGCGTCTTCTTTTGTGCGGTCATTGAAGGGGAGTATCAGGCACTGTCCCTTTGTGGCTGTTTTTATCGAGCTGATCAGACCGAAAATGCAGATGAACAGCATAAATGCCGCAAGACCGATGAACAGACCAGCAAGCTTTTTGTCTGAAGGGTCGCTCATATCCATAGAATCTTTAAGCGCAAAAGCCACGCCACCACCTACAACGATAAAGAAAATGAGCG
>JAZKZL010000321.1:0-10269 GCA_045612645.1 Oscillospiraceae bacterium
AACATATTATAGATAGTTACACAGTTTGTTCAATAATTGTTTTTGCCTGCGAAGCAGGCACTTGAGATAACTTTTTTGACCGAATTCACTTCGGTCAAAAAACACTTCTATCCGCACAACTGTACTGGAAATGGCTTTGCCTTATTCCTTATGCGGGCAGTGCGGATGTTTCGGCGGAAAGTCCCAACGGGACTTTTCGACGGTTTTTATATGTGTAGAGCGGAGCTGCTCCCATACGGCAGTCGCTTGAAGTAAGATAGTATGGAGAAATGGCGGAGTAAAATGGATAGTAACATCGGAAAAAAGCTTGACGGAAGATACGAGCTGCTGGAGCTTATCGGCGTAGGCGGCATGGCTGATATCTACCGTGCAAAGGATATCGAGGAGGATCGCATCGTTGCGGTGAAGATCCTCAAAACGGAGTTTGCAGGCAGCGATGAGTTCCTGCGCCGCTTCCGCAACGAATCCAAGGCGATCGCGCTGCTTTCTCACCCCAATATCGTGAAGATCTACGATGTGGGCTTCACTGAGAAGGTGCAGTTCATCGTGATGGAGTATGTTGACGGTATCACCCTCACCGATTATATCGAGCAGCAGGGCGTGCTGAAGTGGAGAGATTCCATCCACTTCACAGTGCAGATACTGAAGGCTCTGCAGCATGCTCATGACAGAGGAATCGTTCACCGTGATGTGAAGTCACAGAACGTTATGCTGCTCAGTGACGGCACCATCAAGGTCATGGATTTCGGCATCGCACGCTTTAACCGTGAGAACAACAAGACCATGTCCGAAAAGACCATCGGTTCTGTTCACTACATAAGCCCCGAGCAGGCAAGAGGAGACATCACAGACGAGCGCAGCGACATCTATTCCGTAGGCGTTGCACTCTATGAGATGGTGACAGGCAAGAAACCCTTTGACGGCGACACGCCCGTTTCCATTGCTCTCATGCACATGCAGAGCACTCCCAAAAAGCCCACGGAGCTTAACAGCACCATTCCCGAGGGTCTGGAGCAGATCATCCTGCGCGCTATGCAGAAGGAGCCTAACCAGCGCTATCAGACAGCAGGCGAGATGATAAAGGATCTGGAGGAGCTGAAGAAGAACCCCGCACTCATTTTCGAGTACAAGTATAATTCCACTGACGGCACAACAAAGTATTTCGATCGTCCTCTGCAGGGCGGAGAGGCAGAAAAGCCCCGCCGCAAGCAGATGGTGGTGCAGATCCCCGAGGATGACGATGAGTACGATGACGAATACGACGATGATGACGACGAGTACGAAGATCGCCGCTCTCCGCTGATCCCCATTCTGTTTGCAGTGGGAACAGCGTTCATTATTGCGTCCGTGTTCCTTGTGCTGGTGCTTATCGACAGATATTTCGGCGATAACAGCTCTCTCCCCAATCAGAGTGGCAGCATGGATGACAACAGCACATCCATCAGCGTTACTGCAGGCGAGGAGATGGAGATGCCCAACATGATCGGCATGACATGGGATCAGGCTTACAGCAAGTATGCGTCCTATCTTGACCTGGTGGCTCAGCAGGAGTGGTCCGAGTACGAAAAGGATCAGATCTTCGAGCAGGAGCTTCCCGAGGGCAGAAAGGTAAAGGTCGGCACGACGATCACTGTCAAGGTAAGTAAGGGCATCAAGCAGGTGGAGATCCAGGATCTTGCAAACCGCACCGTTGACGCAGCAGAGCGTCAGCTGAAGAAGGACGGCTTCAAGGTGAAAAAGACCTACGAGGAGAGCGATGAGATCCCGATGGATAACATCATCAGAACTGAGCCTGCCGCTCACGAGATGGCACCTCAGGGCTCTACCGTAACGCTTATCATCTCTCTCGGCGCACCCGAGACTCTGATGTCCGTACCTAAGCTCACCGATATGCCTATCGAGACCGCTCTCGAGCGCTGCGAGGAATATCACCTCATTCCCGAGATCGAGTATGTGGATACCGAGGAGTATGAAAAGGGCACTGTAATCAGTCAGAGCATCGATCCCAACGAGCATGTTGAGAGAAACACAGAGATCGTTCTTGAAGTAAGCACAGGCGAGATCGCAGAAAAGACAAAGAAGTTCAGCTTCGCTATCCCTGACAGTGCGGAGGGCGAGTTTGAGTTCATGTACTATATCGACGGCATGCGTGATACCTCCCGTGGTGAGGAGATCCGTGACGTGAGCCTCGCATCCAACAAGACCATCCCCTACGAGCTGACAGGTAAGGTCGGCGATGTGAAGGAGCTTGTTATCAAGGTGACTTCCACAAAGACAGGTGCAAGCGGCACATATCTCATTGTTAAGTTCAACTTCGGTGAGGATTCCGTAACTTACGAGATCACCGAAACAAATAAGAAGGTGTTCAAGGAGCTGCTGAGCGCAGTTTCCGAGGATGAGCCTGTTGAGGACAGCAGCGAGCCTGCCGAGACTACTGATACCGGCGCTGAGACCGTTGAGCCTTCCGAGGAGAGCGAGGAGCCTGCAGAGGAGCCTGACGACGAGCCTGCGGAAGATCCTGACGTTCCCACAGGCGGCGGAGACAGCGGCATTCCTGTTGCATGATTAGGAGGAGATCATTATTTCTGCTGAGTTTGACGGCAAAATAATAAAGGCAGTTGGGGGTATCTACTATGTAGATGCCCTCAGCGGCGCTTTAAAAGGCGAGATCGTGAAGTGCAGTGCAAGGGGCATTTTCAGAAAGGACGGCATCAGCCCCAGTGCGGGAGATAACGTCCGTGTCGTGACGGAGGACAACACTGATCCCGTTATCGAGGAGATATATGAGCGTAAGAATTTTCTGATACGTCCGCCGCTTGCGAATCTTGACGGCATCGTGTTCGTAAATTCCTGCATTGAGCCGCTGCCCAACCGCTTTGTTCTGGACAAGCTGGTGGCTATTGCAGACAGCAAGGGCATTGAGCCTCTTGTCGTGTTCACAAAGACCGATCTGAAGGACGCAGGGGATATCATCGATGTGTACAGGAGCATCGGCATCGAGGTGTGCCTTGTAAACAACATGACAGGCGAGGGCGCAGAGCGTGTGATGGAGTTCATAAACGGCAAGGTGACAGCGTTCGTAGGCAACTCGGGCGTGGGCAAATCCAGCCTTATGAACGTGCTGTTCCCTGAGCTTTCGCTGGAGACGGCGCACATCAGCAAGAAGCTGGGCAGAGGCAGGCACACCACCCGTCAGGTGGAGATGTACAGGCTTGCAGGCGGCTATGTGGCGGATACTCCGGGATTCTCCACGGTGGAGACGGAGCGTTACTGCCGCATTCCAAAGGGCGAGCTTGACCATGCGTTCCGTGAGTTCGGCGAGTTCATGGAGGACTGCCAGTTTGCGGACTGCGCTCACATAAAGGAAAAGGGCTGCCGTGTACGGCAGGCGGTGGAGGACGGACGCATTCCGCGCTCCCGCTACGACAGCTATATCAGAATGTACGAGGAAGCGAGTAAGATAAATGACTGGGAATAAGGTCTGCTCCATCATCTGCGGAGCGCCTGACGGAAGCATTGACAAGTCCCTTGCAGAGGGGCTTGTGATATGTGCGGATAAGGGTCTCGACCATGCGATTGCGGCAGGTATCACGCCCGATATCGTTGTGGGGGATTTCGACAGCAGCTGTACGGCGGTGCCTGAGGGTATGGAGTGCATAAGGGTCTCCCCGATAAAGGACGACACCGACGCTGTTCTTGCAGCGGAGACCGCTATAGAACACGGCTGCAATGAGCTGCGCTTTTTCTGCGCAGTGGGAGGACGCTTTGACCACACCTTTGCAAACGTGCAGATGCTGGAATATCTGCACAAAAAAGGCGTAAGCGCAGTGCTGTACGGTGGCAGCGAGAGCATAAGGCTGCTGCACAGCGGCGAAAAAGCGGAGCTTGCACGCTTTGGCGGCTTCGTTTCGGTGTTTGCGCTGACGGAAAGCGCAGTGATAAGCGAGACAGGCATGAAATATCCGCTTGATAAGCACCGCATAGAAAGGAGCTTTCCCCTTGGAGTCAGCAACGAGATATCCGAGGAAACAGGAGTGATATCCGTCCACGAGGGAACGATAATCCTCACAGAATACCACGAATAGAAAAGTCCCGAGAGCGGTTCTCGGGACTTTTGATATGTAACAATAAATCGTAATTTGCCAGCGACGCCGAGCGATGCTCGGCTTACGCAGAGTCGACAGCTTGCTGTCGATTCGTGCAAACTCCATTTCGCATTCCCCTAATGGGAATGCGATTTTGCTGTGCAAAACCATTCCGTTTGCCACTGATCCCCTTTTAAAATGCACCTACAACTTCCGATTTATCTGTTCCAGTATTTCCTGTCAAGGCTTCTGTAGCTTATCGCCTGAGCGATGTGATCCTTTTCGATCTGTTCGCTGCCTGAAAGATCTGCGCAGGTGCGTGCCACTTTCAGTATCCTGTCGTAGGCTCTTGCGGAGAGTCCCAGCTTATCAAAGGCACGTTTCATCACGGTCTCCGCATCGGGAGTAAGCCTGCACACCTCACCGATGATATCGGAGGTTATGCCGCTGTTGGCTTTTATTCCCGTGCCTGCAAAGCGCTTTGCCTGAATATCACGTGCTTTCTGAATGCGCTCTGCAATGGCTGCGGAGCTTTCCTGCGGTGTACGGCGGCTGAGATCGTCGTATTCCACGGGCTTTATCTCTATTTGTATATCTATCCTGTCAAGAACAGGCTGGGATATCTTGTTCAGATAATTCGCCACCGCCGTGTCGGTGCAGGTGCATTTCTTCACGGGGTTTCCGAAGTTGCCGCAGGGACAGGGATTCATTGCCGCAACCAGCATCACATCGCAGGGATAGCAGGCAGATCCGCTTGCGCGGGAGATGTTTATCTCGCCGTTTTCCAGCGGCTGACGGAGCGTTTGCAGCACCTTGCGGTCAAACTCGGGCAGCTCGTCCAGAAACAGCACGCCGTTGTGTGCGAGGGATATCTCGCCCGGGCTGGGAATGCTGCCGCCGCCCACAAGTCCCACGGCGGAGGCGGTGTGGCTCACCGCGCGGAACGGACGGCGCATGACGAGCGGCTCGTTCGGGTCGATGATGCCTGCGATGGAGTGGATCTGAGTGGTCTCGATGCTCTCCTGAAAGGTGATCCTCGGGAGTATAGAGGGAATGCGCTTTGCGAGCATGGATTTTCCCGAGCCGGGCGGCCCCAGCATGAGGATGTTGTGAAAGCCTGCCGCAGCGGTCTCAATAGCCGCCTTTGCGCTCTGCTGACCCATCACCTCGGCGAAATCCGCAGCGTGCTTTATCTGCTGTTCCGTGGGGATGTACGGCTTTTCGGGGAGAAGTCCCGTGCCTTTTGTGAGGAACTCTATAAGCTGCGTGAGATGCTCCACGCCGTATACCTGCACACCCTCTGCAACAGATGCCTCGAGAGCATTTGCTTTAGGCAGGAACACACGCTTTATTCCGTTCTGCGCAGCGGTAAGCACCATGCTGAGCGCGCCGTTTACAGGCGAAAGAGAGCCGTTCAGCGAAAGCTCGCCGATGAAAACATCCGAGGAAAGATCGCACTCTATCACACGCCCCAGCTTCATCAGCGCAACGGTTATCGGCAGATCGAACATGGATCCTATCTTCTTCACGCTTGCGGGAGCAAGGTTCACGGTGACACGTCCGCCCAGCAGACTGCCAAGCTCCATGTGGGAAAGTGCCGCACGGATGCGGGATTTGCTCTCCTGCACCGCCACATCGGGCATTCCGACTATATCAAAGGATGGCTGACCCGGGGAAACGCTTGCCTCGGCAGTCACCATAAAGGCGTTCAATCCGAAAAGACCAACGCTGTTTATCTCGCTGAACATGATGTCCCTCCTTGAATGTTGTGTAATCAGTATAGCATATTTCGGCAATTATTTCAATAGAGTGATCAATACAACACTACAAGAAAGAATTTGCCTGCACAGCGGAAATTCTTGACAAATGTCTAAAAATATGCTATCATTAAGTATGGTGATATACTA
The DNA here is from genome assembly GCA_045612645.1 of Oscillospiraceae bacterium. Taxonomy (GTDB): domain Bacteria; phylum Bacillota; class Clostridia; order Oscillospirales; family Ruminococcaceae; genus CAG-115. The sequence continues at coordinate 5,993 of JAZKZL010000321.1, forward strand.
TACCCACAAGAAGGAAGGTGGACGGATTGGCTGAAAAGCAAAAGGTGATCGGCGTATGCCTTACAAAGATCAATGACGCGACCCGTTCAGATTATGTGAACAGGCTGCATCATCTCGCCATTGAAGCAGGATATAAGCTGATCTTCTTCAACAGTTTCGTTGATTTCTATAATGATGACGCTTTCGATGAAGGCGCAAAATCTGTATATAGTTTGATAAATTACGATCTTATAGATGCGCTTGTCGTTCTGGGTGACAGCTTCTATAACAAGGAGATAATGTCTGTCATCAGCCGTGGCGCAGCAATGTTCGGCGTGCCTGTCATCGTTTATGGCGGAGAAGTCGAGGGCTGCTGGTCTATCGTAGCAGATTATAAGGACGCTTTCAAGTCGATAATCCGTCACATCGTTAAAGACCACGGAGTTACAGATACATTTTTCATCGCAGGCAGGCGTGAGAACGATCCCGAGTCGGATATCCGTATAGCATGCTACCGCGAGGTGCTGGAGGAAGAGGGTCTGCCCTTTGAGGAATCCAGAGTAGGCTACGGCGAATACTGGGACGATCCTGCGAGAACTATCGCTGCGAATCTCGTGTCAGACGGAAAGAAACCTCCGCAGGCGATCTTCTGCGCCAACGATTATATGGCGATGGCAGTGTGCAGGGAGCTTGCAAAATACGGCTACACAGTGCCGAAGGATGTTATAATCACAGGCTTTGACGGCGTGCGTGAGGTGGATCATTTTGCTCCCCGTCTTACCACCTGCTGCGAGGATATTCAGGCTCTCGCAGAGCTTACTGTTGAGGCTATCGGTCATGCGCTGGAAGAGGGCGCTGAGCCTCGTCATCTGAAATACAGATTTATCCCGCAGATATCCGAATCCTGCGGCTGTCACCAGTATTCTCACGAGAATTTCCGTGATATTGCAGCAGATCTTTATCAGCAGATCCACGAGACTCAGGTGCATGAGGATTTCGAGTATGACTGGATCGACCGCATGCTGGATATCTCTGATATGAACAGCCTTTCCGAAACGCTTGCGGGCTGCATGCTGGAAAGATCCTATGTATGTCTCAACTGCGATTTCGTGGCGTCCGTAATGGATATGAGCCGTGAGAAGGAGATAACATGGCTGTTCCCCGAGGAGCTTGTTATCATCCCGTCCAAATATTCGGCGGAGAATGATATACTCAACACAAGGCTCATGCGCACCGATATAGTTCCTGATCTCGAAAACTGGCTGAAGGATGACACATCATATATTTTAAGCTCCATTTATGTGGGCAACAGGGTGTGCGGTTATTATGCCGTAAGAACAGACAATATCCCTTACTGCAAGCATAAGATCAAGCGTGTTTTAAAGACTATCAATATCGCATTCAATGTTGCGATAAATCATTTCAGTCAGGTGAAGATGCGTCAGAGCATCGAAAGAGCCGCACTCACCAATGTCTATACAGGTCTGCCCAATCTGAAGGGCGCTGTGAAGTGGTTTGAGGAGTTTGCTTCCGTTCCCGAAAACAGGAACAGATCGCTCTCTATCTCGGTATATGGTCTGCCTAAGTATAATTATATCCTCGAGAATTACGGTATCGAAGCGGCTGAGAATGCACTGCGCCTTGCTTCCGAGGGTCTGAAGCTTGCAAATCAGACGAACTGCTATATTGCTCACTGTGCGGAGGATGAGTTCGTTGTTGTGAACTATTACGATGATCCCAACACCATCGGCGATGTAATATACAAGGCAACATCCGCATTCTACGGCGTTATCGAGGGCTATAACTCCACCAGCGGCAAGGAATACTTCGTTGAGGTCAACTGTGGCTGTACAGTAGTGAACGGCGGCTGGGAAGGCTCGCTGGAGGGCTTTATCAAGTTCGCTAACAGTGAGATGTACATGAACCGTCTGAAGAGCGGTACAGGCGCGGCAAAGAAGGAAAATGTCGCTCCCAAGGAGCATTACAAGGCGTTTGAGCTGCTGATAGAGAAGAACCTGTTCAATTATCATTTCCAGCCGATAATCAGCGCAAAGACAGGCGAGATCTTTGCTTATGAGGCGCTGATGCGTACAGATCCATCCATCGGTATGAACCCGCTTGAGGTGCTTTCCACCGCCAAGGAATACGGCAGGTTGTATGAGATCGAAAAGGCAACTCTGTTCAATGTCATGGCTCGCTATGCAGAGGACAGCGAGAGCTTCGGCGGCAGAATGGTGTTCATCAACACTATCCCCGGTCATTTCCTGTTTGATGAGGATATCAATCAGCTTACCGAAAGCTACAGCAGCTATCTTGATAAATTCGTATACGAGCTTACCGAGCAGGATACCGTATCCGATGATGAGCTGAACGCTATCCGCAAGCTCAGCGGCAACGGAGCAGCTGCGCAGGTGGCTATCGATGATTACGGCACGGGTCATTCCAATATCGTTAATCTGATGCGCTATGCGCCGCAGATAATCAAGATAGACCGTTTCCTTATCACGGATATCCACAAGAATCAGAACAAGCAGATGTTCGTTCGCAGCACGATAGAGTTTGCCCGCCTGAACAACATCAGAGTGCTTGCAGAGGGTGTAGAGACCTCCAACGAGCTGCACACTGTCATTGATCTGGGTGTGGATTATATCCAGGGCTATTACACCGCCCGTCCCGCACCGCAGCCTATCCCCGAGATCCCCGTTGAGATACGCAGGGAGATCCTTGATGCAAATCCCCTTTACGGACAGGAAAAATAATAAACAGACCGACATCGTGAATGGTGTCGGTCTGATCATTTTATAGCAATGCCTCCCACGGTGTTATCCATGGGAGGCTGTTTTATATACGGAGTTTATCAGCCGATGCTGCCGCCCCATTCCACAACGGTAAAGCCGCTGCGTGCAGGTGCCTGTGCAAGAGCCTGCGGAGCGATATCCACATACTCATCGGCAGCCTCAAAGGTCATATATACACGGATGACAGTATCGGGCAGGGGAGAGATATCCAGCACTGCGTTATCGGTGTAATCAGCGCCGTGGAAACGGATGATATTATATGCATTCTTCTCCATGTGCGGCAGCCAGAATTCCATGAAATCCGCAGCCTCATTATCGCTGAGTCCGAGATAGCTGAGCTTTTCGTGCAGGAAAGCTGCGGTGTTATCGCCGCTTACGCAGAAGCCTGCAGTCTTGTCAAGCTCGTATGCCTTTTCGCCCTCCCAGAAAAGATAGGGATATTCCTCGCCGTTCTCTGCGATAATGCGTCCGTCGGGATGTGCGGTGACGTTCCAGCCCTCGCCGTATTCAGGCTCTGTAACGATCAGAGTGCCGTTGTAATCAAGCTGCACGGATATCTCTGCGATATCTTCGGGATAAAGGTAGATGACAGGCTTGTAGTCCACGCCCTCCTGCAGCTCGAAATCGCTCATTACTATGCATTCGGGTGTGAGGCGGAACAGAAATTCCTCGATCTTGTACATGGGTGCATACCGTACTTCTATCTTGTCTCCCACGCAGAAGTCGCCGTATTCGGATGTATCGCAAATGACCTCATATTTTGCGGGATAAGGCCATGCAAGGGAGCATATCATCTTGTCAGCTGCGATCTCGTTGATAACAAGAGTAAGAGTGCCGCTTTCGCTCTCCACGATAACGCCGTTTTCCTCGCCCTTTATCTCAAAGGTCTGCTCCAGCACCACGCCATCGTCCATAGGTTTTACGAGCAGATATGTGCCTGCTGTAAGCGGCTCGGCATAGAATTCATCGTAAAGGGCAACGGTGATGCTGTTCTTCGGGCAGGATTTGCCAATGAGATATCCCAGTGCATTCCACGCCGCGTCATCAGAGAATGCAACATCTGCCCAGTCGCCTGTTGTGTTGTCCCACTTCTTCAGCGAATAATCGCAGCCGAAGCAGTATTCGTACTCCGCATCGCCGACATAGGTAAATTCCACGGTGAAGCGCTCGGTGGCGGTGGTTATCACGCCGTCGGTCTTTATCTCCATGATAACATCATCCTCGGTGAGGGGGATGCGTTCGGGGATATCGTATTCCTGCTCCACGGTCTCCTGCGGAAGCGGCTCAGTTGCGGTGCTCTGAGCGGTGGTCGTGGTTTCAGCAGGAGGCACGCTTGCGGTGCTGTCGTAATCCTCATCGGGAGCGACCTCGTTGGTTTCCTCGGGGACGGTTGTCTCCTCGGGGACGATTGTCTCCGAGGGGACTGGTGTTTCTGTGGGTTCTGCGGTCTCATCGGGGGTGACAGGCTCGCTTTCGATGGCGGTCTCATTCGTTGCGGTG
>JAZKZL010000322.1:0-2282 GCA_045612645.1 Oscillospiraceae bacterium
GATATCGATATTAAGCGTGGTGTTTCCGCCTGTGATAGCTTCTGCACCTGTGCCGTTGTGGAAGATATCGCTGATGATCTCGTTGTTCTTATCCGCCTCGGCGGAGCTGCCGATATCTGATATCAGCAGCACCAGCGAAACTATCAGCACCACCGCTGATACAAGAAAGATTATCTTTCTGAATATCTCGGCAGGCTTATCGCCCTTCCACGGGATGAGGTATTTAAGGATCCTGATGAATATATTTTCCCTTTCAACGAAATTAGCCATTTTTGTGTCCTTTCTGTGGCTTTATCTGTGAGTTATCCGTTATAGCCCTTCAGCTTTGAGGTATCCCACTTGCTGCCGTACCACTGACCGCCTATCATGCTGTAATAGTAGTCAAAGAGTTTTGCTCCATAGTTTCGGGTTGCAAGGGAAGTATCCACATATTCGCTCTCGCCGGGGCGTACCTTTCTTGCGAAGATCACCCATCGGGTGTCAACTTCCTCGCCGAGAGGCCAGTAGCAGGTGGAGAGAGTAAGCAGCTGATCGCCGTACTGCAGGTCTACGTCCGTGTAGAACCAGCTTCTGTCCATAACGTTGATGATGAACTTATTGAAGTCATCCTGATTCTTGAACGAGGTCTTGTTGATATACTTGAATACCTCGCCGTACTGCTCCTGAGTATTTGCAAGAACTCCTGCGAAGATTTTGTAGGTCTCGCTGCCGCCCTCGGGAGTTGCAAGCATTATTGTGGGGTGGACTTTATAGAATGCGATAGGCTCGCGGCTCGCGTCATTCGGGATATAGTATCTCACAGAGGCGAAACGGTCGCCGTTCATCATGTTGTGACCGAACAGGATGATGTTCTGATCGGTGCCGTCCCATTTGTTCTTCTTATGGGAGAATATCGTACCCGAGATAGACTCGCTGCCGTCAAACGCCTTGTTGAGGTATTCCTCGTGATCCTTGCCCTGAACAACGACATCGTTGAGATAGGTGCCTGTGATCTTTATCCAGCCTCTTGTATCGGGATTTTCCGCAAGAAGTGCGTTGAAGTTTACGTTGAGAGGAGTATTAACAACGGGAGTAACGTTGATGGGTTCCTCGGTCTCTACGGTTTCTGGCTCTGATGTGGAGCTACCCGAGGTGGTGGCGGTGGTGGTACCGGGGATGGGAGTCACCACTGTGGGATCCTCGAAGTCGTCCATATCCACTGTGCCGTTGTCAACTCCTGCAATGCCCTGCACGCTCTCGGTTATTGCAGTGCCGTCGTTGATACTTACAAGCTGGAACAGCAGAATGCCGATCGTAACTGCAAACACAACGATAGCCGCAAGCAGCACGATCTTGCGTATCTTCTCGCTGTTTGAGTCGTTTTTCTGCGGGAAAGCAGCTTCACAGAATCGAACAAAAACATTTTTGGGCCTGCCTTTGATCTTATCCTGCTTCGGCGCTTTCTTCTGTGGCGGAGGATTGTAGAAATCCAGCTTGTCAAGAGCTATATCCCTTGACGCAGTCTTTTTCTTTTTTGGCTTTTCCATGTAGTTTGCCATAAAATATCATCACCTTTATATAAAATTGCTGTTTATCTTGCGTTAGCCATTATCATGAGATCCAGCAGCATAAGCGCTTTTCGCACTGCGCAGGCTCTGATGTAGTCACGCAGGGGCGCTTCTTTGTCATCGTGTGCGAACACATACCGCTTTGAATGCACCGCATTTCCATAGCGCACCGCTATGCAGACCTCTCCGACAGGGTGCTGCTCCGAGCCGCCTGTCGGCCCGGCAACGCCTGTGGTGGAGACCGCAAGCTCTGCACCCGAGAGCTTCATTGCTCCCAGTGCCATCTCCTCTGCGCACTGAATGCTGTACTCGCTGTATTTATCCAGTGTGTCGGAGGATACGCCGAGTATCTCATGCTTTATCCTGTTTGAATAGGAGCATACACCCAGCTCTATCACCGAGCTGCTGCCCGACACTGCGGTTATCGCAGCGGATATCATTCCGCCCGTGCAGCTTTCGGCAGTTGCGATATGCAGCTTTTTTTCGCAGCACACACGAACGATATGTGCGCTCAGCTGGGATATCTCCTCGAGAATCTTTTCGTATTTCATATCAGTCAAAGAGGTTGATGGTCTCCTCGCCGCACTTGAAACGCTTTATCTCGGTCTCTGCTACAGCCTTTTCGATCATGGAATCAAAATCGTAGGACTGCTCCGCAGCCTTGATGTCCTCCAGGCGGGGCTTTGTCTTGGGGTGCTTGGGTGAGAATACAGTGCAGCAGTCCTCATAGGGCAG
>JAZKZL010000323.1:0-7235 GCA_045612645.1 Oscillospiraceae bacterium
AACACCTATAGGGATGCCAGCTGGTTTTGTCGGCTGTTCTGCGGGTGTAGGATTATCATCGACCACCTTACCCTCAGCCTCAATAATATCAAGGTCGATATCTTCCGAGTCACCAGCTTCATCATACCTTTCGTCGTCCCAGTCGGAATAGCCGTTGTTTTCGCGTTTGCTCTTTTCTTTACGCGCACGATTTTTCTTCTCTTTAGCCTCCAGGTAAGCCATGTTTTCAGCATAGCTCTGGCTTTTATGCTGCCAGGTAGGAGCGAGGAAGAAATCTTCCTCACTCACAACATCTGCATGTCCTGTGGCAGCCATCACATTGAACGGCACCTTCTCTGCTTTTGGTTCTTGAGGGAGCGGCCTTCCGCTCCCCTTGAACAAATGGTCATTAAAGCTCATTCTGTGTCTCCTTTTATGGTCTTAGATGTACTGCCGCACATCAGCATTGCAATCATCATCTTATACACTGTGTCACTTGCCACGGAGTCGGGACTTTCAATGGCGTTGTTACACGACAAGTAGTTCTGCGCTGCACAATACATGATGTTATTGACAGCTACTTTACCGGATTTCTTCATATAGTAACCACGATATATAAAGAAATCCGGCACATAGTAGTAATCGTTATCGTTGCTGTCAACGAGCTTGATAACAGCAATGACATTGGACTCAACATGTCCGAAAACAACCGTAAAGTCCATAGTACCGTAAAAAGGATAGTTGTGGGAGAAACCTTTGACCTCTCCTTCGACACCGAAGCAGCCAAGGTCTTTATCCAGCTTCTCTTTGCCCATGTTCTCGATCCATCCATTACCGGTATGGATCTTAACGGAGTCAAGGTCCTTTCTGAGAATGTTGTAAAAGCGCTTAAGCTCCTTCTGCGTAAGGCGATTTAAGAAATGGTCCTCGGGAAGTGCCAGAAACGGCGGTGTCAGCACACCAGCCTGGCTTCTGTCCATAAGAAAACCATCAAACTTGGAATCATCGCTCTGAATGATATCAGATACCGCCGATACGGTGATATTATCAGAGTATTCTAAGCCCGCCAACGGAGAAAGCTTTACCGCTTTCGGCTGCTGGTACTTTCTATCGCAAACCATAGCTTCAGAGGCATACTCCTCGCCAAGGGTGCTGAAGTTGTCTCTGCGGTTACGCTCGATGTTTTCAGAAGCATAATACTCTGCAACAGCGTCAACGCAAGAAGTTGGAGTGGGTGTTGCTCCGCGGGATATTTTCTCCATTTCCGCAACAGGATCCAGCGGATCTGATTCGGGAACAAAAGAGCCGTAGTCCACATAGGGGTTGTTAGAGAAATCTTCGTACATAATTGTACCTCCTGTAAAAAATAGTCCTAACAACCGCGTGTACCCTTGCTGATAGTTGATCAGTCTATCGGCTCAGGCACTTGATTAATGAATGCGCACTCACTCTATCAGCTTGCGGCTGTTAAAGTGATATTGCCTTCATGATGAAAAGAATTTATATCTTCTCTCCGAAAGGCAATTTTATTGTATCATATAAATGCTATTTTGCATAGAGTTTTAGGTAGCATAGCAAACTATCTGTTTTTTTGCTGCGCCCATACTATGCGTGATAGATCATATCATATTACTTAATTATATAAGCTGATAACCTACTCTTTTAGTTAACACACATTTTTGAAACACGAATCTACTGCGTGATATGAAACAAAAACAGCGTTAAAAATTCATCTATTTTGCAGAAAAGTTTTTTGATTCATCGAAGCTCATCTTGTAGAAAACCCCATCTTTTCCACAGATAAGATGGGGTTGAACATTATGAGAAAGCTGAGATAATAAAACCGTGTCCCCGATTCTCAGCAGCTGTTATTGTTGTTTGTTGTAAATAACTGTACAATCTCGTCATATGATTTAATACTTTTATGTGATATTGCTCTGATGGGAATACGAGGAAGTACATCTGTATACTCGATCAATGAGTCGTTTAAAACCACGAGAGACTCGACAAGTTTTTTCATATCATCAGTAATATCCTTAGTTTCATAAATATTATAGGGATACCCACTAATTGCATTTTGGATTTGCATAAGCAAATCTGCGATTTCGTCTGTATAACAAGCATTATCGTTTATGTAGAGGAGAGGATCTTCAATTTTTTCACCCTTACATCTTTCTCTAATAATAAGATATGTTGGGTGATAAAAGCTCAATAACACAGTAACATAAATCTCAGCAATTTGTTTGGCTGATAGTGGTTTGTTATGTAGACAATGTATAAATATATTGCATATAAAGGTAAACAGAAACTCATTTATAATAAATATGCCATAATAATCCGGATGTTTTTTTGCTAATATCTCAGTAACTTCCGATTTACTCTCAACAGTTCTTTCGATATCAACAATACACTCGTTTCCATCATCGTTGTCACTTACTGTAGCATTAGCAACTAAACTTTCGCGTGGTAATTCATCATCGAAGCAAAATACGATCGGATCGAATTCAAATTTGCGATCCTTGTAATAATTATCAACATTATAAGGTGATAATAACTGAATAATCCCATTATGTCCAGGCAGAGCTTTTTCGCATATATTAGACATGCAGTTCATTAATGCTTTGATGTTGCGCGAGTATTTTTTTAGACCATTACCATCTTCCTTATCATTGTCAGGACAATCTCTAGAGTCATAACCACTTTCATTGCTTTCGTCTATGTCATTTTTTTCTGCTATATTGCCGTTTGTATTATCAGAAATAACATTATCTTCTTCCTCGCATATCGGCACACATAAATAGCAACTTAATATATGCGTGATAGCTTCAAAATAACGATTAAAATTATCTGATGGGAAAGGTTTATTCTCACTTACATATTTAGTCAATTCTATTATTACTTTTCCGTTTTGAGTTTCCGAGTATGAATTAAGAATCTCTTCATACTTCGGACCGATAATAGTATTTAAAAGCTCATCGATTATTCTTCTTGTGGTTATTTTTTCTTCGGAATAGCTTTCGCATATCCTTCTTGGGATATAGGCGTACTTCTGATAATCTTTCTGATCGCGTGTTAGCTTTTCTGTAAGTTCATTTTTCATATGTTATTAATCTCCTTTTTATTTTTGGTTGCTTGGAATTATGTATATTATAGCACATAACTAGTATCACTTCAATATATACCACCATACCACCGGTATTATGATATCTCTTATAATTAGCTCTACAGTCTTATATCGTGCGATATTCTATACATAGCGCATGGTAGGTGATTATAAATCATAAATCGAAAAACAAAGTACATATACCGATGGTATGGTGGTAAGATGCTATAAAGCGGAGTCGAGCATAACCTATGCCACCAACAGTATAGTCCGTTAAAACAAATGTCCATTAAACGATCGTTTAACGGACAAAAAAACATCCCCTGAAATTCAAGCGATTTCAGGGGATGTTTCGTTCGGAAACCCGTTCGTAAATCTATGTTCGGAAAAGGGGCGTTTTACGGAAGCTTATGCGTGCTTCTCAATATATTCCGCAATATCACCGATCGTCTGCAGATCCTTAATAATTCTGTCAGGGATCTCAATGTCGAACTCGTCCTCAAATGCTACGACTACATTCATCACATCAAGGGAGTTGAGTCCCAGATCGTTTACAAGTTCTGTGCTTTCGTTCATATCTGCAGTGTGCATCTCGGTGAATTCTGCCAGTATTTCTATTATCTTATCTATCATTGTCATGTTCCTCCTTGACCTTGTAGCGTACTATTTTCTTGGTGGTATTTTTGAAGAACTCCTTATCCCTAAGTCGTACTATATTGACCTGCTTAAATTTCGGCTGTCCTTCGTTCACTCGCTTTATGAGGCTGTCAAAATGAGCGGTATCTCCGATATGCTCTTCAACAGGGAATATCTCAGCCACTATCTGACCGCCGTCCTCGTAAACAACGACCTCACATACCGTATCATCACGTAGTATCCTTGCCTCTATTTCCTCAGGAGAGACATTCTCGCCATTGCTTAGTATGATAAGATTTTTCTTTCTGCCCGTAAGGAACAGAAAACCATCCTTGATCCTGCCGAGGTCACCTGTGTGATACCATCCGTCGATCAACACATCGGCTGTAGACTGTTCATCCTCGTAATAACCGAGCATTACATTATCGCCCTTGACAATGACCTCGCCATCGTCGGCTATTCTAACATCGCAGCCTTTCAGTATCTGTCCTACACTGCCATCATGCCAGTAGTGATTCCTGTTTACCGAAACTACAGGAGAGCATTCTGTTATGCCATAACCGTTAAGAATATTAACTCCCCAGGAGCGGAATTCTTTGACATACTTTACATCCAGCGGCGCACCGCCACAAATTATGTATTGGAGATTGCCGCCGAATGCGTCCAGCACCGACTTGAACAGCTTCCTGCGGATATCTATGCCTAGCTTCAGCAGGACATTACTGAACTTTGCGCCTCGTTTCAGCGTATTGTATTTGCCTGATTTCTTTGCAGTGTCGATTATCTGTTTATAGAATGTCTCAACAAACAGCGGCACCATAAATATGGTCTGGGGTCTGGATGCGGATATATCCTGCTTGATGCGTTTCAGACTCTTGTTTATATAAGTGCATTTGCCGTAATGGAACACCTTAAAGATCGCAGTTATAAGTCCAAAGGTGTGATGAAACGGCAATACAGCTAGCGTATCACCCTCAAGCACGAAGTTCTTGCAGGCAAAGTTGATGTCAGCAGCCATATTCTTATGTGAGAGCATAACGCCCTTGCTGCTGCCTGTGGTGCCCGATGTGAAGAATATTGCTGCAAGCTGTTCAGGAGTGATCTTGTAATCAACAAATTTACGATCTCCGCTATCTATCAGCCGCTGTCCCTCATCAATGAACTTCTGGAAATCCCCCATTGAATATACTGTAAGCCCAGTATCCTCAACAAGGTCTGAATATCCTTTGGATATGATAACAGCTCTGCAATCGCTTTTTGCGAGCAATTCAGTGACTTCTGCTGGTGAATACTCCTTATCAATAGGAACAGCCACATTACCGCCATTGACTATCGCCATAAAGCTGACAAGCCATTCGTAGGAGTTTTCGCCGATTACAGCAATATGATCTCCCTTGTGTCCCTTGCTTAGCAGGAATGTACCCAAAGCGTTGATATCGCATATGAAATCCAATGTACTTTTTATTACTAATGCGTCTTTTTGGCCTGAAAAAGTGAATGCGGGAGAGTTCGCAGATTTCTCGCACCGTTGAAGCAGCATATCTTTCAGGTCAGTTATCTCGGGTAGTGAGTATAGTGGGTATGGTCTGTTTCGCATTTATACCTCCAGATAACCAATTTCTCTGAAATAGTCAATGTAAGCCTTGATATAGTCATAATCTATCTGCGCCCACTCGAAACCAAGCTTGCGCATAAACCAGTCAGTGAAGTCGTTTTTAAGCCTGATGTTGCTATCGTAAACAAGCTGACCGTTTTCATCCATATCGTTCTGGAAGGCTTCGTAGATGTATTCCGTCTGCGAATCCTGAGCTATCTTCTGCAATGTTGCATTGAACACCTCGCCGCTGACAAGCTCCATCTTTATATCAAGCTGTCCGAACACCTCAAGCAGCCTGTCGAAGTAGATAGGACGGTTGCTGTTCAAATGGAATACGCACTGCTTATCTGCATACTGCGCTATCTTCACAACACCCTCTGCGGTCTGGTCGATAGGCGAGAATTCCGCATACAGCGGCAGGAGATAATCAGGGAACATTCCCAATTCAACAGCCGCCTTGAATCGTGTCAGAAACGCATTTGACTCGTAATTAGGCTGGAACTTGCTGTCTGACAGCCTGTTTGTGAGATTACCCACACGGACTATCTTCGCATCAAGCCCGAAGCGCATAGCGTCAAGAACTTCAAGCTCTGCCTCAAACTTACTGCGTACATAGACATTTTCAAGCGGCTGGTCTATGAACAGAGAGGACTCGTAGAAATTCTTTTCTTCTTCGGAATGATACACGCTGAATTCGTCTGCAAGGCTGTTTCCGCTTACGCTGAGCGTAGAAATATGTATCAGCTTAGCACCGACACGCTTTGCATAGCTCACTACATTTCGGGTTCCCTCCACGTTCACGCTGCGGAAATAATCGTAAGAGCCGTAGTGCTTAACGGTCGCTGCGGTATGGATGACCGTTTGTATATCCTCGGGCGCATCAGGTGACAGGATGATATTTGTAATATCTCCCACAATGGGAATGATACGTTTGCCAAGCTCGCTGTCATATTTATTGCCAAAATAGTGTCTTGTTGTATCCTTGAGCTTTTCAGCACTGCGGACAAGGCAATAAACAGTTCCTGTTTCATTCTTCATAAGATCGTCAAGGATGTGTGCGCCGAGGAAGCCAGTAGCACCCGTCAGCAGTATATTTCCGAGAGAATGCTTTTCGGGAACGTAGCTCACATCAATGACATTTCTGCTCAGTATCTCCTCGTACTTCTCGAAATCAGCGGCTGTGTATCTGACGATCTTTTCAGCGCCGTTTTCAAGGAAATTGCACAGCTCACGCACTGACGGGTAGTCAAACACATTCTGCAATGCGAATTCCACGCCTGCCGTATGAGCCTTTGCTACATACTCGATAGCCTTCAGGCTGTCGCCGCCTATGTCAAAGAAATCGTCTGTCACGCCCATCTGCTCGACAGAGAAAAGCTCGCACAGAACACCGCAAAGCTGCTTTTCAAGCTCGGTCTCGGGAGCAACATACTCCTCCTGAGATAATGTAAAGTCAGGCAGGGGCAGATTTTTTCTGTCGGTCTTGCCGCTTGCTGTCATAGGCATTTCTTCAAGGTGAACAAAATAGTTCGGCACCATGTATTTCGGCAGCTTCGCTGCTAAATGCTGTCGCAGAGCCTTTTCGTCGATATATGTATCAGCGGTATAGTAACCTACAAGATACTGACGGTTGTTTTCGTCGCGCTTGTCTGTAACTGCGGTCATGTGGATGCCCTCAAAGCCGCTCATAACGCTCTCTATCTCGCCAAGCTCTATACGCAAACCGCGTATTTTAACCTGTGTGTCGATTCTGCCGAGGTATTCTATCTCGCCGTCCGGTCTCCAACGTGCAAGGTCGCCTGTGCAATACATGGTCTTGCCCTCAATAAAGGGATTGGGTATGAACTTTTCGGCTGTCAGTTCAGGTCTGTTCAGATAACCCTTGCCTACGCCGTCGCCTGAAATGCACAGCTCGCCTGC
>JAZKZL010000324.1:0-76682 GCA_045612645.1 Oscillospiraceae bacterium
TGCCCATCACCGACAGAGCAAAAGAGTATGCAGAGGGCATTTCCGCTAAGCTTGAAAGCATGGGCATCCGCACCTCTGTTGATAACAGAAACGAGAAGATCGGTTGGAAGATCAGACAGGCTCAGATCGAAAAGATCCCCTATTTCTTCATCGTTGGTGACAACGAGGTGGAGGGCAACACTGTGGCGCTCCGCTCCCGCAAGGAGGGCGATCTCGGTGTATCTCCCCTGGATGATGTTATCGCAAGGATCATCAAGGAAAACGCAGAAAAAACACGCTGATATAATCCACTACAGAAAGGAAGATCAAACATGGCTAACCAGCTGACACAGGAAGAGATCAAAAACATCAACAAGGCGCTGGAGGAAAGGATCTCCGCCGCAGTTAAGGATAAGAACAAGTGGAAGGATGTCCTTCCCGATCTCATGGATTCCGAAGTGTTTGTTATTGCTCAGGTTTCTGAAAGAACAGATGACAACGGCAACAAGCTGCTCAACATTCTCTCCATGAAGAATAACGAGGGTCAGCAGTGCATTCCGTTCTTTACCTCTCCTTCAAAGATGTCTGTTCTCGCAACACCCGAAAGAAAGAGCTTCAACTGCATGAAGATGAAGACCTCCAAGCTGTTTCAGGCAGTAAAGGGCAAGGCTGCATTCCTTAACCCCGGCACACACGATTGCTGCAAGCTGTTCACTCCCTTTGAGATGAACCTGCTTGTTATGGAAAACGCTGATAAGAAGTAATCTCGATCACACAAAAGACCGCCCGATCAAATTCGGGCGGTCAAATTATTATCTGAGCTTATCGATTATTATATCCGCAACACGGTACAGCGGGGCTTGTACGCATACAGCACCGAGCTTGTATGCCTCCATCGGCATTCCGTATACCACGCAGGACTCCTTATCCTGACCCACAGTGAAAGCTCCTGCATTGCGCATCTTCAGCAGACCCTCAGCGCCATCTCTTCCCATGCCTGTAAGGATAGCACCGATAGCGTTTTCCTTTGCAACCTCAGCTACGCTGCTGAACATAACGTCAACAGAAGGGCAGTGGCCCGAGACTTTCTCGCCTTTCTGCGACGAGATATAATAGCCTTTAGCGTCCTTGCACAAACGCAGATGATGCTCCCCCGCACCGATGATAACAAGACCTGTTCGCAGCCTGTCTCCATCCTCGGCCTCCTTGACCGTTACATGGCAGGATTTGTTCAGCCTTTCGGAATACATCTTTGTAAAGCCTGCAGGCATGTGCTGCACCACAATAACAGGCGGCATATCCTCAGGAAAGCTGCGGATAACCTGCTCTAACGCCTCTGTTCCGCCCGTCGACGCACCCAATGCAATGATCATATCAGACCTACGAATACCACCTGCAGCAGGCACCGATCCGGTTGTCACTTCTTTTTTTGCAACGGTATTAGATGCTTTAACACCTTTGTCTATCTTTATTTCGGGTATAACCGAGCTTCTTGCTTTGGCGCTGTCGCCCTTGGCAAGCCTCTGCAGATTATTTCTGGAATAAGCTCGTTTTATTGAGCCACACAGCGTTTCTGCAAATTTCTGCATATCAGCATTGGTACGCGTAAGAGGCTTTGCAATAAATTCTGCAGCTCCTGCGCCGATTGCCTCTGACTTACGCTCCTCGCAAGAAGAGACAACTATTGTCGGAATGCTGTTAGCGGGATGCAGCTTTCTGAGGAAAGCTATGCCATCCATCTTTGGCATTTCGATATCCAGTGTCATCACATCGGGATCGCACTTCTGTATCAAATCCCTCGCCGCATAAGCGTCGCCTGCGGTGCCGACAACCTCTATCTGTTCATCCTGCCGTATATAACGCGCCAGCACCTCTCTGAACAGGATAGAATCATCCACGACCAGCAGCTTGATTCTTCTCATATACTGCTCCTGTAATTACGAAAATTTCGCCGCACACTCGCTGCATAGACAGCTGTATGTGCGGCGGATGTTTTTCTGTTGTTGCCTTAAAGAGGCTTACGATAAATTGCGGGCTTTACGTATTCAAACTTCGTTTCAGTGCGGGAAATGCTCTCCGCATGACCGATATAGAGATATCCGCCCGGCTTCAGCACGTCATAAAAGCGATTTACCAGTGCTGTTTTAGTGGGAAGATCGAAATAGATCATCACATTACGGCAGAAGATAAGATCGAACGGCCGTGCCGCAAATGTTTTGGGCATAGGCTCCATCAGATTAAAGGGCTTGAAGATTATCTCATCCTTTATCTGCTGACATATCTCGAATTTGTCATCGCCCAGATCCTTGAAATACCTCTTCTTCCACTCCGGACTAAGACCTTTCATACCATCTGCATTATAAATTCCCAGCTTTGCCTTGTCCATAACACTGTGGGATATATCCGTTGCAAGGATCCTTGTATCCCAACGGGATTTATCCTTACCGAAATACTCATCCATCAGCATAGCAGTGGTGTAGCATTCCTCACCCGATGAACAGCCTGCGCTCCAGATACGAAGCTCGTTGTTCTTCACCGTTTTGGTGAGATAGGGAAGTATCACATCTTTCAGATAGGTGTAATGCTCAGGCTCTCGCATGAAGAAAGTGTGATTCGTTGTAAGCTTGTTGAGGATCGTAGTAACTTCCACGCCCGATGTATCGGACATTACAGCATCCAGATAATCATTATAGCTCTTGAAACCACGATCCTTCAGCATATTTCCTAATCTGCCCTGAATAAGCACACGCTTTGCGGAAAGATTAATGCCGTAATTATCATGCATGAACGCAACCAGCCGTTCAAATTCTCGGTCGGTCAGCTCCATGTATTACACCTCATCTCCCAAAAGCTTTTCTACATCCAGTATCAGCTTTACGATATCTTCTGAGCGGATCATATACTGAATAAAGGAATTTGTGTTTACGTTGCGGGTCTCAGGTGTTGCAGAGATATCGCCGGAATGGATATCTTCAACATCAGCTACTCTGTCAACAATGATTCCCACAGAATCGTCATCAACTGTAACAATGATGATGCAGGTTCTGCTGGTATAAGGGATCTCAGGCTTGCCGAAACGTGTTCTGATATCAACGATCGGTACTACCTTGCTTCGCACATTGATGATACCCTTTATGTAAGAGGGGACATGGGGGATCTTTGTGATGTGCTGCATCTCAATGATCTCAAGCACGTTCTGGATCTCAATACCGTAGATCTGATCGCCAATGTGGAAAGTCATTACCTTGCCGAGAATGCGGTTTTCGGCGGAGACTTTTTTATCGCTGGACTGCTGCTTCGCAACAGCCTCCTTGATTACATCATATGTCATGTCTGTTTCTCCTCCTTAACCGATAAGTGTGTTAGTGTCAATGATGAGCGAAATGCTGCCGTCACCCATGATGGTGCAACCCGACAGGCCCTTGCTCTTGATATTGTATCTGGACAGGTACTTCGGGAAGGGTTTTACTACTACCTGCTGCTCGCCGATGAGCTTATCCGCAAAGATGCACATGCTCTTGCTGTCGTTCTCCACAAGGAGCAGTATACCCTCACAAAGATCTGTTACCTCTGTCTCAATACCGAATGCCTCGTGCAGCCTGAGTATAGGATAGCACACGCCACGGATCATGATCATCTCGTTGTTGTCTGTATCGCTGAGGAACTGGCTTGGATCAGCCATGAAGCTCTCGCGGATAGTGGATATCGGAACAGTGAATACCAGATCGCCGCAGGTGATCTCCATACCATCGATGATGGCGAGAGTCAGCGGGATCTTGATGATAAAGGATGTGCCCTGACCCTTCTTACTATCTACTACGATAGTGCCGCCGCACTTCTCAACGTTTGCCTTAACAACGTCCATACCAACGCCTCTGCCGCTGAACTCTGTAACCTGCTCATTGGTGGAGAAGCCGGGGAGAAGTATGAGATTCTGGATCTCCTTCTCGCTATATTCGCTTTCAGGCTTTGTGAGGATGCCCTGCTTTCTTGCCTTAGCAAGGATCTTCTCAGGGTCAATACCCTTACCGTCATCCTGTACAGTGATAATAACTTCACCCGAAGCATTCTGTGCGGAAAGCTTCAGAGTACCCTTTTCAGGCTTGCCTGCATTGATTCTGTCCTGAACATTGTCCTCAATACCGTGGTCCATGCAGTTTCTTACAAGATGCATCAGAGGATCCTGCAGGCTGTCAACGATGGACTTATCGATCTCAGTCTCCTCGCCCTCGATAACAAACTCAACATCCTTGCCCAGCTTCTTGCGCATATCACGGACGATTCTGTTCATCTTCTGGAATACACCTGCAAGAGGTACCATTCGGATGGACATTACTGTATCCTGCAGTTCACTTGTCAGCTTGCGAAGCTGTCTTGCAGCCTTGTTGAAGCTCTCAAGCTCCAGTCCCTCAAGATCGGGATTGGATACTACCATTGACTCTGTAGTAATGATCTCGCCTACGATATCATGCAGTGCATCGAGCTTTGCAAGGTTTACGCTGATAAGGTTCTGTTTCTGCATACCACTTGCAGCCTGTGCCTTCTCAACGGCAGCCTGTGCCTTTTCTGCAGCGGAAGGCTCCTTCTTCTCAACAGATGCCGCAGGCGCAGGAGTAGGAGCAGCAACAGGTGCGGGTGCAGGAGCAGCAGAAGAAACAGCCTTAGGCTCGGGAGGAAGCTCCGCAGCAGGAGCGGCAGGAGCAGGAGCCGCAGCAGCCTGAACGATCTCATAAGACTGAACGTTCAGTGCATTCTCTATCTGTCTTAATACGAAATCAACATTATCGAGAGGCTTGAAGGTGATGAGGAAGCCCTGCTCGATGATCACCTTAGAAGTCTCGGGATTAGTCTCAACATCAGCGGGTGTGAAATCAAGATAGTCACACTCATCCTTAATTGTATTAATAAGGAGGAATGCACGCAGGTTCTCCATCTGGCAGCCATCCTCAAAGAATACTCTTACAGTAGTCTTGTCTGCATCAACACTGTTTACAGCGGCAGGAGCAGCAGCTGCACCACCCGCAGCAGCGGGAGCCTCATCATTTGTTGCCTCGCCAAGAAGAGTATCTCTTCCCTTGAGGAGCTTATTGATGAGATCAGTGAAATCCATGCTCTCGTATTCGCCATCATTATGATTCTGAATAGCCTCGATCTGAGCCTTGTAGGAGTCAGATACCTGGAATACCAGATCATATACAAAACTTACATCTGTGATGACATCAGGATTCTCTCTGATAACAAAGAACATGTCCTCAGCCTTATGAGCAAGCACCGACAGATTTTCAAAGCCCATCATTGCGGAAGATCCCTTGATGGTGTGCATGATACGGAAAATCTCCTTGATGTCCTCGTTGTCAAAAACGTTTGCCTGCTCTGTTCTGAGCAGGATCTCATCAAGCTGCTCAAGAAGTGAGTTGGTCTCAAAGAAGTACATGTCAAGCATAGCTTCCATGCCGGGTTCGATTCTTGCCATAATAACAGTCCTTTCCGAGTGCATTTCTGCACAAATTCCATTATTTTATTTTGCTATGAAAAAAATTTTTGTAAAACACTTTAATATTCCGTGGATTTATGCTACAATATTAGCAGACACCACTTGAAAAGGAGTGAATGCCAATGGCACAGATCCCACAGATCAATAACCCGATCACCGCCAAGAATTACAATTACAGCTCCCGTCCGATGGATGCCAATACCGAACCATTCGATATCGTCCGACTGACCGGTGTGGGCGGCGCCGGAACCGGTTCCAATGCTGGCGCTCGCTCCCGCCTTGAAATGGGCAACCGTGAGCTGATCCCGCTTTCTGTGCAGGTCGCCAAGGATCCTACACTTGCAGTGGAGACCCTGAAAGATCTGCTGAATGTGGAAGTACTCAATCAGGCTCTGATAACAGGTCATACCGAGCTTTACGGAAAACTGGAAGATCTCGCAAGAGATCTCTACGTTACTCCCGAGGAGCTGGTGGATGAGATCTGTAATCAGGAACAGCAGAACACGATGTTCAGCGGCCATGAATTCTACGATGTACTTCGCGATGTGGCAAAGACTACTACAGACCCGACAACCAAGGAGATCATCGGCAATCTGCTGAAATCCCTGAACTTCGCTCAGAACAAGAACGAGATACTCGGAGCTCTCCGCGCAAACATGAAATTCCTTTCGGAATACTTCTCGCCAAACGAGAAGCTTTCCACGAAACTCATGAATCTTTCCCAGCAGTGGGGAGCAGATGACGCCGACAAGTTCTTCGAATATCTCAAGGGTGAAACTCTTTCGATACTGAAGGATGTCAGTGGAAGCCTCCTTAACGACGATAAGACTCAGATGCTGATACCTCTTATAATACATAATCTTTCGAGGTACAACAACAGTCCGTACATGTGTAAGGAATACTTCAACCTGCTGCTTTCGCAGACTGCCTCGGGAACGCTGAGAGAGTCACTGAAGAACTCCTTCAACAGACTTTACTCCGCATTATTCGGAAAACAGGATGTAAAACAACCTAACGGCGAAGCACATCACGATCACAGTGAAACACATTTTAATCATAGTGAAACGCCTTTAGATAATTATACTACAAATCTTCCACAAAATCAACCTCTTTCGGGCAATTCAACTAGTAAAAATTTAAATAAAATGGCCTTAGAAAGTGAGAATCAGCAGATTGTTGAAACAGAGGCAGAAGAATTTGTAGAAAATAACGAAGAAGATTTCACCGAAGAGCTGACGGGCTACAGAAAATTCCTCTTTGACAGCATGAGCGAGAAGAGTTTTATGCCTCTTCTGAAGCACAGCGGCTATAATATCGAGCATATGCTGGCTGCTTATGCCCGCGGAAAGACTACGGGAATGGAGACCCTCGAGAAAATGGTGCAGGGTCTGTTTGTTCACGACGAGACCGGAGAACAGTTCGAAGCATTCATGCAGGACTTTTCAAAAATACATACCGTGCAGGAAGCTATAGACAAGCTGAACGAGCTGCTGCGCTCCATGCCCGATATCCCTGTAAGGGAACGTCTGTATGGCGCATTCGTTGATGTCATCGAGCAGATGGCAGTGAAGAATGAGCTGCCGCAGCATGGTGTGCGTCCGCCTGTAAGCTCTACACTGGACTGCCTGACGGAGTTTATCGAAGAGAATATCAACCATCCTGCGCTGAAATCTCTGGACAGCTTCAATGCTACCAACCTTCTCCAAAGCCTGCTGAATGCTCCCGGTGTGTTCACACCGCTGGCACATTATATCCTGCCTCTGGACGTGGATGGCACAAAGGCTTTCGGTGAACTTTGGGTAGATAACGATGAAAACAATCCCAATAACACTCCGGGAACGCAGCGCAACTACCACCTGTTCCTGACTTTCGATGTGGAGAGTATCGGCAGATTTGAGCTGGATATGTATGCTCTCGGCGAAGATGTGAATCTCGCAATGCTGTATCCGCCCAGATTTGAAAAGCAGATAGATCCGATGAAGGACCGCATAAATAAAATAATCCGCAATATCGGTTACAACACACGCACCTTCGAGACCGCACCGCTTAAAACTCCGCACAATCTTACCGAGATCTTCCCGAAGATACTGGATAAGCGCACCACCCTCAACACAAGAGTTTAAGGAGGATGAAATATGCAGAGCAAACATCCTAAGCCACCTGCAAACAACAAGCGCATTTACGGACAGAATGCCGCAGTAGCGCTGAAATACAATCCCGATATGAACTATGCACCCGTTGTTGTAGCTTCGGGTCTGGGCGAGCTTGCCCAGCGCATTGTAAATATCGCAGATGAATCAGGTGTGCCGATATACCGTGACGACAGCGTTGCAGCACTGCTGGTAATGCTCAATGCGGGCGAGACTATCCCGAAAGAGCTTTATCAGATAGTTGCTTCGATCTACGCAGAAGTGGTATACACCGCCAATGATATGAGAAAAAAATAACTTGTATTATCATTGTATTTGTGCAGAAAATATTATAGACCGCTGTGACTGGTCACGGCGGTCTTTTTTATCGATTTCCGACAAAAAGTGAGAAAGGATGATGTATTATGTACTCTCAGCCTTCCCCCGAAAAGATACGACGGATAAACAAGCGGCTTGAGGGCTTTATGTCAACGATGGCATCCACCGATACCGACCCGCAGGGTATGTACACGGGAGTCCCCGAGGATCCCTATGAGGTGCCTGTTCAGGACGCTGACGACTTGTAAAAGACACAAAAACGGCGGAGTTTTCTCCGCCGTTAATTTTATCTGCAAATGAGCTTATATATGGTTAGTTATTTTTGGTCTGAATTACGCAAAAGCAACACTCCAATAGATACTTGGAACATTATTTATTAATAAGCGTCATTATTTCGCTGAATGACAAGCCCAAAAATCTTTGTTTCATCTTGTCAAAATCGGCTACAGCCTTTTCCATCTTTATTCTGTGTTTCTCATTTGTTATATCTATGTGTGGCTTGCGCTTTCCATTAATAAAGCCCTGTGTTTCATTATACAAGTAATACGGAGCAAGGCACCGTCCGTTGAGATGCGGATAGTTTGAGCATATCCACGCTAGAAATTCTGCTTTACATAAATTACTGCGAAAATCGAGTTCTTTCAACCCTTTTATCCCGAGGAATTTATATATATTTTCATAAGACAACTCAGCGTTGAAGCTAATATCCTCAAGCGGTGAATCCTCCAAATCAGGTATGATATCATACTCCGATGTAGCCCATACCATATTGCCAAAATCCAGTACCTTTAATGATGGTGCCGTCTCAATTCCATTAAGGGAATGAAGTCTTGAAAAATCATCAATACATAGCATACTAAGTGATTTATTGCCAGACATATCCCACAACGATACCGCGCGCTGATTAAGGAAATAGGCCAAGGATTTGACGTTATTCAACGTACTCAGAGCGGAGAGATCTCCAACCATTTTATTTTTGAAGAAAAATATTGCTTCAAATCTATCACCATAAGTAGTGACAAAATAATCAAACGTATCCTGATGAAGCCCTGCAATCGATATTCTTGTTAATTCAGGGTGATCGTCAAGCTCATCTATTTCTTCTCTGGTGATAGTGCCTCCGCCGATATCCATACCCTTTCCATATAAAAAAGCCTGATAGTTCGATCTCCGACAGAAATTATATCTATCCAAAACCGGCATTTTTTCAAACAACAGCGGCATTATAGCCTCCTTTGTATCACTTAAAGGCGATATCCTTTACTATTTCCGAGGCAATTATCAGCCCCGCCGTTCCCGGTACGAACACCGCACTCGCAGGAATATTACGGCGGTGAGCATTTTCTTCATCAGACTCCATCGCCTTTATCGGCTCCTCCTTGGAATAGACCACCTTCAGCTTCTTAACGCCACGCTTTTTCAGCTCCTGCCGCATTACTCTTGCAAGAGGGCAGACGGAGGTTTTGTAAATATCAGACACCTCCAGCATAGCAGGGCAGAGCTTGTTACCTGTGCCCATGGAGCTGATTATCGAAACTCCCTCACGCTGAGCCTTCATCACAAGCTCGATCTTAGCGGTAACAGTATCCACCGCATCCGCTACATAATCGTATTTTGTGAAATCGAAATCATCCGAATTTTCAGGCAGGAAAAAACAATTATGCACCACAACATCACACTCGGGATTTATCTGCAGGATACGCTCTTTCATAGCCTCAGCTTTAGGCTGACCCACCGTATCGCTCAGCGCTTCGAGCTGACGATTGAGATTCGTGATATCCACATCATCGCTGTCGATAAGATGGATATGTCCAACTCCACTGCGGGCAAGACCCTCTGCGATATAGCTTCCCACACCGCCTACTCCAAAGACCGCAACGCAGGAATCTCTCAGCCTATCCATTCCGTCAGTGCCAAAGATGCGCTCTGTTCTGGAAAACCTCTGATCCATATCAGCCCTCCGACTTTACAGGCTTTACATGATATCTGTCCGCCCTGACTCCGTCGATAGCATTGATGAAATCTGTGAATCTCGCAAAGCCGTAGTTTCTGAAATCAAATCCCTCAAATCGCTTTTTCAACTGCATACCGAGCGCCCTTACGCTACGGCTGCCACTGCCGTTTGCAAAATCCTTTACAAACTGCTCGATCTCCTCTGTCTGCTGTGCAAAAGTCTCATCGATATACAGTTTATTGGACTTGATCACGATACCCGTCATTTCCTCCGCGAGCTTTCTCACAGAGGTATATCCCATTTCCTTTAAGAATGTCTTTCCGTACTTTTCACCGAACATCTTACCTAAAGCAGAGATACCTGCGCCCGTTTCCGCATTCGCCACAAAATTCAGCACATCACGGCGCACAGAATTCATATCAGGCTTCTCTTCGGCAACTACCTGCGTCGAAGCCGCATCCGCCGGCTGTTCATCAACGGATATCTCCACCGTCTCCACTGTCTCAGCCGGGATCTCCACATCTGCACTGACTTCTGCTTCAGGCAGCGGGACAGCAGACTCCGTGTTCTCCTTTTCATGCTCATCCTCACGGACGATGGCGAGATAGATACGGTTTCTCTTAACTGTTACACCGCCTATTGCGGCAAGCATGGATCTGTAATCCCCAAATCCAAGCTCTGCACAATAATTCTTGCCAAAGCGATTCATCAGCTCATTATTGAGCTGACCAATATTTCCGCCTGCGGGCATATTATCCGCCGCGTAACCCTTTATCTGCTCGGTTGCCTTTTCTATGGTTATATCCTCATGCACCACTGCAGGCTCATCTGTCTTTACAAAGATCAGGTTGTTGTCCACAGACAGCTCGTTTAAAGAGGCAAGCGCCGCATGGAAATCACCGAAACCTATACCACGATAGTAATTCTTGCCGTATTTTCCAATGAGATAGTTATTCAGCTGTCCCGCATTTCCGCCCTTTGGGGAATTCTCCACTGCATAAGCGATAGCCTCCCTCGCAAAGAGCTCTGCGGTCAGTTTCTCTCCAACAGTTACCTCAACAGGCTCGATTCTCGTTCCTGTGCGTTTTAACCCAGGCTGACGGTCAATAAACTTTGCAAATCGTTTCGAGCCAAAACGGGAGAAATCTATCTTTCCGAAACGGCTGTTGAGATAGCTCTCTATCTTCATCATGTTGTCATTCTGAGGAGCATACTCTTCAAAATACTGCCCGATCGCCGCTACGATATCCGCCTCTGTTACCTCACTCGCCTTAACTTCAGGAGCAGGCGCGGGTGCTTTTTTCTTCTTCATGGATACGAAAGTGTTGCTCCTTCTTAGCTCAGAAAAACTGTCGATGAAAGAAGAAAAACGCTTATATCCCAGCTCATCAAAGTTAATGTTGCCAAATCTGGATGTGAGGATCGCACTCACTTTCGCAAGGTCTATGCGCTCGCCATCATGCTCCGCTACATAATCGATAACAGTCTTGCGAACCTCTTTCTCATCAAAAGTCGCCTCTGCAATGCACATCCTATCAAGATAACAGAAATGATGGCAGCTTGTAGTGAATGCCCGAGGCGTTTTCAGCTCTCCGATACCCACAACGAGCTTGCCCGCTTCACGCAGGCGAATAGCAAGACGTGTAAAATCACTGTCGCTGGTAACAAGACAGAAGCCATCCACATTACCTGTATACAGAATATCCATCGCATCTATTATCATAGAGAAATCCGTAGCGTTCTTACCCGTCACATAGCAGGTCTGCTGAACCGGCATGATGGAATAATTGATCGCCGCATTGTGCCAGCCATTTCCGCCCTGTTCCCAGTCACCATATACTCTCTTATAGGTGGGAATTCCGTATTTCTCCACCTCCTGCATGATAAACTGCGCATGCTTCGGTGATACATTATCGCTGTCAATAAGTACAGCTAGTTTCATCTGATTGAACATATAGACCTCTTTTAAATTGCTACAGGGATCTTATCGGTGAACTCGTGATACTGATAATCCACTGCCGTAAAGCTATTCTTAGTGAATTTATAGAAATCTGTGATATCCTCGACCTGCATCTCAGGGGCAGGGAAGGGCTTCTTTTCAATAAGTCTCTTCACCGCATCGATATGACGGTCATAAATATGCGCATCTGCTATAACATGAACGAACTCACCGGGAACTAATCCGCTTGCCTTTGCAAACATCGTGAGCAGCGCGGCATACTGGCAGACGTTCCAGTTGTTCGCTGTAAGCATATCCTGCGAACGCTGATTGAGCAGTCCGTTCAGCTTGTTTCCGCTTACATTAAAGGTCATGGAATAAGCACAGGGAGCAAGCTGCATCTCATGCAGGTCAGCATGATTGTAGAGATTAGTCATGATACGGCGGCTGGCGGGGTTGTTCTTCAGATCAAACAGAACTCTGTCCACCTGATCGAAATCACCCTCCTTGTAGTGATGCTTCACACCCAGCTGATAACCATATGCTTTGCCTATCGTTCCGTTCTCATCTGCCCATGCATCCCATACATGAGAACCAAGTTCTGCGATACGGTTTGATTTTTTCTGATATATCCAGAGTATCTCATCAATGGCAGAGCGGTAATATATTCTGCGCAGTGTCATGATCGGAAATTCCTTCTGCAGATCATAACGATTCACAACACAGAATTTCTTGATGGTATGGGCAGGAGTTCCGTCCTCCCAGCGGGGGCGCACCTGCTCATCCTCATCGGAAATGCCATTTTCTATGATATCACGGCAGTTCTGAATAAACAGCTCATCTGCAAGGCTCATGATTTTTCCTCCTAACCCAAAAGGCGGAACAGGGCATACCTTCCCTCATTAAATGGAGAGGTAGCCATTGCTTCCGCCCTTGTAATATTTTAGATCTTATTAAAGATAGAGGACGCCGTAAAATCCACATCCTCATATTTTACCTTTTCAAACACGGAAAGGCCTGCTGTTTCGCACATGCTGTAAATCTTAATGTTATTGCCGTCAGCATAGGCACGAACTCGATCAAATACGCTCTTTGCCTTGTCAGGGAAGCCAGCAGTCGCGCCCTCAGCGACCTTTCTGCCGATTCCATCGCCATCGATATCGAGAGCGAACAGTCCATCAAAGCCATACAGATATATCTCTGTGAATCCCATATACACAGCCAACTGGATCATCTCATAAAGAGGCAGGATAACAGACGTCTCGTAAAGACTATCAGAAGTCTCAAATGTGGGCAGACCATCGATCAGACCCTTACCAAGAGAATTGATGTATGTGGGCTTTTTCTTGAACTTATCCTCAAACACCTTAACATCGGCATTCACAAAGCACTCCATGCCCTCAATATACTTACCGTTACCGAGATAGGACTTAGCTTCGGTCAGCAGGTAATAAGAGGGACGCTGAGGCGTTCTGGAGAAGAAATCACAGAAATCATCGCAAGCAAAGGTGCGCTCATTCATGATAACATTCAGCTCGTCCAGCTTGGAAGAATTGTTTCCGAGGATAAAGCAGCGCTGACCCTTCATCTTATCCTTGTAGGACGCCATCTGAGCAGCAGTAGCCGCCTCCATGCCGCTGTATTTCTTAGAATCTGCCGCGATAGCGGAACTGATCTTCTTGTTTGCCATATTAAAACCAAAGCCTGTGGGCTCATTCATTTCGCAGAAGTCACGCTCGGTATATCCACATATGGACTTCAGCGCCGCCGCAATGCCGGAAGAAGTACCCAGCACCTTGTCCATAGCCGCAAGCTGTATCTCTGCGCTGTAATACGGTGCAAGGATAAGCACATAGAAGGATGAAGCCTTACCCTTGATCTCATCAATAAATCTGACGGTTCCATCCTCAAGAGCCTTATCCTCTTCAATTGTAACTCTGTATGCAATTTCGGGAACACGGACATTCTTCTTGCGCAGCGCATCGATAGTTTCATTAAGCACTGCAAGATCCTCATCACCGCCGATAACTACCAGCTTTCTCTGTCCGATTATCTCGATATTTTTTACAAGATAGTTTTTATAGGCTCCGCTCTTTCCGCTGCGGATCTTTGCGTCGTGCAGATATGTTGAGTAATCCATTCAAATCCCTCGCTTTCGTTTTCCGTTGTTTTATTCGCTGAGCATGAACATATTGTAAATAACCTTGATAGCCTTCTCAAAATCAGCACTCTCGATACCAACGATGATATTAAGCTCACTGGAACCCTGGTCGATCATTCTGATATTGATATTTGCATGAGAAAGAGCAGCAAACACACGTGTAGCAACGCCCTTTACAGATCTCATGCCACGTCCCACAACAGCTATAAGCGCCATTCCGTCAACGATCTCGAAATGATCGGGCTTGATAACATCCTTCAGACGCTGAGTCAGCTTTTCACGCTGACCGTCCAGTTCTTCGGAATTTACGATCACGCTGATGGTATCGATACCTGTAGGCATATGCTCGGGGAAAATACCGTGATTCTCAAGCACCTGCAGCAGTCTTCTCATAAAGCCCTTATGGCTGTTCATTCTATCCTTTTCAATGGAAATTACAGAGAAATTCTTCTTACCTGCAATACCTGTGATAACATGCTCAGCAGCAGGCTTTGTCTCGGAAGGAACGATCAGTGTGCCTGCATCCTCGGGAGCATTGGTGTTCTTAATGTTGATCGGAATATTTGCACTTCTTACAGGGAACACCGCATCCTCATGCAGAACACTTGCACCCATATAAGAAAGCTCGCGCAGCTCACTATATGTGATGACCTTGATGCCTGCGGGGTTTTCTACTATTCTGGGATCAGCCACCAGCATACCGCTTACATCAGTCCAGTTCTCGTACATGGAAGCTCCTGCTGCCTTTGCAACAACAGAGCCTGTGAAATCAGAACCACCGCGGGAAAATGTCTTGATGGTGCCGTCAGGCATAGCTCCATAGAAACCGGGGATAACAGCCTTTTCAGCCTTATCCAGCATAGCGCCAAGGCAAGCGTTTGTGATGTCATCGTCAAACTTGCCCTTGTTATCAAAGAAGATGGCCTTTGCTGCGTCGATGAAAGCAAATCCGAGATAGTTTGCAAGGATGATACCGTTCAGATATTCACCACGGCTTGCAGCATACTCTCTGCCTGCAGCAGCCTTGAAATTAACACCGATCTTCTCAAACTCCTCATCAAGATCAAGAGTCAGACCGAGATCGGAAATAATGCCGTTAAAACGCTCCTTGATAGGTGCGAATGCCTTTGTGAAATCCTCGCCGCTCTGCACTGCATCATAGCAGGTGTACAGCATGTCAGTAACCTTGATATCATCAGAATATCTCTTACCGGGAGCGGAGGGTACAACATAGCAGCGCTCAGGATCTGCATGGATTATATCAGCCACCTTGCGGAACTGATTTGCATCGGCAAGAGAGCTGCCGCCGAACTTTACAACTTTACTCATAGAAATATGTCCTTTCAGTTTGTTTATGTTATTTTTATTTATATATACAGATATATATGATATCATACCACAAAATCCCTGAAAATGCAATAGCAGAGCCGAAAAAATTCATCACATAAAAGCACCGCACATTTTTATGTGCGGTGCGGAAAATATATCGATCACTGTCCCATATCTGCTTTTATCAGCTGCTGATAAACCTTTGCAATGGGAGCATAATCCTTGTTTATCTGGATAAGCTGTCGCAGGGCGGCTACGCATTCCTTAAAATTACGCATACCTCTCAGGATGTTGATCTGCTCCAGAGTAACTGCCGCCATCACATCCTGTGTGATATTGTTCTCGCCATAAGTGTTAAGATACTTCATAGCAAGCTTTCCGACTTTCAGTGCCATAGGAATAATATCTTTTCCTCCCCCTGAAAGGACGATAATATCCTGCATATACAGTCTTATCAAACACTGCAGGCTCTCTTCATCCTGATTGCCTTCAAGAGTATATTCAGATAAAGCTTCCCCGAAACCAACGATGTTGGAATGACCACCGATAAGATCTCTCCTAAGATCGGCGCTATCCAGCACATAAGGAGTTATATCCATATTGCTGCGAAGCATTATATACAGCAGTTCAGGATAATTTGCTCCGTTTTCTTCAATAAAAGCCTCAACCTTTTCCTGGGTAAGAGCATTATCAACGATATGTGTTTTCAGAAGCTCGACCAGCTGTCTGCTGATCTTATCGCTGAGATTCATGCCCACAAGCCTGTTAAGCATACTGCGCTGCTCGTCAAAATTCCATGTGAACACACGATATCTGATAGCAGCAAGGAACATCGGCTTATCCTTATCCTCAAGAGTATTATACATCAGACCCAGAGCCTTTGCATCGGTAAGTCTCAGAAAATCGATGATCTGATTCAGGCGCATGATATGGTCTATATCAGAAAAAGTGAACTTCTTCAACGGATACTTTTTGAAATTCACTTCTGCGTCCTTATATCTTTTCAAACGCAAACAAGCCTCTGTAAAATTCAAATTAGTGCTGAGAAATACATTTTCATTATCAAAAACACATGCTACATAAAGAGATTCTCTTGTGCATATACCCTCTTTGGTGAATTTTTCTTTTAATGAATAGAATTTTTTAAACTCATCATACGCTTCTTTATATCTTTCCTCTCTGAACAGCAACATTGCTTTGAACGCATAGAATTCCGTATCAAGGGTTCGCTCCTTAACACGGATATCCATATCCACAGCGAAATACTCATCATAAAGCTTATATAATTCTTCATGATTTTTTGCACTGTACATATGAAGTGCCAATGCATAATATAGCGCCATAATATATTCGGTTTTCATCTTTTTACACAGTTCTATTCCCTGATATGCGTACTCGATAGCCTGTGTTTTATCCTCAAGGAAGTTATATGTATCATACAATTCCTTGTAGAGTGTGGGGTCATTATCCTTTGCATCAGTCAGCAGGCGTTCCTGCAGCAGCTTAGAATTTCTTTCGAATTTTTCGTTGAGCAATTCTTTGTTATTAGCGAATGAATATCCATAATGATCCACTATATCTATAAGCAGCCTTTTTGGATCGATAAATGGCTCCAGCTTTTCATGCACCACGCCAACAAATTTGGTTTCGGGAGCAATTTTTACTAGTCTGGGTATATAGCAATCAAAGTAATCCGCCCTGTTATTCAGGTTGGCATAGCTTCTTATCTTTATAAAAGCTGAATTAAAACTCTTGTATTCACCGGTTACAAAGAAATTAATTACATCCTCACAGGACTGATATATCTCATCCGCATCAATGAACATATACCACTGGCCATTTGCGGCATTCAGGCTGACATTTCTTGCAGCGGAAAAATCGTTTATCCAGTCGAAATGCAACACATTATCGGTGAATTCCTTTGCAATATCCACTGTTTTATCAGTGGACCCTGTATCTACAATTATAAGCTCACTGTCCACCGCATCACGCAGAGGCTGAATAGATTCAAGACATTTCCTGAGGTATTTCTCCTCATTCTTTACTATCATACCGATTGAAAGCAGCATACTGATCTTCCTTCCCGATTATTATTGATACATCTATTTTACCATAAAACTCACACAGATACAATATCCTGATAAATATTTTATATAAAAAAACTCCCCCGAATCACTTCGGGGGAGCCTCGTTAGCTAGTTAGCTAGTCAGCTATCATGCTGCCTTGCCATTCTTAAGCTGCAGGGTTATAATTAACCGAGGAGCTGCAGGATGGACTGGGGCTGCTGATTTGCCTGAGCGAGCATAGACTGAGCAGCCTGCTGAAGGATGTTGTACTTGGTGTAGTTCATCATCTCAGAAGCCATGTCTGTGTCACGGATTGTGGACTCAGCCTCGGTCATGTTCTCAGCTGTTGTGGTCAGGTTCTCGATCTTGTGCTCGAGACGGTTCTGGATGGAACCGAATGTAGCTCTAACCATGGAAACCTTGTTGATAGCGTAGTCGATCTGGTCGATAGCTGCGTTAGCAGAAGCCTGTGTAGAGAGGCTCAGACCAGCAGTGCTCAGACCATCTGCACGAGAAGATACGTCCATGTTAGCGGACAGAGAGCCGATACCGGAAGCTGCATATGCGAATGTGAAGTTAACAGCATCCTTGGAACGAGCGCCTACCTGCAGAACGATGCTGCTTGTGTAGGTCAGATCAGCACCAGCAGCGCTGTATGCGTTACCAACAGAAACCTGTGTTGTGGAAGTAGTGGGAGTTGTCTCAGCTGCTGCAGTGTAATCGAACAGATTATCAGTCTGTACAGTACCATCAGCCATTGTACCGCCGTTCAGAGCAGTAACACCGTTGAAGTCTGTATCAGCAATCTGGTTCAGCTCATCGTTCAGCTGATCGAACTCGAGCTGGATAGCAGCGCGGTCTGTAGCGTCATCATATGTGCCGTTAGCGGACTCAGCTGCGAGCTCCTTCATTCTCTGAAGGATAGAGTGTGTCTCAGTCAGAGCGCCCTCATAAGTCTGGATCATGGAGATACCATCCTGAGAGTTTCTCTTAGCCTGGTTCAGACCACGGATCTGGGATCTCATCTTCTCAGAGATTGCGAGACCAGCTGCGTCGTCACCTGCACGGTTGATTCTGAAACCGGAAGAGAGCTTCTCAGAAGACTTCTTCATAGAGTTAACGTTGTAGTTAAGTCTGTTGTAAGAGTTGAGCGCGTTCATGTTATGCTGTACTACCATGCCTGCCATAAAAATTTCCTCCTTGAAATTCACGTCCCTGTTAACTTATTCAGGAAATCCGTTCCTGTGGGGACGTATGGTTGAAAGTAATAATGTTGTTCTCTTATGTACACTGGGAGAACGGTTTTTAGCTTTTCAGCTATCACGTATATTATATCGGTGGATTTTTTCAAAACTTTAGCGTTTTTTTAGATTTTTTTTTAAAATTTTTTATTTTTTTGGAAATAGCTCCAATGGATATGAAAATCCCCTCTCCATGATTTGGAAAGGGGATAATGATCGTAAATCATCCGAGCAGCTGTAAAATAGACTGGGGCTGCTGATTAGCCTGAGCAAGCATAGACTGTGCAGCCTGCTGCAGAATATTGTACTTAGTGTAATCCATCATTGTGGATGCCATATCTGTATCTCGGATGGTGGATTCTGCCTCTGTCATATTCTCTGCAGTAGTAGTCAGGTTTTCAATCTTATGTTCAAGTCTGTTCTGGATGGCACCGAAAGTAGCTCTTACCATGGAGACCTTATTGACAGCGCAATCAATTCTGTCGATTGCTACATTTGCAGTAGCCTGAGTTGAAAGATCCAATCCATCAGCTACAACTGTTGTACCTGTCATTACGCCGTTCCTGTCATAAGTCTTTTCAATGAGGGGACCAAGACCGAGACCTGCTGCAGATACATCCATATTTGCCTTCAGGTCACCCATACCGGTGGAAGTATAAGCAAAAGTAAAGTTTACTGCATCCTTGGAACGCGCGCCTACCTGCAGGGTAATGGTCTCACAATATGTGAGATCTGCTGCTGCAGACTGATATGCATTGGATACCGAAACATTAGTGCCGCCTGTGAGTATAGGCTTTGCGGATGCTGTATAATCAAACAGATGATCTGCCTGCTCTGTACTGTCAGCCATCTTTCCGCCGTTCAGTGCTATAACACCGTTGAAATCTGTATCAGAGATCTGATCAAGCTCATCACACAGCTGATTGAATTCCAGCTGGATAGCAGCACGGTCTGTGGCATCGTCATAAGTACCGTTTGCTGACTCTGCTGCAAGCTCCTTCATTCTGTCAAGAATGGAGTGAGTTTCGTTAAGCGCACCCTCAAAAGTCTGGATCATGGAGATACCATCCTGAGAGTTTCTCTTAGCCTGACCGAGACCACGGATCTGCGATCTCATCTTCTCAGAGATTGCAAGACCTGCCGCGTCATCGCCTGCACGGTTTATTCTTAAACCGGAAGCGAGCTTCTCAGAAGCTTCCTTCATGCTTGCAACGTTAAAGTTAAGTCTGTTATACGAATTGAGAGCATTCATGTTATGCTGTACTACCATTCCTGACATGACTGTTCCTCCTTATCAAAAGCCCTGAATAGTATTTTTTTACTTCAGAGCATAGCTCTTCTTAATATACTTCATATATAATATCGCTCATTTTCCGATAAACTTTAGCTTTTTCTAAAAAAAATTCAACATTTAATGCAAGTTTTATTTGTACAGCTATTTTAATATATAAGATATAAAATCAGCATTCATCAATTTTTTATCCGAAAGATATCCCGCTGTTCTCACAGCTATCGTACTGTCGGAATACAATGCACCAGCAATATCGGAGACTGTACATATCAATTCTTCTCTGGATAAAACCAGTGCAGCCGCTCCTATATACGCCTTCATTACAGATGCTGCACTGAATATGAATACCATAATATTTTCAGCAGCAGAAAGTTCATCCACCCATCCGATGATACGCCATTCCATAAAAAGAGATTTTACGACATTCCGAACCGCCGATGAGCAAATATCATCAAACTTATCTGCACATTGTGTCTCAGTAAAGTCTGCCAATATAAGCTTCCATCCAAAAATATCCCCGAAAACATCGTTCAGATCTGCAACTTCTCCACTTGCAGAAATATCTGCCGCCTTTGCAAATTCGATCAATGCTTCTTTGAGCGTGATACTATCATCCCATAATATCGTTTCAAGCTTTTCCGTTATATTGCGTGATTGTATACTATTTTCCGACGTAATTATGGCGGATATACTATTATCAATTGCCTTTTCTTTTGTCAGCTGCATACTGTTTTCATCCCTGATAAGTCTTTCTGCCACGGCATAACAGGTTGTCTTACAGCTTTTTATGAATTTGTTTCCTATCAGACGAGTAATAACTGGATACTGGCGGCAGGTGTATGAAAGATATTCCTGTCCCAGTTGACGGTGTATCTCGCACAATCCATCTTCTAAAAACGGACATACACCTTCCTCATTCATTTTCACTGCATTATATTTATCTGCAATAGGAAAGGCTTTTTCACATCTTTCATTAAGTTCACCGCAGCAAGCCTTTTTCAGATTTGCTATTTCTTCGGAAGTCCATATTACTGACCATCCGGTGCAGCAGGTTGCAGGACATTTGTCTGCAATGCAGCTGAATTCTTTTGCTGTTCTGCTCTGTTTTATATAGTATTCCATATCCACCTCGAAAAAGGCGGTCATACAAAATTATGACCGCCTTTTTTTATTTTTCCGATCCTTCCAGGAAATAAGAAGCCTCCATATCAGCAACTGAAAGTGCAAATGCCAACGGATACATCTCCAGTGCTTTTCCCACAGAATTTTTATCTTCATTGCCGGAAAAGCCCATGTGCCAACGAATTGCCATAGCTTCTTCACGGGTAAGGCGCATAAATCCGCTTACCATATACACGGATTTTTCGCCATGGCCATAAGGCAGAGTATCATGTATCTCATAATAGGGAACTTTTTCCCACTGACCCGTCTTTTCATTTTTTGCATTGCGGTAGCTTACCCGATAGAAATTTACCTTGCAGATATCATGAAGAAGAGCCGTTATTGCAATTGTCTCTGCACTTGCGGTAAGACTGTAATTCTCCTTTACCCTCTGACGCTCCATATACGCGCACATACACTCGTACACATTCAAAGAGTGACGCAAAAGACCTCCCTCAAATGCATTATGATATCTGGTACTTGCGGGAGCAGTGAAAAAATCGCTCTTGTTCTCAAGAAAATCCAGCAGTTTATCGGCACCTTCACGCTTGATATTTTCGTTGTATATCTGAATAAATAATTCTTTATCTGTCATATCTGTCACCAATAATAAATCCTCTTTCTGTTAAGACATCTGTCTTGTACATCAAAGGTATATTCATATTTTAATATAGTATAATTTCCTTCGCTTACAGACGCTACTATGTACTGATCCATTATACCTGCATCTATCATATCTATATGAGTACCATACGGGGCAGTTTCCACACCACCATCATAAACAGCAAGTTCTGCCAACTTTCCGTCAAATATTGCAAAAAATCTGGCGTATTGAGGTGTTTCCACCTCATTTATTATATGAAAATCGAGCTGGATCAGATCAGGATATTCATCAACCTTGAATTCCCGCTTATTTGAGATGAGTTCGCAGCCATAAGTAAGATTATCCTTAACGCTCTCCATGATGAGAAATCTGTCATCTCTCGGAATATTTATTTTATAGGAATCCAGTATTTCTCCGCCATTTATAAGATCTAAACGAAAATCTCCGTAAAGCTCACCTTTTACATAGGTGGTCTCCATATCTGCTTCTGCTGTGCTGTCTATCCTTACTCCTGATATTTGTACAGTGTAATATATACCTTCAGAATATACATTCATGATCGTATAAGATAATCTGTCGCCCTCTATTTTCGGGGACTGCAATGCTGCGGGGATAAGCTCATCAGGCTCAATATAGGCATCCATAGCAGTAGTGGTTGCAGCAGATGCGGTTGTAGATATTTGAGATGCAGAAATTGTTGTGCTTTCTGTTAAGGAAGCAGACGTATCTTTAAATGAACCCGATTGCTGGGACTGTTCCTCAAGATTACATCCACTTAACATTAATATAGCAAATAATATAGCCATTCTTTTTTTCATTGAACTCACCTCCGTATATTTGCTTACTTATATTATATAGAATATCTTATCAAAAATCAAGCACGTCCTGACACATTTAACTTATTCTGATCTGTAATAAATATTTCGTTTTCCTTTTAACATTCAACCTCATTTTGTTGATTTATTTTTTTCAATATAATTCTAACTGTTTTTCAACGCACTTTTTATTTATTTCAACATAATATCCATTCAGTATAAAACAGCGGAATTTTAACATTTTCAACTGGGTTTTCAACTATAAATATTGATTTTACCGTTTTCAACGTGGAATAGTGCTGTTTAATTACTGTTAAAACGGCTGTGTTGATTAAATTTTCAACTAAAAAATAATAATTATTATCAATTTCGGCAATTTTCAGTATTATTATTTAAAATCAAAGTTTTTAACAAATTGTATAATTATAAGTTTTACAGATGTTTTAACCTTAGTTTTAACATGCTGCTGATATTTTTCGTTGAAATGATGTTTTTGAATTATTCACTGAAATAGCGGGATTTTAACATTTTCAACCGAGTTTTTAACATTAGCAGTCCTTTTTTAACTGTTTATACGCTAAGTTTTACTGTTTTTTACGTTAAATTGTTGAAAATAGGTTAAAATTGTGTATAAATTCATAAATGAGAACTATAATTATGTTAAAATATTTTTGAAGGTGATAAAATGATAAAAGGTGTAAACAAAAATATAATTGAAATAAACCCAAGAAATCATGATTATTTTGAAAAGCTAATTATAATTTTAAAAAACACTCCTGAGCTGCCGGATGAGGAATATCTTCAAAAAAATGCATTTCTGATGATTGGTCAAACCCCTCCCTCTATTATAAATAAACATTCAGATACCTTTAAAATGATCCTATATATTCTAATTGGCGCTGTAATTGCACTTCTGTGCTGTTCCGCAACATGTCTATTTGTTTAATATTCACATATTACTGTTGAATATTTCGAGTGATTTGTGCTTGAAAAAATTTCTGAATTATGTTATTATTAAATATGAAACTTTTATTATTTCGTACTATGCCCTCTGATAATAGTTTTTATATAAAACTATTTGGTCATATACAGTATTAAGGTAATATATCATGAAAGTGGAATGGTGAAAATTATGGATTCTTTATCTTCATTATCGGATATCTATAATCTCGTAGTAGAAAATTACGTTAAAGAATATGGTATATCGGTATCTGCTCGTGAATTATGGCTTGATCCTCTTGTGCCAATTGAAATGTCAGGCTCAAAAGTAGTGCTTGCAACAGAAGACGATTTCAAACGAGATACTCTTTATAGATATTATGTTAGTAAACTTGGAGATCAATTTTCTAATATAATGGGATTCCCTATTTCCGTTGAGATCATTGTCGATGACAATAACCCTACTATAGTATCTAAATTTGATAACATAAAAAATGATGAGACAGTTTCAAATAAAATAGAAACTATGGTAAATGATAACAAGGTTACATATACTTTCGATAATTTTATCGTCGGTCCGTCAAATAACCTTGCTTTCGCAGCTGCAAAGGCTGTTTCTCAGAAGCAGCATGAAAAATATAATCCGTTGTTCATTTATGGTGATTCAGGTCTCGGAAAAACTCATCTTCTTTCTGCAATACAGAACGAAATGCAGAATAATTACCCCGGAATAAATATAATTTATATTTCATCCGAGACTTTTACCAATGAATTCTTGCACTCTATTTCTGCTAATACAACTGAGAATTTTGACGAAAAATACAGAAGAGCCGATGCTCTGCTGATAGATGATATCCAGTTTATTGCAGGTAAAGAGCAGACAGAGGAAAAATTCTTCCATATTTTCAATGAGCTGTACAATCTTAACAAGCCGATAGTTCTTACTTCAGACCGTCCCGCAAAGGAAATAAAATCTATTTCTGACCGCTTGAAAACTAGATTCTCTTCGGGTCTGGCTGCAGATGTACGAGCTCCCGAATATGAAACAAGACTTGCTATCATCCAGCGCAAGGCAGAGCTGCTCAATTTCAAGATACCTGATGATGTAGTTGATTTCATCGCAACCAAGCTGAAATCCAACATACGTCAGATTGAAGGCGTTGTTACAAAGATGAATGCTCTTTATATGGTATCTAAAATGAAGCCTACCATAGTTGTAGCTCAGAATGTTATTAAGGATATAGTTTCCGATCATCAGCCTATCCCGATCACAGTTGATAAAATCATCAATGAGGTTGCAAAGATATATAATGTTACACCTGATGATATGAGATCCCCTAAGCGTGCCGCAAATATTTCAGCTGCTCGCAAAGCTGCTATCTATGTTATCCAGGATATAACAGGTCTTTCTTATGACGCTATAGGTAAGGAGTTTGACAGCCGTGATCATTCTACAGTTGTTTATGCTCTCAAATGTGTAAAGAAATCTATGGCAAATGACAGCAGCTATCGTTCTGTTATCGAAGATATTATAAAGAACATAAAAGCAAACCAGTAATATACCTCTAATAATGGCGTTATCAACTGAATTATCAACAAGTTTTCAATAATTATCAACCTGATGTTTAATATTTTAGGTATTTCAGTTTATTCTTAAAATTTCAACTTTGTATTATTGAAAAATTTTGATTGATTTTTCGCTTGGTTGTGCGGATATTTTTAATTTCCACATATTCAACAGCCCTTATTATTATGATTATATAATATTATTTATTATTTATATTTCATTTTTCATCAGCGAAAGGAGATCGTTATGAAATTCAGCTGTCAGAAAGAAGTACTTTTAAGTGCCGTACAGACTACCTCCAAGGCTGCTGCAGGAAAGTCCAGTATACCTGCTCTTGAGGGTATATTGATAGAGCTTGAGGGTAATAACCTCACTGTTACAGGCTATAATCTCGATATTGGTATCAAAACTGAAATAGAAGTTAACGGTATTGAAAGCGGAAATATAGTTATCAATGCCAGAATGGCAGGCGATATTATAAGGAAAATGCCCTCAGGTGAGATAACATTCAGTTGCGATAGTAATAATATGGCTACTATAATCAGCCGTGAAACAGAATTTTCTGTTATGTGCATGAGTGCGGATGATTATCCTGTAGTTCCTCAGGTAAATCCCGAAACAAGCTTTTCTGTTCCTCAGAAGATGATCAAGAGCATGATAACCCAGACAAAATACGCAGTTGCTGTAACCGATACAAAGCCTGCTCTTATGGGTTGTAAGTTTGAAATAAACGACAATATACTGAATGTAGTAGCTGTTGACGGTGTGAGAATCGCTCTTCGTCAGGAGCCTGTGGTTTATGATAATATCGAATTTATCGTTCCCGCAAAGACTCTGGATGAGTTAGTTCATATACTTGCGGATGATAATGATAAAAATATTACATTCTGTATTGATAAAAATCAGATTTCTTTCAGCGTTGGTGATTATATTATGATCTCTCGCCTGATAGATGGTGATTTTATCCAGTATAATAAGCATCTTGTATGTAATGATGAGGTATACGCAGAAGTAAACTGCCGTGATATGATCGATATGCTTGATCGTGCTATGCTCATCATCAATGAGAAGAATAAGAATCCTATCAGGTGTGAGCTTAACGGAGATATTCTTTCTCTGAGCTGTACAACAGGACTTGGAAAGATAAATGATAAGATCAATGTTAAATATAACGGCGAGCCTATTACTATCGGATTCAATGCAAAGTATATGCTGGATGCATTTAAAGCGTGTGATACAGATTCTGTAAAGCTTATTATGAGCAGCTCTGTTGCGCCTATAATCATTAAGCCTATGGCAGGTACTGAATTTACATTCCTTGTTCTGCCTATGCGCCTTAAATGAATAGATCACTGGGAGAAGATATGTAATATAAGAATGGGTCTCCCGGAAGAATAAAAATGAAGGGACAAAAGAATCATGGAAGAAATAAAAATAGTTACACCTTTTATCAAATTGGATCAGCTTGTGAAGTTCGCAGGCCTCGCTGAAACAGGAGCAAAGGCTAAGATACTTATTGAACTTGGTGAATTCAATGTTAACGGAGATCTTTGCACTAAGAGAGGTAAGAAGATCAAGCCCGGCGATGTCATTGATTTCAAGAATAAAAAGTATAAGGTAGTGCTTGATGAAAATGCAGAGATACCTGCAGAATAATTAATGATCATAACAAAAATTTATATACGGAATTTCCGTAATATCAAAGAAGCAGAATTATGCTTTGATAAAGAACTGAATATTTTTGTAGGGAAAAACGCACAGGGTAAGACTAATCTTATGGAGGCGCTGTCCGTATGTCTGGGCGGCAGCTTCCGCCATGTGCGTTTTTCTCAGTATTTGCCTGCAGATGATCCTAAAGCAGAAGTAATGATCCGTCTTTATTTCACCGATGATGAGATCACCCGTGAAAATGTGGTGGAGTATTCCATAAATTCAGGAAAAGTATCGGTAAAATATAACGGTTTGAAAATGAATGATGCTGCAGAATTATACGGAGTGTTAAAATATGTTGTTTTTATACCCGAGCATTTGAATTTAATAAAGGGAAGTCCTGAGCTTCGTAGAAATTATCTGGATGATGTGGCGGTAATGCAGACAAAAACTCATCTGAAAAAGCTTTCTAGATATAACAGAGGGTTGAAACAACGTAATAATATACTGTCGTTTATTAATCCTAATATAACAGTTGCAGAATTATCTGCGCAGCTTGCTAGTTGGAATGAAGTTCTGGCAGGGGAAGGTATTAATGTAACTTATGGAAGACTGAAGTATTTTTATTTTCTCAAAGAGTATGCAGCAGAAATATATTCTCAATTAACTGATGGGGCTGAAAAGCTGGAGATGGATTATTACAGCTCAATTTTCAAAACGGAAAGTATTAATTTTGATGATGTAAACTATTTGTTTAATAAATATATTACCGAAATGGATAATAATCTTGAATCTGAGATGAAGCTTCGCTATACTCTGGCGGGAATTCACCGTGATGATATTAATTTCTATATTAACGGTATGGCGGCAAGAGATTTTGCGTCACAGGGGCAGCTCAGAAGCGCTGCATTAGCGTTAAAACTATCCGAGGCGGAAATTATACGTCGGAAAAATAAAACTTGCCCTGTGGTCATTCTGGACGATATTCTGAGCGAGCTTGATTATGTGAGAAGAAATTTCGTTATTAACAATATTGAAAAATCTCAGGTGTTTATTACTTGCTGTAATATTGATGATCTGTCATCTCTAAAAAACGGTAAGACATGGGTGACTGAAAACGGCACTTTCAGAGAGGTATGATATGTTTCTATTCCTTGGCGGTGATATAACTGTTCCCGAAAAAGATGTTATAGGTATATTTGATATTGAAGAATGCTCTGTCAGCAGAATGACTGCGGATTATCTGAATGTATGTCAGAAAAAAGGAAAAGTGGAATATGTATCGCTG
This sequence comes from Oscillospiraceae bacterium, assembly GCA_045612645.1. Taxonomy (GTDB): domain Bacteria; phylum Bacillota; class Clostridia; order Oscillospirales; family Ruminococcaceae; genus CAG-115. The sequence continues at coordinate 27,948 of JAZKZL010000324.1, forward strand.
GATATGCCTAAATCATTTATAGTATGTTCAGATAAGACTTATATTTCAAATGTGTCAAATTCAACGATAAATAAAAGAGCTATAAAAAAATAGAAAATTGCCTGTGCTAGAAAGCGGATATTAACGCACAGGCTTTATTTTTGCGTTTTTAGGGATTTTAGGTGCTTGTATGAGTACCTACTTTTTTATAGTTAAAAATCGATTTTAAGGCTGAAAACGCTTGAAATTTTCTTTAAAATATGATATACTATATATAATATTGGTGATAATGGAAAATGTTTTTTTATCACTATAAAAATAATCAGTTTAGTGAAAGGCAAGGATGACTTGTTTATCCTTGCCCTGTTTATTTCACGGAGGGTAATATGGCAGAAAATGAAAAGGCACTGGACGTCAACTATGGCGCCGATGATATTCAGGTCTTAAAGGGACTTGAAGCGGTAAGAAAGCGTCCCGGTATGTATGTCGGTTCTTCGGGTGAGGGTGGTCTGCATCATCTCGTTTATGAGATCGTGGATAACTCCATTGATGAGGCGCTGGCAGGCTATTGTACCGAGATCGACGTATCTATTCTTCCCGATAACGTTATCCGTGTTATAGATAACGGTCGTGGTATTCCTACTGCGATAAATCATGCAGAGGGCATTTCTGCAGCTACTGTCGTATTTACCATACTCCATGCGGGCGGTAAATTTGGCGGCGGCGGATACAAGGTAGCAGGTGGTCTGCACGGTGTTGGTGCGTCTGTAGTAAACGCTCTGTCCGAGTGGCTGGAAGTCGAGATCCACGACGGTAAGAATGTTCATTTCCAGCATTTTGACCGTGGTGAATATACCGAAGAGATAAAGATAATCGGTTCAACCGATCATACAGGTACACAGGTAACATTCAAGCCTGATTCCGAAATATTCCATACAACGGAATTCAGATATGATACACTGCAGGAAAGACTTCGTGAGAAAGCATTCCTGAATGGTGGCCTGAAAATAAACCTTTCAGATCTGCGTGATCCAGAGAATCCTGTGCGTGAGGTAATGCAGTACGAGGGCGGTATCATGAGCTATATTGAATGGCTCAATAAAAAGCGTGGCGCTGATGTTCTGCATCCCGATGTAATCTTCTTGCATGGTGAGATGAATGGTATCGATGTGGAGATTGCATTCCAGTATACTACCGACTTTAACAGTGAAGTGTTCCGTTCTTTTGCGAATAATATTCACACAGGTGAAGGTGGTACTCACGAGCTTGGTCTGAAGAAGGCTCTCAGCAAGGTTATAAACGACTATGCCAAGGCTTATAAGGAAGCCAATGAGAAGAATAAGATCAAGAAGGCAACCAAGAAGAAGGAAGATGAAAAGCCTTTTACCGGTTTCAGCGGCGAGGCAATCAGAGAAGCTATCAATGCTATCATCTCTGTAAAGCTTCCTGAGTGTGAGTTTGAAGGTCAGACAAAGGGTAAACTGGGCAATCCTGAAGTACAGCCCGTTGTTTATAAGATTGCTACTGAGCAGCTGACATATTATTTTGAAGAGCATCCCGAGACAGCTATGATAATTATGAACAAGGCTATCAATTCTCAGGCTGCCCGTGACGCTGCAAAGCGCGCTATGGAAGCTAAGCGTAAGTCTGTTATGGATAGCAACGGTCTGCCCGGAAAGCTCGCTGACTGCTCTGAATCCGATCCTACAAAGACCGAAATATATATCGTAGAGGGAGACTCTGCAGGCGGTTCTGCTAAGAGCGGCAGAGACAGACGTTTCCAGGCTATTCTATCCCTTTGGGGTAAGATGCTCAATGTTGAGAAGGCAAGAGCAGATAAGGTATATAATAACGATAAGCTGTCTCCTGTGGTTAAAGCACTGGGAACAGGTATCGCTGAGGATTTTGATATTTCAAAGCTGCGTTATGGCAGAGTGGTTATTATGGCCGATGCCGATGTAGACGGTATGCATATCAGAACGCTGCTGCTGACATTCTTCTTCCGCTTTATGCGTCCGCTGCTGGAACAGGGTCATGTTTACTGTGCACAGCCTCCGCTGTTCAAGGTTTGGAGAGGCAAGCAGGTCAGATATGCTTTCTCTGATGAGGAAAGAGATCAGTACATTGCAGAGCTTATGGGTGATAATCCTAATGCTAAGGTAGATGTACAGCGTTATAAAGGTCTTGGTGAGATGGATCCCGATCAGCTTTGGGAGACCACAATGAATCCCGAGACCCGTACAATGCTCCGTGTAAGCGTTGAGGATGCTGCAAAGGCTGATGAGATCATGACTATACTCATGGGCGATAAGGTAGAGCCTCGCCGTGAATTTATTGAAAAGAATGCAAAGCTGGCAGTTAATCTCGATATCTGATCAATAAGGAGTGATATTTGTGCCGGGACTTATCCCTGATCTTGGCAGCTTTAATGATGAGAGCATGGCCCCCGAGCCGCTTCTCAGCTTCTGCTATGACAATACACTTGAAGAGATAGATGGAGCACTGAAGTCATATCAGCAGAAATACGGCACCAAAAGACGTGCTGTGCTGCTGATAGCGTATTGTATACTTACAATTGCTTCGATCGTTCTGATAATTCTGGATCATAAGAATATATTGCCTTATGCAGCACTTGTATTCTGCGTATTCAATCTTTACTTCAATCTCACTGATAAGAAAAGAATGAGAAAGAAGATAATAGAGGCTATTAAAGACACAAATCCCGAGGATTATACCGCAGCAGTTTATGATGACAAGATCGAGATCAATACTATAATCAAACCTAAAGAAAACGAGATAAAAATGGATGAGGAGAATAATGATATTGAAAATATCGCTCCTATCAAAAGCGTTTTCATATTTGGTACGGATATGCTGGATTTTGCTGAAAATGAAGATTCTCTGCTGCTGATAGCCGCAAGACGTCAGACATACTGTTTCCCTAAACGCTGTCTTACAAAGGAGCAGGAGGACAAGCTCCGAGATATTCTTATTGAAAAGACAGAAATGTGATTTGACTTTTTACTGGGATATATGATATATCTCAAGGAGGAAAAATGGATATTGATTTCAGTTCAGAAAAGCTTATAAATATTGACCTTGAGGAAACTATGAAGGATTCCTTTATACAGTACGCAATGTCGGTAATAACATCCAGAGCGCTGCCTGATGTGCGTGACGGTCTGAAGCCTGTTCACAGACGTATAATATATACAATGAACGAGGCCGGAAACACTTCGGATAAAGCTACCCGTAAGTGTGCCTATACCGTTGGTGAAGTGCTGGGTAAATATCATCCCCATGGTGACGCTTCTGTATATGATGCACTGGTTCGTCTGGCGCAGGATTTCTCTCTGCGTTATCCACTGATCCAGGGTCAGGGTAACTTCGGTTCAGTAGACGGTGATCCCGCTGCTGCTTACCGTTACACCGAGGCTAAGCTTGCAAAGATCTCGGATGAGATGATCCGTGATATAAACAAGAAGGTCGTTGATTTTACAACAAACTATGATGATAAGCTGCAGGAGCCTGTAGTTCTGCCTTCCCGTTTCCCTAATCTGCTGGTAAACGGTAGTAATGGTATTGCTGTAGGTATGGCAACTAATATTCCTCCCCATAATCTTGGAGAGGTAATTGACGCTATCCTGCTTATGATAGAGGATCCTGAGGCTACTATTGAGGATATCATGACTAAAATACAGGGTCCTGATTTCCCCACCGGCGGTATTATCATGGGTTATAGTGGCATCCGTTCCGCATACTATACAGGTCGCGGTAAGATAATCCTGCGTGGCAGAGCGGAGATCGTTGAGGAAAATAACCATACCAGGATCATTATCAATGAGATCCCGTATATGGTGAATAAAGCTCGTCTGCTGATGAGTATCGGTGATCTTGTTCGTGATAAGCGTATCGAGGGCATTTCTGTTGTTCGTGATGAATCCGACAGAAACGGTATGCGTATCGTTATCGAACTCAAGCGTGACGCAAATGCAAACGTTGTTCTGAATAAGCTGTATTCCTATACTCAGCTTCAGGATACTGTCGGTGTTATTATGCTTGCACTGGTGGATGGTCAGCCTAAGATACTACCTCTGCGTGATATGCTGCAGCAGTATATCAATTTCCAGGTTGAGGTAGTTACAAGACGTACAAAGTATGATCTTGAAAAGGCCCAGGAGCGTGCGCATATTCTTGAAGGTTTCCTGCTTGCTATAGACTTTATTGACGAAGTAATTGCTATCGTTCGTCATAGTAAGACTCTTCAGGAAGCAAAGGATCGCCTTGTTGAGCGCTTCAAGAATGTTGATGTGTCAAAATCAGGTCTTTTCCCGACAGGAACTTATTCTCTTACTGAGGCTCAGGCGGATGCTATCGTTCAGATGCGTATCGGTCAGCTGACAGGTATGGAAGAATCAAAGATCGCTGATGAGCTGGGAGAAAAGAGAGAGCTTATTGCTGAATATATGGCTCTGCTTTCTGATAATGGAAAGATGCTGCATCAGATCGGTACAGAACTTGAGGCTATAAAGAAGAAGTACAACGATGCAAGAAGAACATCTATCGAGCCTGTAAGCGGTGAGGTAGATATTGAGGATCTGATCCCTGTTGAGGACTGCGTTGTTACTTATACAAATATCGGTTACATCAAGCGTCAGCCTGTGGAGATATATAATATTCAGAAACGCGGCGGCCGTGGTGTTTCGGGTATGAAACAGCGAGATGAGGATTTTGTGGAAAATATGTTTATTTCTTCCAGCCATGAAAATATCCTCTTTATCACAAATCAGGGCAATATGCACCGTATCAAGTGTTATGAGATACCTGAGGGCGGTAGACAGTCCCGTGGTATGAATATCGTTAATCTGCTGCAGCTTAATGAGGGCGAACAGGTTGCTGCGATGATGACCACCAACGATTTCGCTGATAACAAGTATTTCATCTGTATCACTAAGAAGGGTATCGTAAAAAGAACAAATCTTTCTGAATATAAGAATATCCGTAAGAGAGGTCTGCGTGCTATCACTGTTGCAGAGGATGACGAGATAGTATCTGCATTCCTTACTGAGGGCGACTGTACGATCCTTGTTGCTACAAGAAATGGTATGTCTCTAAGATTTGACGAGACAAAGGTAAGACCGCTCGGCAGAGGTGCAAGAGGCGTTCGTGCTATCAAGCTGCGTGATGAGGATTATGTAGTTGGTGCTACAAAGATATTTGATGATCAGGCTACGATCCTTACTGTTACAGATAAGGGTATGGGACGTCGTTGTGCAATCAGCAGCTATCGTCTGCAGAACAGAGGCGGTTTTGGTCTGAAGAATTATCCTGTAAGTGATGAAAAGGGATATGTATGCGGAATCAGAACACTTGGTCCTGATGATGATGTTATTCTTATCAGTACAGATGGTGTAATTATTCGTTTCCGTGCAAATGATCTGCGTACAATGGGCAGACCCGCTTCGGGTGTTCGAGTAATGCGTCTTGGTGAGGACAGCAGAGTAGCCTCCTTTACAAGAACAGCTCATGACGAGGATGAGGAAACAACAGAGATCGAAAAGGTTTCCGATGAGGAGATCGCGGCTTCTCTCAGTGCTGAGGCAAGCGAGATCGTAGAGCCTGATGTGGAGCCTAACGATGATGAAGAAACTCAGGGTCAGGAGGAAATAACTCCTGATGATGAAGAATAATTGAATATCTGCGCCCGGGCAGGGGAAACCCATGTTCGGGCGTGTTTTGTGATTGTTCCATGTGGAACAAATGAAATAATATGTCGAAAGGAAGATGACCGATGGCAACAGGATATACTCTTGAAGAGTATGATGTTGTGGTTATAGGAGCAGGTCATGCGGGCTGTGAAGCTGCTCTTGCAGCTGCAAGGCTCGGAATGAAAACTGCTATATTCACACTGTCGCTGGATTGTATCGCAAATATGCCGTGTAATCCATGTATTGGCGGATCGGCTAAGGGACAGATAGTGTGTGAGATAGATTCTCTCGGTGGCGAGATGGGTAGGGCAGCAGATGCGACCTTTATTCAATCCCGTATGCTGAACAGAGGAAAGGGACCTGCGGTGCATAGCCTCAGAGTACAGAGTGACCGTACAAAATATCATCTGTATATGAAGAAGTGCCTGGAGGATACACCAAATCTGTATATAAAACAGGCTGAAGTGGTTTCGGTTGAGGTGGAGGATGGGAAGATCACTGCGGTGCTCACAAAACTGGGTGCAATTCATCCTTGCAAGGCTGCGATAATCACTACCGGTACTTATCTGAATGGAAAAATTCACATCGGTGAGCTGAATTATGAGGCGGGACCTGATAATGTACTGCCATCAACTGGTCTTACAGAATGTCTGAAAAATCTTGGATGCACCATGCGTAGATTTAAGACCGGTACTCCTGCGAGAGTGCATAAGCGTTCTATAAATTTCGATGTATTGGAAAAGCAGGTAGGTGATGATGAGATCATCCCGTTTGCTTTCGATAATGAGGAAAAACTTGAGAATATCGTAGATTGCTATGTTTCCTATACAAATGCTGAGACTCATAAGGTGATCCTCGATAATTTACACAGATCTCCGCTGTATTCGGGTAGGATAGAGGGTGTTGGGCCTCGTTATTGCCCGAGCATTGAGGATAAGATAGTGCGATTCAAGGAAAAGGAGCGTCATCAGCTGTTTCTTGAACCCATGGGTCTTGATACTGATGAATATTATGTTCAAGGCATGAGTTCTTCACTGCCTGAGGATGTGCAGCTGAAGTTTATGCGAACTATCAAAGGTCTGGAAAATGTTGAGATAATGCGACCTGCATATGCTATCGAATATGATTGCTGCGATCCTCTTGAATTGCTGCCAACTCTTGAATTTAAAAAGATTTCAGGATTATATGGTGCAGGTCAGTTTAATTGCACTAGCGGTTATGAGGAGGCTGCTGCTCAGGGCATCATTGCAGGAATTAATGCAGCAAGAAAGATAGCAGGTAATGAGGCTGTAATTCTTGACAGAGCATCCAGTTATATCGGAACATTGATAGATGATCTGGTTACAAAGGGATGCACCGAGCCTTATCGTATGATGACTTCACGAAGTGAATATCGGCTCATTCTTAGGCAGGATAATGCGGCTGAAAGACTGTTGCCGTTAGGTCATAAAATAGGCTTAGTTTCTGATGAGAGATATCAAAAGTATCTTGATGAAAGAAAACAGGTGGAAGACGAGCTTGAACGAGTGCGTATAACAACTATACACGCTTCTGAAAAGCTTAATGAGCTGCTTGTTTCCAGGGGTACAAGTCCACTTACAAACGGCATCAGAATGATCGAGTTGCTGAAAAGACCGCAGGTTGCTTATGAGGATCTCAAACCGTTTGATAAAAAACGTCCTGAATTGAAGCCGTCTCTGATCAATAAGATAGAGATAGAACTGAAATATTCGGGATATATCAAGATCCAACAGGAGCAGATAGATAAGATGCGCAAACTTGAATCGAAGATTCTTCCTGCGGATGTGGATTATAAGACAATAAAAGGTTTGCGTCTTGAAGCGCAGGAAAAGCTGAATAAGTTCAGACCGCTGAATGTCGGACAGGCAGGACGTATTTCAGGCGTGAATCCTGCAGATGTTTCGGTGCTTCTGATATGGCTCGCAGGAAAGGGAGGTAATGATGGACAGAATTAAATATGTGCAGGATACGTTCCTTTCGGCTAAAATCTCTATAACCACTGAAATGTCTGAGCAGTATGTAAAGCTCTGCGATTTTATGGTGGAGTATAACAAGAATGTAAATCTCACAGCTATAACAGAATTTGAGGATGTGGTGATGAAGCATTTTGTTGATAGTGTTCTGCCGTTTACAATGGTTGATATCGAACAGGGCAGCAGCTTTATTGATGTTGGTACAGGGGCAGGTTTTCCTTCACTGCCGCTTCTGATATATCGTTCCGATCTGAAAGGCACTCTGTGCGACAGTCTTAATAAAAGGTGTGTTTATCTTGAAAAGGCTTGTGCAGAAATAGGTGTTAAGGCGAAGATCATTCATGCGAGAAGTGAGGAATTGGGCAGAAAACTGAGAGAAAAGTTTGATTTCTCCACAGCCAGAGCAGTTGCAGCAATGCCTGTACTCATGGAATACTGTATGCCGTTTGTTAAGGTTGGAGGTAGGTTCATAGCATTGAAGTCAGTGAATGAAGATATGTCTGCTGCTGATAATGCTGCTGGACTTCTGGGCGGAGAGAATCCTGCTGTAACTGATTATAAGCTTCCCAACGGTGATGACAGGCGTCTTGTCATAACAAAAAAAGTAAGACAGACTCCGACAAAATATCCGAGGACAACAGCTAATATTGCAAAGAAGCCGCTTTGATGCGGCTTTTTTTGTTGGCTAATATCATGATATGTCGGGAAATGCGATATTTTTCTGTAGATAATATTTCCATCTGATGTTAGAATAGAGATATAATAACAGGGAGGAATTAATATATTATGATGTTTATAAACAGGGAAAAGGTTGTACATAAGGTGGTTATGCTGCCATTAGCAAATATCATTCCTAATAAGGCTCAGCCAAGAAAGTATTTCGATGAGAATGAACTGCATCAGCTTTCCAAAAGCATTCAGGAAAACGGTGTTCTTCAGCCGATTTGTGTGAGAAAAACAGGCGTAACATACGAAATAATAAGTGGGGAGCGTCGATGCAGGGCATCTAAAATGGCTGGACTTGCTGAAGTTCCTTGTATCGTGATGGAAGTAAACGAGGAAAGATCAGCTGTACTTGCTCTTATCGAAAATATACAGCGCAGTGATCTCAGTTTCTTTGAGGAGGCTATTGCTATTAATGAGCTTATCAATGTCTATGGATTGACTCAACAGGAGGCTGCTAAACGTTTGGGGAAAGCCCAGTCTACTATTGCAAATAAACTTAGATTGCTTCGTTTTACTGATGCAGAGCGTAATATTCTGGCAGGCAGCGAACTTTCAGAACGTCAGGCTAGAGCACTGATTCGTATTGATGATGTTGATAAACGAATTAAAATTCTGCGTGATGTTGTAAGCAAGCGACTGAATCTAGAACAGACCGAATCGCTAGTTGAAGTTGCTTTGAACGGCGAGAGTAGAAGATCAATAGCGAAGAAGACCAATATTTTCAATATACCGCTGCCTAAGGTTTATATCAACAGCATTAATCAGATAATCAGCCGCATGAAAAGCAATAATATCTATTGCGAAACATTTACAAAACAGAATGACAGATATTTTGAATATACAATAAAGATCCCCGTTGCTGTCGATATGTGCAAATAACAACGTTCCACGTGGAACATTTCGATGTATTTGTCGAAAATTGTTCCATGTGGAACATTTTTTTGAAAAACCCTTTATTTTTCGACAGAACTGTGATATACTATATAAGTAACATAATGTAAAGGGGGAAAAGCTTTGGGCATTGTTATAGGTGTAGTAAATCAAAAAGGCGGTGTCGGTAAGACAACAACTGCAGTCAATGTTGCAGCAGGGCTTGGAGCATTGGGTAAAAGAGTGCTTCTGATCGATTTTGACCCGCAGGGGAATGCGACAACAGGTTTCGGAATAAAGAAAAAAACTCTCGATGCAACTACATACGAAGTTATAATGGGAGACAAGCGTCCTCAGGAGGTTATTGTCAGCACAAGATATAAGAATGTGCGGATAATGCCTGCCACAAATCAGTTGTGCGAGGCTGAACTGCAGCTTTCAAATGTTGAGCAGAGAAATCATCAGCTCAGAAAGGTGATACTGCAGATAAAAGATGAATATGATATCATTATTGTGGATTGCCTGCCATCGCTGGGTATACTTGCAATAAACGCGTTAGTGGCATGTGATGCAATAATCGTCCCAATGGTATGCGAGCCGTTTGCAATGGAGGGTCTGGCACAGCTTATTCAGACAATGAAAAAGGTAAAACGCGCTGTGAATAAGGATCTTCAGCTTATGGGAATCGTATTTACGATGCTGGATAAGAGACTGCTTGCTAGCAACGAGATCATGCGTGATATCAAGAGAAACTTCTCGCCTGATTCGTTCTTCAATACGGAGATACCTAGAAATGTACGCATAACTGAAGCACAAAGCCACGGCGAGCCGATACTCTATTACGACAAGAACTCCAAGGGCGGAGACGCTTACAAGAGATTGTCAAAGGAGATTCTTGCGAAGTGTCGTGAAATGGAGAAGAAACATGGCTAAAAGAAGGATAAACAGTAATTTCAGCAGTATTTTCGATGACAACAGCATTATGGAGGATAGTGAGAATTTAAGCACACTCCGTATAACTGAGATTGAACCAAATAAAAATCAGCCGAGAAAGAATTTTGATAAAGAAGCTCTTGAACAGCTTGCATCTTCTATCAGAGAGAACGGTGTGCTACAGCCGCTGCTGGTAAGGCCGCTTTCTACAGGCAATTATCAGATAATTGCAGGTGAGCGCCGTTGGAGAGCATCTAAGATTGCAGGTCTGAGCGAGATACCCGTTGTTATCCGAGATGATCTCACTGAGGAACAGGTAATGCAGATCGCTCTGATAGAGAACCTGCAGCGCGAGAATCTTAATCCTATTGAAGAAGCAATGGGATACAAGGAACTTATCGATAATTATAAGATGACTCAGGATGAGCTTGCGAAATCTCTTGGAAAAGCTAGATCATCTATTGCAAATTCTCTTGGTCTGCTTACTCTGCCAAAGAGCGTAAAGGATCTGCTGGCTGGCGGCGAGCTTTCCGCAGGACACTGCAAGGCTCTGAAGTCAATAAAAGATCCTGCGCTGATGACAGAGATCGCATTCCGTGCGGCAGATGGCGAACTCAGCGTGCGCAGCATTGAAGCGATAGCAAAGCGTGAGGCAAAGAAGAACGAAGAAAAGGACGAGATCAAGCCGAGATTGTCCTATTATACCGAGGTGGAGCTTAGCCTTGCAGAGCTGCTTGCAACGAAGGTAAGGATTGTTGAGGGAAAGAAGACCAATACTATTCAGATAAACTTCGATGATAAAGAACAGCTTGAAGGTATAATGAAAGCACTTATGAAGAACTAATACAGGAATAAAACCTGAAAAATACAGTAATCAAAGGAAGGCAAACACCATGATAGACATTAAATTTTTAAGAGAAAATCCCGACGCAGTAAAGGAAAACATCAAGAAGAAGTTCCAGGATGCAAAGCTTCCTCTGGTAGATGAGGTAATTGAACTGGACGTAAACTACCGTAAGGCTCTGCAGCGCAAGGAATCCCTGCAGGCTGACAAGAACAAGATCTCTAAGAGCATCGGTGCATTTATGGCTCAGGGTAAGAAGGATGAGGCAGAGGCTGCAAAGGCTCAGGTAAAGGCTTTCTCCGAGGAGCTTGCTGAGCTTGACAAGACAGTTCCTGAGATGGAGGAGCGCATCAAGACAATTATGATGACCATCCCCAATATCATCGATCCTTCTGTCCCGATTGGTAAGGATGACAGCGAGAACGTTGAGATCAAGCGCTATGGCGAGCCTGTAGTTCCTGATTTCGAGGTTCCTTACCATGCTGAGATCATGGAGAAGCTCAATGGTATTGATCTTGACAGTGCAAGAAAGGTTGCAGGTAACGGCTTCTACTATCTCATGGGTGATATTGCAAGACTTCACTCTGCGGTTATCTCCTATGCAAGAGATTTCATGATCGACCGTGGTTTCACATATTGCATTCCTCCTTTCATGATCAGAAGCAACGTTGTTACAGGCGTAATGAGCTTTGCTGAGATGGACGCTATGATGTACAAGATTGAAGGCGAGGGTCTGTATCTTACCGGTACATCCGAGCATTCTATGATTGGTAAGTTTATCGATACTATCATTGATGAGGAGTCTCTGCCTCACACTCTCACATCCTATTCTCCCTGCTTCCGCAAGGAGAAGGGCGCTCACGGCATTGAGGAGAGAGGCGTATACCGTATCCACCAGTTCGAAAAGCAGGAAATGATTGTTGTCTGCAAGCCTGAGGAATCCGCTATGTGGTTTGATAAGCTGTGGCAGAACACTGTTGATCTGTTCCGTTCTATGGATATCCCTGTAAGAACAATCGAGTGCTGCTCCGGTGACCTGGCTGACCTGAAGGTTAAGTCTTTCGACGTAGAGGCATGGTCTCCCAGACAGAAGAAGTACTTCGAGGTGGGCAGCTGCTCCAACCTCGGCGACGCTCAGGCAAGACGTCTGAAGATCCGTGTAAACGGTCAGGATGGTAAGAAGTACTTCGCTCATACTCTGAACAACACTGTTGTTGCTCCTCCCAGAATGCTTATTGCGTTCCTCGAGAACAATCTCAATGAGGACGGCAGCGTAAACATTCCTGAGGTACTCAGACCTTACATGGGTGGCAAGGCTAAGATCGAGGTTTGCTGATATAAAGGTTAGGTAACATATATGGCGGGATCAAAAGCGTCCTGATATGGACGCTTTTTGATCTTGCCATTTTTTCAATTATAAAATACATATATTACCATTTACTAATTTTTTATATTACATCAGGAGGCAAAATGTCATTTGTAAAGCTAGATAATGTATATAAGCGTTATCGTATGGGAGAGGTCACGATAAATGCAGCAGATGGAATGACCTTTGATATAGAGAAGGGCGAATTTGTCATCATCGTGGGTCCCAGTGGCTCAGGAAAGACCACTGTTCTTAATATGCTGGGTGGTATGGATACCTGCGATGAAGGAATTATCAGTGTCGATGGTGCAAGGGTTGATGGATATAACAGAAAGCAGCTTACAGAATACCGTCGTCATGATATCGGCTTTATATTCCAGTTCTATAATCTGCTGCCCAATCTCACTGCAAAGGAAAATGTGGAGCTTGCAGTACAGACCACAAAGGATTTCATTCCTGCCGCAGAGATACTTGAAAAGGTAGGTCTCGGAGAGAGACTGGACAATTTCCCTGCGCAGCTTTCCGGTGGCGAGCAGCAGCGAGTATCCATTGCAAGAGCGCTCAGCAAAAGACCTAAGCTGCTGCTGTGTGATGAGCCTACAGGCGCTCTCGACTACAATACAGGCAAAGTTATACTGAAGCTGCTGCAGGATACCTGCCGCAAGGATGGTATGACGGTTATTCTGGTTACCCATAACTCCGCAATTGCTCCCATGGCTGACAGGGTAATTAAGATCAAGAATAGCAAGGTAAGCAAGATCATTCTTAATGAGAACCCCACACCAGTGGAAGAGATCGAGTGGTAATATGGCGGGGGTAGGGATTTGAAGGCTATAAATAAGAATATTTTCAGGGAAATAACTCATTCAAAGGGACGATTTCTATCTATCATGCTGATATGTATGATAGGTGTAGGCTTTTTCAGCGGAGTAAGTGCCACTGGTGATGATATGAAGCTATCCGCCGATAAGCTGTACGATGAGCAGAAGCTGTTTGACCTGCGAGTGCTGTCTACATTTGGTTTGACAGATGATGATGCTGCGGCGGCTATAAAAGAGATCGATGGGGTATCCGAGGTATACACGTCAAAGTATTCCGACCTTGCGGTATATTTCAACAACAAGGAGTATCTTACAAGAGTCTATTCCTGGAATAATGACGAGGTAAACAAAGTGTTACTCCACGAGGGAAGATTCCCTGAGGCGGAGAATGAATGTATTGTCAGCGGAAACAGGCTGCAGTCAGGATTTAAAATAGGCGAAACTGTATCTGTGGAGGATCTTACCGAAGCAGAGGAATTCCCGCTCAAGCACAAAGAATATACCATTGTGGGCATATTTGATTCGCCCATGTATATTTCAATGACGCAGCATGGCAGTACGACCATCGGTGATGGTGCGCTGGATGCATTTATGTATGTTACTGATAGTAATTTCACGCAAGGTATATACACCGAGATATATATTTGCTCGGAAGAATTAGCTGAAATGAAGAGCTATTCCGCTGAGTATGAGGAAAAGCGTGAAGATATCATAACAAAGCTGGAGGAGCTTGGAATCTCACGCAGCGAGATTCGTTACGATGAGGTAGTCGGCGAGGCTCTGCAGGAGATTGCAGACGGCGAAAAGGAGCTTGCCGAGGCTAAGGCAGAAGGCGAGCAGGAACTGGCAGATGCGGCAGCGGATATCGCTGATGCAGAACAGAAGATCGCCGATGGTGAGCAGGAGCTTATTAATGCAAAAGCGGAGCTTGATGAGGGAGCAATGCAGCTTGAAGATGCAGAAAAAGAGTTATCAGATGCTTACCGTGAGATAGAAAACGGCAAAACAGAGTTGATCGCCGCAAAGAATGAGCTTATCACCGCTGAAAGAGAGCTGCAGGATGCAAAGACCGAGATGCTCAATGGTGAGCGTGAGCTGAATCAGGCGAAGCAGCTGCTGGATGAGAGCAAGGCTCAGCTTGATGAGGGTCAGGCAGAGATCGACAGAAACGCTGCAGAGATTGAAGCGGGCAAGCTACAGTTGGAGGAAGCGAAGGCGCAAATTGCTCAGGCAGAGGAAGAATACAATGCAGGTTATTCTCAGTATGAACAGGGAATGCAGCAGCTCAGTGAGGGGGAAAAGCAGCTTGAGCAGGCTATTTTGATATACGGCGAGAATAATCCGCTGATAATTCAACAAAAAGTAGAATTAGAAACCAATAAAACAATACTACAGCAGACAAAAGCGGCGCTTGACAGTGCGCTCGCTCAGATAGAATACGGCAGAGCTGAGATAGCAGCAAATGAGCAGGTCATCTCAGAGGGAGAGGCTCGGCTGAGAGCTGCACAGCAGCAGATAGACGAGGGTCTTGCGCAGTATAATGAAGGTCTCGCAGAGTGGGAAAAGGGCTATGCAGATTTCGTTGAGGGTCAGCAGGCATATCTTGACGGATACAAGCAGTATCTTGATGGACTGGCACAGTATAATGACGGTCTTGCGCAGATAGAAGATGCGGAGCGTCAGTATAACGAGGGCAAGGCTACTCTTGAAGAAAAGCGGCTTGAATATGAGGATGGCGTAAAGCAGTACGAAGACGGTGTGAAAGAGCTCGAGGATGCAAAAAGAGAGCTTGCAGACGGCAAAAAGGATTATGAAGATGGCTTGCAGACTTTTAAAACCGAGATATCTGACGCAGAAAACGAGCTTGCGGATGCAAAACAGAAGATAAAAGATGCGGGTGAGGCAGAGTGGTATATTTTCACCCGTGACGATAACCCGGGATATTCTGAGTATGCAAGCAACGCAGAGCGTATCGATAAGATAGCATCAGTGTTCCCGATATTCTTCCTGTTGGTTGCAGGTTTAGTATGCCTCACTACCATGTCGAGAATGGTGGAGGAGAACAGAACGCAGGTAGGAACTCTTAAAGCGCTCGGATATTCCAACGCGCGTATTATGGCGCACTATATGACGTATGCACTCTCGGGTGCTGCTATAGGAAGTGTTATCGGTGCTTTCGGCGGAATGGTGCTGTTCCCAGGCGTTATCGTATATGCGTATTCGATCATGTATATCGTGACGGAAACGGTGTTCGTGTTCAATCCTGTATATATCCTGCTTTCTGCAGGTTCGATGTTGGCGGCGATTGCGCTTACGGTGTTTTTCAGCTGCAAAAAGGTGTTGGGCGAGACTCCTGCAAGCCTGATGCGTCCTAAAGCTCCGAAGGCGGGCAAGCGTGTTTTGCTTGAGCGTATCGGATTTATCTGGAACAGGATGGGATTTTTCGCAAAGGTTTCAGGCAGAAATCTGTTCCGCTATAAGCGCAGGATGTTTATGACAGTTATCGGCATTGCGGGCTGCACAGCGCTGATGCTCACAGGATTTGGTCTAAAGAATTCTGTATCGGATATAATCAATTTGCAGTATGGTGAGATATTCAATTACAGCGGCATGGTCGCTGTGGCTGATGATCAGACCGAGGCGGAAAAACAAGCTCTATATGATGAGCTGATTGAATTTGATCCCGAAACGGTGTATACGCAGGTGCATCTGAAGCAGTATACAGTTTCTTTCGGTGATACCAATGTGCAGACATATATCACTGTTGCAAAGGACAGCGAGATACTTGAAAGCATGATAGATATGCATGAGCGAGTATCGGGCGAAAAGATTTCCCTCAGCAATGGAACGGTGTGCACAGAAAAGCTGGCAACGCTTCTCGGTGCAAAGGCAGGCGATCAAATAACCATACGTATAAGCGATCAGGAGAGCTGTACAGTTACTATCGGTGGTATAACCGAGCATTATGCAAGCCACTATTTCTATATGACAGAGGAGATGTATAGTGAGCTGTTCGGTAGTACGCCTGATTATAATATGGTATATTTCAATAACAGACTTACCGGAGATCCGATCGATAAGGAGGATTTCTCTGAAAGGATCATGGCGTGTGACGGAGTTCTGACAGTTATGCTCAACACTACTTCTGCGGGAACGTTTGAAGAAATGCTGGGAATGATCGATATGGTTATTATCGTGCTGATCGTTTCTGCGGGTGCGTTGGCTTTTGTGGTGCTGTATAATCTGACGAATGTAAACATTACCGAACGTATCCGTGAAATAGCTACGCTTAAGGTGCTTGGCTTCTACGACAGAGAAGTGTCAAGCTATGTGTTCAGGGAGAATATCATTCTTTCTCTTATGGGCAGCGGTGCAGGCTTGTTACTTGGCATAGCGCTGTGTAAGTTCGTTGTACAAACGGCGGAGATTGATGAGGTAATGTTCGGCAGAAGCATTCACGGAACATCTTATCTGTATGCATTTGTAATGACGTTCGTGTTCTCAATGATAGTGAATCTCATCATGACTCGTGTGCTGAAGAAGATAAGTATGGTGGAATCACTTAAATCCGTTGAATAACAATTACAAAAGTCTTACAAAATAATTCCGATACTTGACGAAATCCACATATTATGTTATCATATAGTTATAGTTATTATCTGTTTATGACAAAGCGGAAAGGCGGCAGGAAATGAAGCATAAGATCCTTGAGTCGGGCGAAGATTACCTTGAGACTATACTGGTCCTCCATAATCGGAACGGAGAGGTAAGGTCCATTGATATCGCAACCGAGCTGGATTATTCCAAACCGAGCGTCAGTGTGGCAATGAAGAATCTGCGTGAACAGGAATGCATCACTGTCGATAAAAACGGTTTTATAGAACTGACGGAAAAGGGCAGGTCTATTGCCGAAAAGGTTTATGAGCGCCATCTGCTGTTTACCGAGTGGCTGGTGTCTATGGGTGTTCCTGAGGATATTGCAGCCGAGGACGCCTGCCGTATCGAGCATTGCCTTAGCACGGAGAGCTTTGAGGCAATCAAGCGTCATGTAAAAGAGTATAAAGGTGCATAAATGAATGCCGTACTGCTGACTTTGCGGTGCGGCATTTAGTATCATAGGGGATCAACTGCAGGGGGGATTTTTTGAAAATAATCTGTCTGATAGAAAACACTGCCGTTAATGAAAAGCTGTTTAGCGAGGACGGACTGTCTCTTTTTGTGGAATATGAGGGCAGAAATTATCTTATTGATACAGGACTTACGGGCAAGGCGGTGGATAATGCAAAGCGAATGCGGCTGCCGATAAATGATATTCATGCAGTGGTGGTGACCCACAATCATCATGCACACATCGGCGGGATAGATGCGGTTATGCGTCTTAATCCCAAAGCAAAGATATATCTTCGGGCAGCTGCACAGGACGAAGTGTACAGGCGCAGTGGTTTTATGAAAACGCCCGTCGGAATGGGAAAATCGTTCTTCAAGAAGTACGCAGATAATCTGATACTGTTCAACAGCTTTTCAGAGGTTGCAGAGGGATTTTACCTTGCCTCCTGTGAAAGCCGTGATGAGAAGTATGATAATCCTGACGGAGGATATTTTACTTTGGAGGGCAAGAAAAGTGTTCCGTACGATCATGCGGATGAAAGCTTTGCGGTCATATTCCCGAAGAAGCGAAAAGCTGATGGTCTGATTCTGGTGGGCGGATGTTTTCACTGCGGCGTTGTAAATATGCTGGAAACAGTTCGCAATCGTTGGCATGGTATTCCGATCCTTGCTGTTATTGGTGGATTTCATTTTTCGGGCAGCAGTCCGAAGACGCTGAATTGCTCTGCGGAGTATGTAACATCTCAGGCGAGAGGGATCAAGCTATGCGGTGCAGAAAAGGTATATGCCTGCCATTGCACAGGATTCCGCGGTTTTGATGTGATGGATGAAACTCTTGGTGACAGGATAATGTATCTCGGTGGCGGAGAGGCTCTTGATTTCTGATAAACTGCAACCAAATGCATATTAAGATCGTTTAATTATTAAAGGGATGTAACTTTTTGATCCTTTACATTGTTCTATATATGCATGGTATTACTTATTGCAAACAACGTCCTAATCGGGCGGAAATAATATGACATCATTCCGACGTTGTCGGAAAGGGGGAGGACAGAATATGAAGACTTTGAAAAAAGTACTGTGCGCAGCGCTTGCTGCGGTGCAGGCGGCAAGTGTGCTGACAATCGGTATGACTGCTTCGGCTGCTGAGACTCAGAAACCGGGCGTAAAGACCATTGCTGCGGGCGACAATTCCAGCTTTGTTATTAAAGCGGATATGTCACTGTGGGCAGCAGGCGCAAACGATCATGGTCAGCTTGGACTCGGTGCAGGTGTGGAAAACTCTGATGGCGCGAAGGTTATGAGCAATGTTCTCATGGTCGAGGCTGAGGGAGAGACTGCTTATGCTATCGATGCGGCAGGCATTCTTTATGGCTGGGGTGATAACACTGATGGTCAGGTGGCACCGTCGCAGAATGCACAGTATATTTATAAGCCTACAAAGATAATGGAGAATGTTATCGATGTAAGCGCAGGCGAGAGCCATACGGTGGTTCTGACTGCGGATGGCACAGCTTATGGCTGGGGAAGCAATTTTGAAGGTGAGCTTGGCTTTTCTGCAAATGACAAGACAAATCAAGCGATAAAGCTGATGTCTGGTATTAAGGATATTGCTGCGGGCAACTGCTTCACTCTTCTTGTAGGCGAGGATGGAAAGCTGTATACAAGTGGACTTAATAACAATGGTCAGTTGGGTTCAGGCAATTACAGAACTCAGTACACATTTGCACTTTCCTCTGTATCTGGTATCGATTCTGCCGAGGCGGGTGACAGCCATTCTCTTCTGTTGACAGAAAACGGAAAGGTGCTGGCAGCCGGTCTTAACGATAATGGACAGGTCGGCGTTACAGGCAGCAGAATAAATACGTTCAAGGAGCTTTCCTTAAGCAGCGTAAATGCAGTATTTGCGGATGCTTATTCGTCTGCTGCAGTTACTACTGGCGGTAAGCTTTATGCATGGGGCAATAATGATAACGGTCAGCTGCAGAATTCTTCCGATAAGGATGTGACGGCGCCTAAATCTGTAGCCTCTGATGCTATTTCTATTGCATTTGGCGGATACCATTCCGTTATGCTTACAAAGAATGGCAAGATATCAACAGCAGGCGCAGGAATGAACGGCGAGCTTTTCGGCTTTACAGGAAGCACTGTTCTGAAGCCTGCTAAGATCATGGAGGATGTGAAGACTTTCGCTGTAGGCTCCGATCATGCAGCGGCGATCGACTCCAAGGGAAAGCTCTACACATGGGGCAATAATGACTGTGGTCAGCTTGGCCTTGGCGATGTGGTGTCCAGAAACAAGCCCACTAAGGTGGAACTTCCCGATAGTGCAGTGCAGGTGTGGTGCGGAAATAAGATTACATTCGTTCAGACAAGCGATCTGAGAGTTTATGTGTTCGGCGATAACAGCGCAGGCATGCTGGGAACTGAGACTGACAAGTCTGTTGTGACCAAGCCTGAACTCAATTACTATCTCTCCGAGTATGACGATCTCGATATTAAGTGCGGAAACGGTTTCGCAGTTGCACTTATCGAGGGTGATGTCTATGGCTGGGGTAAGAACACATCCGGCAGACTCTGTGATCTCGGCAAGAATGTGGTAAATCCCGAATTGCTAACTAATGATATATCCAGTATCGAAGAGCTTGCTGTTGGTGACAATCACGTTCTGGTGCTTACCAAGAGCGGCGAGCTTTATGGCTGGGGCAGCAACGGAAGTAACCAGCTTGGTAACAATATTGAAGGTGTTTTCACTGAAATTCCTCAGTTCATTGAGATAATGAGCAAAAATAATGGTGTGGCAGCCACTATTGAGCATATCGCAGCAGCAGGTAATCATTCTATCGCAGTTGATGTTGACAATAAGGTGTGGGTATGGGGTGCAAATTCCAGCGGACAGCTTGGCATGACAGAATACAGAGTTAAAAATCCTACTCCTCTTGGCTATGTGGGAGTAAAGGTTGCCGCAGGTAGATATGCATGTGCAATTATCAACACCGAAGAGAAGCTTTCTCTTTGTGGTGTGAATAAGTCGGGCGCTCTCGGTGATGGAACAGAGGAAGATCGTAGCAAGTTCAATATTTATACAGCGACCTCTGCGGCTGAGGTAGCAATCGGTGACTATTTTGGTGTATATATGCGCGGTGATGGCACGTTATTTGCGTGGGGTGAGAACTCTCTCGGACAGGTAGGTAATGGCGGCGGCGGAGTAAGCACAAAGCCCTCCGTGGTTATGAGCGATGCACTCTGCACCCTTCCCGAACAGGCTACAGCAATCAAACTCAGCAGCAATGAGCTTATCTTGAAGCCCAACGCAAAGCAGAAGCTTACGGCAACCATCACACCTGCTGATGCAGATGTTAAGACCGTAACATGGAGTACATCCAACAGCAAGATCGTAACGGTTGCGGCAGACGGTACTGTTACCGCACTCACTTATGGTGATGCAACCATCACTGCAAAGACTGCAAACGGTCTTAAAGCTACCTGCAAGGTAAAGGTTACTATCCCTGTAAGCAGTTTTTCTGTTACTCCTTCTAAGAATAAGGTGCTGAACATCGGTCAGAGCTTTACTATTACCAGCAAGGTATATCCTGCAAATGCGGTTGATAAGACTCTGCTGTATTCTTCCTCTGATCCTGATGTGGCTACAGTAAATGCAAAGGGTAAGGTTACAGCAGTCTCCACAGGTAAGGCAAAGATCACTATCACTGCAAAGAGCAATCCTGCAAAGACCCGCACCATCACGATCTATGTTCGTCCTGCAAAGGGAAAGCTCACCACCAGAAAGCCCACAGCTGATGGTGTTCTGCTGAAATGGAATGAGATCGAAGGTGCAGAGGGTTATGTGATCTACCGCAGAACTTCTCCCAAGGGCAAGACGACTGTAGTGGCGGATGTAAGTGCTGAGGAGGCACGCTCCTATCTTGATACTAAGGCAAAGTCCGGCAAGACATACTATTATTACATCAAGTCATACTATACAGTGGGAAGCACGAAGATATATTCTCCTGCTTCTTCGATCTATAAAGTAATCGCTAAGTAAAATATAAAGCATAAAGGCAGCTGAGAGATCGGCTGCCTTGAGTTTTTATTGTTGAAATGTTGAAAGTTTTTTGTTTTATATATTCAGAATAAAAAATAGTTCAAAGCTGTGACAAAAATGCATTGAGCATTGTCTTATCCATGAAAGCGCTTTTAATAAACAGTGCAGGAGGTGACGGATTGGACGGTGAAAGCCTTACAAGATATATCGGACTTTTTCACAGCACAGTATACAGACTTGCATACAGCTATGTGAAGAATGCCGCCGATGCTGAGGATATCACACAGGATGCATTTCTGAAGCTGTATAGATTCCGCGGAGAATTTCAGGCGGATGAAAACTGCAAGGCGTGGCTCATTCGAGTGACGATCAATCTGTCGAAGAATCTGCTGAGATCGGGTTGGTTTACGAAACGCACCGAGCTTACTGAGGACATTCCCTGCGAGGATGAGGAGGATAAGTCGCTGATAGAATATGTGATGAGGCTTCCCGAAAAATACCGTGTCACAATTCATCTGTACTACTATGAGGGGTACTCTGTGAAGGAAATTGCGGATATTACGGGAACGTCTGTATCATCGGTGACTACACGGCTCATGCGTGGACGTGAACGATTGAAAGAAATGCTCTTGAAGGAGGATAAGCAGTGAAAGAACGTTATAACAGAGCCTTTGACAACATCGCTCCTGTAAAGAGCGATGAGGAGCTGCGCAAGGCAGTTCTGAGAAAGGCGGAAAATACTATGGAAAAGAAGTTCAACAAGAAAGCAGTAATAATTCCCGTGGCTGCGGTGCTGACAGCAGCTATCGGAGTAGGCGGCGTTGCAGCGGCAAACAATGCGGAATTCATCAGAAATATATTCGGTGGCAACGAGAGTGTTGCGGCGGAGATACAGAACTATGTTTTCGAGGACAGCGACGAGCATATACGAATGACAGTTGATGAGTATCTTTCCGATGGTCAGTGTACCTACCTCACAGTGCATTATCAGGCGCTTGATGAGGAGGGACAGCAGTGGCTTGCGGATAAGAACATTATCGATGACAGCAACGACAACTACTATTCAACTTTGACAATACAACCCATTTTCAAGGAATCTACGGATGCTTTCTATCCTGTAAGCTACAACGTTAACACGCAAGAGCTGAGCGAATGCACCACTGAGACAGACAAATATTTCTGCGCTTATTTTGAGGCAGACAGCCGTCACTACGGCACAGAACAGGCTCGCTTAACCTATATTATATCAGACGGCGTTTCGCGTGCGACCACTTTAGATATCAGCAACAACATGGAGGAAAAATGGTTCGAGCTTAACAGCGAGCAAAGTCCCAGCGAGTTCTATATCCCCAAATACCTTGTGCTTTCAGAGCTGTCGTTCTCTATCTATGGTGAGAACACAGGCGCATACAAAAATAATTCTAACCCCGAAAAAGGCTTGTGGAATTTCTACTCGCTCATGACCCATGAGCAAGTAATGGCAGACGCAATTCATGATATCAGCTTTGTGCTTGATGATGGTAGCATTTATGAGCTTGAAAACTATTGTTGTCTTGGTTCCGCTGTTGCGCACGAGTATAACCGATACACAGATATCAATATTGCAAGTGGCTGCTTTACAGACCACAAATACAATGAGGACAACTTTACTATGGCATTGAACAACCCCGATATCGACAGGATAGTGGGACTTCAGATCGGCGATGCGTATTATGATCTGACAAAATGAGTATAGCGCAAATAAAAGGGCGGGAAACCGCCCTTTTTCATGTTCGCAATGCATCTACAGGTTTCATTGTAGCAGCCTTATAGGCAGGATAAGCTCCGAATACAGCGCCTATCACCGCAGCCGCACCACCTGAAAGGAGCAGCGACGTCCAGTTCACCGTGAACGGTACTCCCAGTATCAGACATCCCAGACTTGCAAGTGTTAGGCCGCCAAGAATACCTGCGGCACTGCCCATTATAGTAAGCAGGATGCTTTCCGTCAGAAACTCACGACAGATATCGGAATTGCGTGCGCCGATGGATTTTTTGATACCGATCTCATGCGTACGTTCGCCTACGCTCATCATCATTGTTGTCATCACCGATATTCCTGAGACCACCAGCGAGATACCTGCCACCAGTGAAAGGGAAAGGGTAACGATGTTCAGAATATCATCCAGCTGTTTTTTCTGAGAAAGAAGATTGTTTACGGTGAATCCGTCGGTGTATCCGCCTGCTGTATTGAGGGCTTCCTTGACGGAGTTTATCACAGCGCTGTCATCCATGCTGTTTATCTTTACGGCGAGACGGTCATATGTGGAGCGGCCGCACAGCTGCTGCATCGTGGTGATGGGAATATACATGAATCCCGGCATGATGTTAGTCAGCATAGATTGCAGTCCGCTGAGTCCCGTGCTTGCTATGCCGATGATCTCAAAGTCGTGGTATTTTCCGCCGAGGAAAAGCGTTACCGTCTTTCCGACTATGTTGCTCCTGCCGTAGGTTTCAAGAGCAAACGCCTCATCCACAACGCATACCTTTGTCCGTGCGGCGGTATCGGCGGCGGTTATCAGTCTGCCGTGTTTTGCTTCGAGAGAGATAAGGCGGTCGGCGGTCCTGTCCACTCCCCAGACGTAGGTGTCCAGCCGCCTGCCTATCATTTTTGCTTCGGTCATGGATGCCATCAGGGGCATCACGTCTGTGACTCCTTCCACACTTCGGGCGATGTCGGCGCTTTCATCGGTCAGCGTTACGCTGACAGTGTTGTCAGCGGCTTGTACAAGAAGCGTGTCTACGCCCATAGTAACAAGAGTGGAGTTTACCTGCTGTGTTCCAACTGCACCAACTGTGGAGATCAGCACTACCGAAAGCACTCCGATGGCAATGCCTGACATGGTGAGAAATGTGCGTGTGCGGCAGCGAAGTATATTTATGAGTGACCTTTTTATGCTCATGGCTGCTCCAATCTGACAAAACGGCTGTCGGAGATAGCGTCGGGGGAAGTGAATACCTTGTCTTCGGCTGTGATGCCCTTGATGACTTCGGTGCCGTCAGAAAACTCCGCGCCTGTGCAGATTCGGCGTTTCACGGCTTTACCGTCAGCATATACATATACAAATTCTCCTGTTTCATCCTGACCTATAGCTTCATAGGGCAGAACGCAGATGTTTTTTGGCTCGGTGAGCGTGAACTGCACATCGGCAGTGAGTCCTGCTTTCAGGCGCTCATCGTATCTGTCGGGGAGTATCTGCACATCCACTACCGTTTCAAGCACAGAGCCGATGTAACGATTCCTTGCTGCGCCTGCTATCTTGCTTACGGTTCCTGTAAAGATCGTATCGGGATAGGCGGTGAGAGAGAAGCTTGCCTTGCAGCCTTTATCTATCTGTGAAATGTACTGCTCGCCGACGGGAACAGTAAGCACAAGTTGATCGGTGGAGGCTATCGTGCATATTGCAGAGCCTGCTTCGACCGAAGTGCCGTTGCCTGCAGCGGAGATGACAAGACCGTTTCTGTCTGCGGCGATCTCATCGGGAATGAGTGACATTGCGGTGGATAGACTGGCAGAGGCTATTGCGAGCTGCGGCAGTTGCCCCAGACTTTCGATAAATGAGGATGTGCCGTTTTTATCTACTATTGCTACTGTATCTCCGACTTGCACGAGATCGCCTTCGGAAACACAGCTTCTTGCTATCACCAGAGGCAGGGCAGAGGTCACATCGGACTGCCCCATAAATGATAATGCGCCGCTGCCGTTCAGACTTGCTGCATAGCTTACAGTTTTTGCAGATATGACCTCTGCAGCAGGGGCATTGCCGACAGCGGCAAAAGGCACAGCAGCGATGATGCCTGTGATGGCGGCAGATATGCTCAGCACCGTAATAATTCTTTTCATTAGCATCAGATCCTTTCCCGAAAATTACCTTAATATTTTGGCGCAGGGGGCGGTAATTATTCTTGAAAACGTAAAGTAGACCGTAATTTGTAGGAATTGTGCAAAAGGCCTAAAAATGTTGATATATTTTTGTGTGCTAAAGTGTTGACAAGAAACTGGTTTAGATATACAATTATATTTGTAGAAATATGATCTTTACTGAGAAAGGAAATAATAATGATCTGTAAGAATTGTAATTCAGTGGTGGCAGATACCGCAAAATTCTGCGCATCTTGCGGTACACCGGTTGAACAGCCTACTGCTCCCGCTGCGCCTGTTGCACAGGCTGCAGTTTGCCGCAGCTGTGGAAATCCGTTGGCTGCGGGAATAAAGTTCTGTGCTGTATGTGGTACAGCTGTTGAGGCTCCTGCAGCGTTCCAGCCTGCTGTGCCTGCGCCGCCTGTTGCTCCTGCAGCACCTATGCCCGTTGAGGTGACTCAGCCTTTTGCTGCTCCTGCGGCACCTGCGCCCGTTGAGGCTTTTCAGCCTGTAAATGATGTAGTTCCTCAGCCCGTTCAGACAGTTGCGCCTGCAAGCGAGATCCCCCAGCCCGTTCGAGAGGCTGCACCTATTGGCGCAGTGCCTCAGCCTGTTAATGATGTTATGCCTGAGCCTGCTAATGCAAGCGCTCCTGTTGTAGGAATGGCAAATGGGTTCGGTCAGGCTCCTGTGGCTCCTGCGTATACAGCGCCTCAGTCAATGGGCGTTGATATGGACATTGCAGGTATAGATATGGATGCAGCAAGTGTAACCGCTGTAAAGCCTGTTAAGAAGAGCAAGGTTGGACTTTGGATCGGTCTCGGTGCAGCCGGCGTTGTTGCTGCAGCAGCTGCAGTTGGCGGACTTTGCTTCAGAGGTGTTATCGCAAACCTGTTCATGGGTGATAACAAGTATGCCGCTTCTATCGAGGGCAAGGTGTTCGAGGCAGTTACAGAAATAAATACTGAGGATCTGGAAAAGACAGAGGATTTCATATCCGAGTATTTCTCCACCGTGCTTACAGTAGCAAATTCAACAGCTGGCAGCAACGGATCTTCTGCCGATACTGCTTCTGCTCTGGCAGGAATAGATCTTGAGGATATAATTTCCACATATAATGTTCTTTTCGTAGAAACATACGGTGCTGACGGTATTACAATGAATCTGGACGCTGATCTTCAGCTTACCGATACCGCATTAAGCGAGATGGGTGCCGATAGTGAGATCATCGATATAATCAACGGCTCCAAGCTGACTATGGCATATCAGGCAGGCGAGGATGCGCTCGGTGCAGAGGTAGTACTGACCGATCCCGATGGCTTTGAGATTAGCGGCCGCGGCGTGGTAACAAAGGATGGCACTGTGGCTGTTATGCTGCCCTTTGCAACCGATAAGTGCATCAAGATGACTCTTGATACCGATGGAAATGTTTCCTCCGTTGAGGAAGTTACTTTCGATCTTGACGCGGCGGAGCTTCACCGCATAAGCGAAGAGCTTATCAATATCTATCTCAAGCACTTTGAACTGGCAGAGGTCACTGTTCAGAAGGGCAGCATGAAGGCTGCAAAGGTCGAGGCTTCGGGCAGGATCATCATTGCTGAGCTGGATGAGGATCTGCTCGGTGATATGGTCGGCGAAATGATCACCTTTATGGCAGAGGATGAGTATTTCATTGAAAAGTTCGGTGAGTTTATGGAACTTACGGGCGAGGAATTCTCTGAGTCTGATCTGAAGGAGGATCTGGAATCCGATCTGGAGGATATCAAGGATGACATCACCTGCACGCTTACTGTTACAACCATGGTAGATAACAACAGCAATCTGCTTGCTAAGGGCTATTCCATCGAAGGTGATGAAGATGATTTCGGAATTGTGATTGTCGGCGGAGAGGCTGAGCAGGGCTTTGAAATGATAATCGACGAGATGGAAGTGCTTACTGTAAAGGCTGTACAGGAAAGCGAGACCAACGGTACTGTCGATATCGTTATTGAAGATGTGAATACAGAGATCAACGTTGCTGTGAAATATGAGGATGTTCAGACTGTTCCTTATCTAAATACCGAGACCGTTGTCGGCAAGTATGATATTGAGATCGAAGCAGAGGATGAAACTATCAATTTAGCGGTTGAAACCTCCGTAGACGGTTCTACAATGAAGGTGGCATACACCGTTGAGGCAAAGGAGCTTGGTACTGTTTCTCTTGCTATGGATATGACTCCCGAAGCGCTGAACCTGACCGATATTCCCGCAGGCGCTGTTGATTTTTCCAATGCAGACAGCTGGACAGAGGATGAAGCAAAGGCAAATGCCCAGTATATGCTGGATGCACTGAATGAGATCAAGGCTAAGTGCGATGCAAATACATCCAGCACATTCGCAGGACTTATTGCTCCTCTTACAGAAAGCGGCATAACATATTTTGATGATCTGCTGACTCCTATGGCAAGCTATGAAGCGATCACTACTCTCTCTGATGGTATATCCGAGATAATGGTACAGCTCAGCAGCACTTACGATGCAAATTATGAGTATGTGTCTGATGCTACATACAACGAGTGCAGTGATCTTTATGATGAGCTGGATGAGCTGTATGATGACGTAGCTTATGAATATGAGATGAAGCTGGAGACATATAACGAATATTCCGCAAGAGCTTCTGCTCTTAAAGAAAAGGCATCTGAGCTCTGTGAAAAGATCGTAGAAGAGGCTGAAACAGCAAG
The DNA here is from genome assembly GCA_045612645.1 of Oscillospiraceae bacterium. Classification (GTDB taxonomy): domain Bacteria; phylum Bacillota; class Clostridia; order Oscillospirales; family Ruminococcaceae; genus CAG-115. The sequence continues at coordinate 55,962 of JAZKZL010000324.1, forward strand.
AGAGCAGGCTTCTGCTCAGAATGGCTTTGCAGGTATGTGGCAGGCAGCTGAGATCATTCAGGGCAGCGAAGTATCCTCTCCTGATGACTGGGGCTTCAGCAGTTCTATTTACATCTTTGAAGATGGATCCTATTACTGGGATTGGAACGGCACTACAACCTACGGCGAGTGGGAATCCGAAGGTGATGTTCTGTATTTCTATGAGGATGATGTAATGCAGGAATTTGTACTGTCCGGCAACATCCTGTCCTATGAGGCTGACGGCGGAATAGTTATCAACTACGGAAAGAGCAATTAATTGATATCTGAGTAGTGACAACACCATATACTAATTACAGGCTCACGCTAATCCCGTGAGCCTGTTTTGCGGTGTCAACATTATTTGTAATTCTCTCCATAAATCTATTGATTTTTTATCGGTGTTTTGTTATAATTATTATAGATTTTTCATGAAATCGTTTTACCAATATCGTGTATTGAAAGGAAGTATCATCATGTTACCAAAGATCGGTATCCGCCCCGTCATTGACGGCAGACAGTTCAGCATCCGTGAGGGGCTGGAAGAGCAGACCATGAACATGGCAAAGGCTGCAGCAGAACTCATTTCTTCCAAGGTGCGCCACGCAAGCGGCGAGCCTGTTGAGTGCGTTATAGCTGATTCCACCATTGGCGGAATTGCTGAAAGCGCAGCTTGTGCAGACAAGTTTGCTACAGAAAACGTAGTTGCAACTCTGACAGTTACTCCCTGCTGGTGTTATGTTACTACAGTTATCGACGAAAACCCCAACACTATCAAGGCTATCTGGGGCTTCAACGGAACAGAGCGTCCCGGTGCGGTGTTCCTTGCAGCGGCAAATTCCGCTTATGCTCAGATCGGTATGCCTTGCTATTCTATTTATGGCCACGATGTAAAGGATGCAGATGACAAGACTATTCCTGCAGACGTGGAGGAAAAGCTGCTGCGTTTTGCACGTTGTGCTATAGCTGTCGGCGCTATGAAGAACAAGAGCTATGTAAATATCGGTGCGGTTTCCATGGGTATTGCAGGCTCCTACTGCAACGAGGATTTCTTCCGCTCTTATCTCGGAATCCATCCCGAGTGGTGTGATATGTCTGAGATCATCCGCCGTGAGAAGCTGGGTATTTATGATGAAGAGGAGTACAAGAAGGCGCTTGCTTGGATCAAGGAGAAGTGTCCCGAGGGTGTAGATATCAACCCCACTCCCGGCATGACATATATGCGCCCTGTTCTTTCTGCTAAGGAAAAGGAGGAGAACTGGGAGTTCATCGCAAAGATGACCTGCATCATCAGAGATATCCTGCACGGCAACAAGAAGCTGGCAGACAAGGGTTGGCTGGAAGAGGCTAAGGGCAGAAATGCCATCGGCGGCGGCTTCCAGGGTCAGAGAAACTGGACTGACTTCATGCCTAATGCTGATTTCACAGAGGCTATCCTGAACTCTACATTTGACTGGAACGGCGCACGTCAGCCTATTCCTTTTGCAACAGAGAACGACGGACTCAATGGTGTAACACTGATGTTCCTGCATCTGCTGACAGGCAAGGCTGCGGTGTTCGCAGATGTTCGCACATACTGGTCTCCCGATGCAGTTGAGAGAGTTACAGGCTGGAAGCCTGAGGGTAAGGCAGCAAACGGCTTTATTCACCTTATCAATAGTGGCGCTGCTGCACTTGATGGCACAGGCGCAGTTAAGGACGAGAACGGCGAAAGCATCATGAAGGCATGGTGGGATATGACAGACAATGATATCGATGCTTGTCTGAAGGCTACCACATGGCCCTGCGCAAACCTCGGCTATTTCCGTGGTGGCGGATTCTCTTCCAGCTTCTCCACACAGGGAATCATGCCCTGCACATTTGCGAGAGTTAATCTCGTAAAGGGTCTCGGTCCGACTATCCAGATCATCGAGGGATATACAGTTGAGCTTCCCGCAGATGTAAACAAGACTCTGCTTGACAGAACTGATCCCACATGGCCCAGCACATGGTTTGCTCCCATCTGCACAGAGGGTGCAACAGGCGATGTTTACAGCGTAATGGCTAACTGGGGCGCAAATCACGGTGCGTTTGTATACGGACACATCGGCGAGGATCTGGTTACTCTCGCAAGCATGCTGAGAATACCTGTATCCATGCACAATATCTCTGACGACCGTCTGTTCAGACCTCACGCATGGTCTGCGTTCGGTACAAAGGATCTTGAAAGTGCAGATTACAGAGCTTGCGCAGCTTATGGAAGTCTGTATTGATAAGTGGTTGATTGCATGATTATATCCGCTTTCCGAGATAGGGAGGCGGATGCGGATATTTTTGTTTTTCTTGACACAGGGAGTCCGATGCTGTATAATTGAAAAATGATAGTAAGGAGGGTGTGCATTATGAGAAAATTCTTGGCTGGGCTGTTTTTGTTATTGCTGCTTGTTGGCTGTTCCGATAAGGATAGTACCATTGTTTTGGAAACAGAGGCATCCTCAGAAACCGTAAAAGGTGGAGCGTTTATGGCGCAGCAAGCCATGATTGAGATGCTCGGTGGCGAAGATGGAATATATGATTATCCATACAATTTTGGCGGTGCATATTATGACCAATATACAAATAGCTATATAATAATGATCACAAATGATGATCTTGTTCCATATAAGACAATCACAGACAGATATAATGCTGTGGAATTTGTGCAAGCTGAGTATTCTATGATAGAGCTCGAAAGAATACGGGATGAATTTCTTGCGGCACACCCTGAGATAGAGTGCGAAGATACAAATATACAGTTTGATACCAACATGGTATTTATCGCATTACATCCATTATATTATGATGAAAATATCCAAGAACTTCAACCGCTGGTTAAAGAACTGCCGATAGAGTTTAAAAGGAATGAGTGGGTATTCTAAAGTTCATACAAAATGGATGTCGTTTTATTGTTGGTATTTACCATTGAATTTTGTGACAAAAAATAGTATTATAAATATGACATCAATTTGATGTGATATAATTGTTGGAGGTATCAATATGTTTAACAAAACGGTCATGCCATTAGCGAGTATATTAACAGCTTGCATTGTCGCCATGCCGAGTGTTTCTGTCTCTGCTGCTGACGGTATACTTGAACAGCCGGTAGCTGTTTCTATAAATACAGGATTGTCGGATTATCAAAAGGCAGCAAATGAGCTTTATTCATCTTTTGTGATTGATGTAAATGGTGATATAAACTATCCCGAGACATTTGCGGGCGCAAGAATAGAGGATGACAAGCTGGTGATTAGTCTTACAACGGATGATACATCTAGTTATCGGTTTTTAACTGATAAATACACTTGTGTCATATTTAATAAGGTAAAATATTCTTATAATGAACTTCAAACGATTTATAGGGATTATATCAATGAAAATGATTGTTTTTATTATTGTGCATATGTAGATGTAGAGAATAATAGGGCAGTTATTGAAACGAATGATAAAAATTATACATCGGCAATGAGGGTGCGAAGTGATTTGCCAATAGAATTTGTAGTCGGAGAAGCATTCGATCTAAATTCCACTCCAGTATATGGTGGACGTAGGTTAAAGGTGAATGAAGTTTATTATACCGTCGGTGCGGTGGGTGAAGATTCAAATAACAAGAATTGTATAATATGTTGTGGACATGGTATGGCAGTTGGTGATAAGGCGTATTATGGTAATAGTGAAGTAGGGGTTGTAAGTACTGTACGCTATTCTGACGGAGGATATGGAGATTATTCAATTATTACACTGAATGATGGTATTGATATTACGAATGAATCTTATATATTGTTAAGCACTAGAATAGAATTAACTGGCGGATATTGGGCTGTTGAGAATGATGGTGTATACAAATATGGTATAGCAGGCGGCCAAGGTACGGGGCGTGTAAAGAGTATAAACGCTGATGTTTATCATGATTTGAATGAAAACGGCGTAATGGATAGTGGGGATATTTCACTCAAAGGTATGACGCTTGTTGACATTGTTGCTGGATCCTATGTCGATGGAGATAGCGGTGGACCCATTTATGCTGATGTAATTACAGACAGCAATAACAAACCGACAAGCGGAAAGCTAGTTGGAATTTATAGTGGGTCATCTTCTACTGTGTTCATATATACTCCAATGATGCGAGTACACGGAGCACTTCCGTATTACGGCGAATGGTAAACTATGAAATTTACAATATTTTAGTATCAATATTGTGCAATTCAAGTAGATGATAGATAACAACATAAATAAGCAGACCCGTGAGTGCTTCCACGGGTCTGTCTGTGTATTTGGTGATTATTTCACGATAGTATCGAGCCATGCAATTGCTTCAGCCTCGGTCTTGAAGTGACCCTCCTGAATAACTGCATGAGATTGTTTCTGATGCGATTTAGCCTGCGCGTCGGTAAAGATCGAGCTGCCTACAACGAAAGCCATTGCCTTGCAGTTTGATACCTCCAGTGCCTTGTGCAGATTTACAAGCTCTGCGCTGATGTCGGGGGTAACGGGGGACATCTTGCTGATATCGGAAATATAACCCCAGCCGCTGAGCTTCCATGATGCAGAGGCAGATGAAAGCGTTTTGGTCAGCCATTTGATCTCATCCAGAGTGGTAGAACCAACTGCGCCGGATTTGATGATCTTCTTGCCTGTGATAGTTTCAACTGTCTGAGCGCCCATTTTCTGAATCATAATAAAAACTCCTTTGATATTTATTGGTAGAGCTGTAAGCTTAAATGAATTATAGCATATTGCGATGAAATATACAATAGTTTTTTAGATGAAACTAAAATTTTGTTGATGTTGCACAAGGGGAGGGCCAGAATTTAGGCGGAAAAAAGAGGCTGTATCACGACCCTAGGTGGCGTCATACAGCCTCTCTCAAAATGAAGAGGTCACTTGATCTTAGTTATCTATGCTGAGATTATAAAACGCCGTAAATCAGTGGTTTTACTCAACCGATACGGTGAACTTCGACGAATACCGCCTGGCTTACCGTGCCGTGCTGCGCTAGAGACCAATTTCTTTGCGTTTAATATATCAGCTCTAACAAGAGTGACATAGATGCCCTTTTCAAAATTCCGAAACGTTCCTGTTTTCACATGCCCTGCGCCTTTGCCTTATGTGCGGGGCTTTGCACTAAGGTTGTGATAGCTGAAAATCAAAGTTGATTTTCGGCGCTTAATGTGATAACGATCACGCCCGTTCAATTGAGCGGGGCGAAAGATCGGACTCCTCTGTGCGGCTTCATTTTCTGCAGCATTCCCGATAATGTGCGGAGCATTCTGCTTTACAGATTTATCCGACTTTATTTTAACTTATTTTAACTAACTTGTCAAGGGCTTTGGCAAAAAATATGAAATATTTGGGGATTTCATTAGTTTTGGAGACCTCTAATGGGGCATTATGACGAATTGACTATTACACCAAGTTGTGTTAGAATTAAATTATACTTACTACGGAGGAATGGATCATGATTTTATCTGACATAACACTGACGGAAATGCTCAAAACGGGTGACCTTAAAATGTCCCCTCTGACCGAGGCTCAGATACAGCCTGCGAGCATAGATATACGCCTGGGAGATACATTCAGTATAGTGGAGGACACATCCTCGGGTATCATCACATTGGATAGCAAGATAAGCTACAAGACTATCAAGACCGACACATATCTGTTGCTGCCGGGACAATTCGTTCTGGCGACTACGATGGAATACATCGAACTTCCCGATGATCTGACAGCATTTGTAGAGGGCAGAAGCTCCCTCGGACGAATGGGGCTATTCATTCAGAATGCAGGCTGGGTGGATCCCGGATTTAAAGGCGAGATAACACTGGAGCTGTTCAATGCAAACCGCTGTGCAATAGAGCTGAAAGCAGGCAGACGTGTTGGTCAGCTTGTGTTTGCCAAGATGGACAGAGCCGCACAGAATCCCTACCGTGGCAAATATCAGGGACAGATAGGGGCAACAGGCTCCAGAGTGTTCATGGACAGCGATAAATAGGGAGGATATATGAAGAATTTTGATAACAGCTATCAGCTGCTCGACGACATGAGAAATGATGAATATTTCCCTGAATTTCTCGTAGACAAGATTGAGTTGCTAATAAAAGAGGTCATTGCCTTGCTTGAAAGCGGAGTGACCGATATTCCGACAGTGCAGGCGGCTCTTGACAAAATGACTCTTGCGATAAACGATCTACAGGAGGAGTTCGAGGATAACGACAGCGAGATCGAAACGGTGGCGAGGGACAGCATTGGTGAAACGGTGGAATATGTTCTGAAATGGTTTGATATCGATATAGATATTGAGACCGCAATAGGCGAAAGAGATTGGTAACAAGATAAAGATAACGGAGGAATTAAAATGTACATTGAAAAATACTGGGGCGATTATATCGGCGGCAGCGATGACAGCATGACTCTTATGGAGTATCTTGCGGCAAAGTCTATGGAGCTTACAATGGGCGAGATATTTTCGGATATCGGTCTTGACGGAGCGAATGATCTGAAAGCGGATTCTCTTACGGCAGAGATCGACGGCCTTGAGGTGGAGTTTCAGTTTGCCATAAGCGTTATCGCTGATCTGGCGGCGCTGCTGCTGGAATGCAAGAAGAACGGCAGCATTGAGCTGAGCGAGCTTTGGGAAGAACTTGAGGGACAATTTACTCTTACTGCTACAGCGGAGGAAAACAGCATTATCAACTCTGCGTTAAAGGCTTTTGCGGAAGCTCCCGAAGAGTATGGGATAAGCGAGATGATGGATGAGGATGAACTGCAGGAGATGGCTGAACTTTGCGAGGAACTCAGAGGGGAGCTGTATGAATAAGAAGATTCATACAATGAAAAAAAGCAACAAGGTCATGAATATACTCTTGATAATCTCAGCGGTATTGATCCTATTGTTTTTGACGATATACATAAATCATCGAATTCACTTGCATAACGAAGCGGAGCATATGTCTCCGCTTGGACAACTTGTTGAGGTTGACGGACATAATATGAGCATTTATACCGAAGGGGCAGGGGATATAACTCTTGTTTTTATGTCCGGTGGCGGAACTTGTTCTCCCATTCTTGATTTCAAATCGCTGTATTCTCTATTAAGTGATGATTATAGAATTGCCGTTGTAGAGAAATTCGGCTATGGCTTCAGTGATGTTGTTGATAAAAGCAGAGATATCGATTCTATCCTTGAAGATACTCGTTCGGCACTTTCTGCAGCCGGAGTGGCTGCTCCGTATGTTCTTTGTCCGCATTCCATGTCAGGATTGGAAGCGTTATATTGGGCGCAGAAATATCCTGAGGAAGTAAGTGCGATCATCGGTCTTGATATGGCTGTGCCGCAATATTATGACAGCATGGATATCAATATCCCTGTTATGAAATTAGCAAGCTGGGCAGCAAGTATTGGTGTTACTCGTTTTATACCGAACATTTCTGAAAGCGATGCAATAAAACACGGTACTTTATCCGATGAGGAAAAAGATATTTACAGGGCTGTGTTTTATAATCGCACAGCAACTGTAACAATGATCAACGAATGTGAGTCGGTTAAAGCGAATGCACATAAGGTAAGTGAAATGGGTGAGCCTGATCTGCCTATATTGTTGTTCCTTTCAGACGGCACAGGAGGAACCGGATTCGATAAAGAAACATGGCGCGAGTTACCGAAAGAATATATTGCCGGAATCGCTGAAAGCAGATACGTTGAATTGGATTGTCCGCACTATATCCACGATTATGAATATGATACAATTTGTGCAGAGATCGGTGCTTTTATAAAAGAAACCATCAGCTGATTTGTTTTACGGATGTTATATATATGAAAACAAGCGTGTGCTTTTGGCATACGCTTGTTTTTGTGTCGGATATATAATGATATTAAAATATTTCGGTTACATATTTATGATCTGCGAGAGTATCTCGGCAAAGCAGTATAGAAACGACACCCTTTTCACTTCTGCGGCAGCGATGATATCCGAGCGGAACACTGCCACTCCATCCACAAGAACGAGGTATTCCCCAAGAAACTGACCTTGCTTTACAGGCGCTTCTGCCGATTCAACAAAGGTGTATTCGTATTCCACATCTGTTGCACGGCCTTTACGGATGACGCATTCGCTGCTGCTCATGGCGACAACGGGCGAAACGCTGCTTTGCTGCCCGTTTTCTACGGGAATAGGTGAGAGTTGAGTCATGTCAGTTACGGGGGTGAATTTTTCGTAATTCTCAAAACCGTAGTCCAGCAACGCTTCAGCCTCATTGAAACGGGAGTCGTCATCGGGGCAGCCCAGAACAACGGCTATCAGCCGCATATCGCCTCTTTCGGCACAGACAGAAAGGCAGCAGCCTGCATTGTCGGTGGTGCCTGTTTTTCCGCCGAGTATGCCGTCGTACCAGCGTATCATCTTGTTGGTGTTGACAAGCTGTGTGTCTCCTCCGCGAAGATAATCCAACCATGTCAGAAACCAGCCGCGATATACCTCGTGCTGCATAAGCGCGGCGGTGACGATAGCGGTATCCCGTGCTGTGGTGTAGTGACCGCTTTGGTCGTAGCCAACGCAGTTTGCATAGTGGGTGGAGGTCATGCCTAGCTCCTTTGCACGCAGATTCATGCGTTTCACGAACTGAGCTTCGCTGCCTGCGGTGTGTTCTGCGAGGGCGACGCAGGCGTCGTTGGCGGAGGCGATTATAACAGCCTCCAGCAGTTCTGCCACGGTCATTTCCTCGCCGGGAGTCAGCCATATTACGGAGCCGTCTGTCTCCTGCACTGCGGAGGTTGCTTTGACGGTGTCTTCAAGGGCGAGAGCGCCTTCCGCAAGCATTTCTGCCCATAGCAGCAGGGACATTGTTTTGGTTACAGACGCCATAGGCAGCTTTTCGTCAGGATTGGATGAAGTGAGTACCTGCATGGTTGAGGCTTCTATCAGGATAGACGCCTTTGCACAACCTTCTGCCCTTGCAGGACAGAGTGGGAGCAGAAGAGTTATTGACAGGCATATTATAAAACATAGTAGCTTTTTCATGTATACCTCCTTTGTATCAGTATAATTTTATATCAGCTGCGGACAAAATATGCTTGATTTTGCAGCTGTACGGGGGTATAATTAGATAAAGTTCACTCAAAGGAGAAAAGCCATGCTTGATAAGGAAACACGCAGCAAACTGATAAACGCAGCGCTGGAAGCAAGGAAAAACTCATATGCGCCGTATTCGGGATATTTCGTCGGAGCGGCTCTGCTGTGCGATGATGGCGCTATCGTCACGGGCTGCAATGTGGAGAATGCATCGTATGGGGCGACAAACTGTGCTGAGCGCACGGCTGTTTTCAAAGCGGTAAGCGAGGGAAAGCAGCGTTTTGCAGCCATCGCAATTGCAGGTGGGAAGGACAGAGAGCAGGCGACGGATTATGCATATCCATGTGGTGTGTGCAGACAGGTGTTGAGGGAGTTCAGCGTTCCCGAGGAGATGGCGGTCATAGTATGCAAGAGCGAGAACGAATATGATGAAACAATGCTTGCTAAGCTGTTGCCGAATTCGTTCGGGCCTGAGAATCTGAGCAGAGTTTAATGGGAGAGTAATTATGAACAATAAATTCTATACCGTGTGCGGATTGGTGGAGATAGAGGGGAAGGTGCTTCTCGTTCGACACACATACGGAGCGGCAAAGGACAGGATATTGCTTCCGGGCGGCTATGTTCAGGAGAACGAGCTTGCAACCACTGCCGCAGAGCGTGAGATATTAGAAGAAACAGGCGTAGAAGCAAAGGTCAGATCCTTGATCTCAATGCAGTTTAAATCCAATCAGTGGTGCGCAGTTTTTGCGATGGATCATATTTCGGGAGAGCCGAGATCGGATGGCTATGAGAATAATGAGGTGCTTCTGCTATCTCCCGAGGAAGCTGTGATGCGTGAGGATATCACCAATATGAGCAGAGAGATATTGAAAGCATATATTGGAAAGCGTGCAGAGCTTATGAAAAGCGATTACATCCCCGCCTCTGCCGATAAGGACAGCTATGTGATATTTGGAGTGTAGTGGGGTTGAGGATATTGTGGTAAAAAAACTGAAATACGGAAATACAAATACCTTTTTTCTTTGTGGCACAAAAGGAAACCTCCTCATTGATACGGATTATGCAGGAATGTTGCCGTTGTTTTATAAAGAGATAAAGAAGCATAATATTGAAGTAAAAGATATCACTTATGTGCTGGCTACGCATTACCACCCCGATCATATCGGTCTGGTGAGCGAGCTTATGAAGCAGGGTGTGAAGCTGATCCTGATCGACACACAACGTCAATCTGTTCATTTCTCTGACGAGATATTCCGCAGAGATAAGCGTCTGGATTATGCGCCGATAAAAGAGGAAGAAGCGATTCTCCTTAAATGTGAGGAAAGCAGAGATTTTCTCCGTGATATCGGAATAGAGGGGGAGATCATATCAACTCCCAGTCATAGCGAGGACAGCATATCTATTGTGCTGGACAACGGCGATTGCTTTGTCGGAGATCTGGAGCCTATTGATTATCTTGGCGGATATGACAATAATATAGCGCTTGAACGTGATTGGGAGCTTGTTATGAGCTATCATCCTAAGGTCGTTTACTATGCTCATGCGAATGAAAAGTTTTTTAGCTGTGCTCCGAACTGAGCTATATACTATATCACCCGAGAAATTTCTCGGGTGATTTTTTCTACCCCCCCTTGACAAAATCCTGATATTGGTGTATAATACGATCAAACAATTGAACGATTGTTCAAACGAATAAAATAAAAATCAAGGAGGTAATTATGGAATACGAAAAGCATGAATGCGATCTTCTGCACGCTCACCCCGAGGATATCGGTGCGGTTACAGCGGCAATGCCTAACGAGGATGCTCTTATTGATCTTGCGGAGCTGTTTAAGGTTTTCGGGGATTCTACCCGTATTAAGATACTTACAGCGCTGAGCGTTGGAGAGCTTTGCGTATGCGATCTTGCAACGGTGGTGGGAATGACCATGTCTGCTGTGTCTCACCAGCTGAAGATACTGAAAACGGCAAAGCTGGTTGGTGTGCGTCGTGAGGGAAAAGCCGCGTTTTATTCTCTTGCTGACGATCATGTGATGACGATACTTCGCATGGGACTTGAACATATAAACGAATAATGGAGGGTATCATGAACTTCTGGGACAGATTTGCAGGGCTGTATGATATCGGGCAGTCCATAAACGGAAAGGTTCAGCGCAGGATGGCAGAGCAAGCCGCAGAGCTTATCCCCGAGGGCGCAAGGGTGTTGGATACCGCCGCAGGAACAGGCGTTCTGACTATGGCAGCAGCGCCGAAGGCAGCAGATATAGTGTGTACCGACCTTTCACTTCCTATGCTTAGTCAGGCGAGGGCAAAGGCTCAGAAAAACGGTTTTGCCAATATCCGCTTTGAGGCTCGTAATATCTTTGAGCTTATCGATGAAGATGAGACCTACGATATCGTGATGGCAGGCAATGTGCTGCATCTGCTTTCAGATCCGCAGGCAGCTGTCAAAGAGCTTGCGAGAGTTACAAAACGGGGCGGTCTGCTGATACTGCCGACTTATACGAATATCAGAGGCTCCGCAGCTATCAAGTTATATAAGAAACTGGGCTTTGAGCAGGAGCAGAATTTCACACCGACATCTTATCGCGCAATGCTTGAAGATTGCAAGGTGGGCAGAGTGAAGGCAATGCTGATAGAGGGTATGGTTCCTTGCTGCTTTGCTGTTATAAAGAAATACTGAGAGGGTAGATAACATGAAAAAATCATTTAAGCTTATTGATCTGGAATGCGCAAACTGCGCTGCTAAAATGCAGACAGCTATCGGAAAGTTAGAGGGTGTAAAAGCCGTAAGTGTGAATTTTATGGCGCAGAAGCTGACGCTTGATGCTGATGACGACCGCTTTGACGAGATACTGAAAAAGGCGGCTGATTGCATCAAAAAGGTGGAGCCTGACTGTAAGATAAAGATGTGAGGACAGAAACATGACAGCTAAACAAAAGAAAATGCTGATAAGGATCATTGTTGCGGCGGTGATCTTTGTCAGCGGATTAGTAATGACAGTAGCGCTGCCTGAAGGCTTTAATATGGCGTGGCTCGTTCAGGCGGGAGTTTTCGGAGCGGCATATATACTGATCGGCTGGGATGTTGTATGGAAAGCTCTGCGCAACATCGCACATGGTCAGGTGTTTGACGAGAATTTCCTCATGACTATTGCCTCCATCGGAGCCATGATAATAGGCGAATATATGGAAGGTGCGGCGGTAATGCTGTTTTACCGTGTGGGAGAACTGTTTGAATCGGTTGCTGTGGGAAAATCCCGTCGCTCTATTGCAGAGATGGTGGATATCAATCCCGAGTATGCCAACCTAGAGCATGACGGAGTGGTGGAGGAAGTCGAGCCCGAGGATGTGCAGTGTGGTGATGTCATCATTATTCGCCCCGGTGAGCGCATTCCGCTGGATGGAGTTGTGGTATCGGGCAGTTCGGGACTGAATACTGCTGCACTAACAGGCGAGAGCGCCTTGCGTGATGTGGCAGAGGGTGACGAGGTCATCAGCGGATGCCTCAATACAACGGGACTTCTTCGCGTGAAAGTAAGCAGACCGTATTCTGATTCTACAGTTGCCAGAATACTTGATCTTGTAGAAAATTCTACTGAAAACAAGGCGAGAACAGAAAGTTTCATCACAAAATTTGCGAGAGTGTATACGCCTATCGTGGTTGGCGCGGCTGCGGCTTTGGCTGTTATACCGCCGTTTATTATGCTGCTGGTGGGTAAAGCGTCCGAATGGGGTGCATGGATATACAGGGCGCTGACATTTCTTGTTGTATCCTGTCCGTGTGCGCTGGTCATCTCGGTGCCGCTCTCTTATTTTGGCGGCATCGGCGGTGCGTCTAAGCACGGTATTATGGTAAAGGGAGCTAACTTTCTCGAGGCGCTGAACAAGGCGCAGGTGTTCGTGTTCGATAAGACAGGAACGCTCACTAAGGGCAGCTTTGCAGTTACTGAATCACATCCTGTTGGTATGACCGAAAGCGAACTGCTGAATATCTGCGGTGCGGCGGAGAGGTTTTCGACACATCCTATTGCAGCGTCTATAGTGAGAGCGGCAAAGGGTGCGCCTAGTGCTGAAAATGCCGAGGAGCTTGCAGGTCTGGGTGTGAGGGCGCTTGTGGAAGGACGAGAGGTGTGCGTCGGAAATGAGCGTCTTATGAGGCAGTGCGGAGCAGAGTTTGTATCGCCCGAGAGCGCAGGCACTGCGGTTCACTGTGTGGTGGATGGAATCTATGCAGGATATCTTATTATATCCGATGAGATAAAGAGTGGTGCGGCAGAGGCGATAGCATCGCTTAAAAAGCTGTGTGGCGCTAAAACTGTTATGCTTACGGGTGACAGAAAGTTGACAGGCGAAAGCGTTGCGGTGCAGACAGGTATCGATGAGGTGCATACAGAGCTGCTTCCCGATGGCAAGGTGGCACTGGTTGAAGAAATGTACAATGCAAAACCGACGGGTGCTTCGTTGGTGTTTGTTGGCGATGGCATGAACGATGCGCCTGCTCTTGCAAGAGCAGATGTGGGAATTGCAATGGGTGGACTTGGCTCAGATGCGGCGATCGAGGCGGCAGATATTGTCCTGATGAATGACAATATAGAAAAGCTGCCCGTGGCGGTGAAGATAGCAAGAAAAACCCACAATATAGTAATGCAGAACATAGTTTTTGCCCTTGGCGTAAAGGCGCTGGTGCTGATACTTTCGGCGCTTGGCTTTGCGAATATGTGGGCGGCGGTGTTTGCCGATGTGGGAGTATCGGTGATAGCGATACTCAATGCCATGAGGGCGATGAGGACATAAAAATGACCCCTTACAATCTTCTGTAAGGGGTCTTGCTATTTAATTGTGATGGATATCAACCCTGCATTTCTTCAAGAGAATCGTTCAATTCCTCCAGAGCATCGGTGAGGTTTTCTATTGCCTCGGAGATGGTTTCCTCGGCGCTTTCCATGGCGCTTTCAATCAGCTCTTCCACATCCTCTGCAGAGAGATGTGGGTTGCCTGCGAGAGAGCTTTTCAGCGACTCACGAAGCTCCACAAAATCGAACTGGTTTAGTGAATCCAATCCACCCCGAACGCCTGCTATCGAAGCGACAACATCCGCCATCGGGTTTCCAAAGCTTTGCTGATAAGCGGCGCTATGCTGCTGAACAGCATTGTTCTGAGAAACGTTTGCCTGCACATCGCTTTCCTGTTGACCATACATTGCCTGAAGATGCATTGTGCTGTAAGGCTTGTTGGTAGGCCATCCGTCATTGAACACTATGTTGTGTCTCTGCGGACGGTACTGCTCATACGGATCGACAGTGTCTGCGAGATCTGCGTATTCCGAAGCGTCCTTTGCTGTCAGCACTGTCATATACGCTCTCTGTGCTGCGAATTTCAGCTGAGTGTACTCGTTATCGCCCGTGCGGAATGGTATCTCATACAGCTCCCAGCCATTCACCTTTTTCAGCGGCTTTATGAAATTGCGGTTGAGATTATAGGTATAGCGGCTCTCGTGATCGTTGTTGTATATCACTTCAAAGCGACAGGTTTCATCGTTGTTGTCATTCTCGCCACCGTTGAGCCAGAATGTAAAGGTGTGCAGAGTGTTCTTGGGAAGCAGGAGAGTTTTTGAGACTATCTCAGTCCAGTTCCAACCCCAGTCGCCTATCATGTAGGCTTCGTTTATAATGCCATCAGGACCTTGCATGAAAGAGCGGCTGCCGACGTTGTCGCTGCATTCCTTGTTAAAACTCCATTCCCTTGCCGAGAAATAAAGTCTGTTGATCGGCTCTGCTGCCTGTGCTGCAGGGGTGTTTGCTGTGATATTGTTATCCATCTTGGTTTCCTCCGTAATCTGTGTTACTTCGGACACGATAAGACGAATTTCCGAGTCGTTCACATATCGTGCCCGACCTTTTCTGACAAGCCCACTTGCCCGTTTAGGGTAGGTTGTGCCTATCTCTTCTCCGTCCGCCGAATAGATGCGGACTGTTTGTTTCGCCTGTGCGTCGTTTTTTGTCATGGGTGTCCTCCCCTCGGTGCGAAACTATTATGTTGAGCTGTTTTTTGTTATGGGTGCCGTCCCCGAATTAATTGTAGCACAAATTTCCTGTTATGTCAATATAGTTGAAGAGCGCAGAGTTTCCCTCTGCGCCCTTCTGTCTGTGCAAAACTTTTTATGATCCACGTTCCGTCAGTATATCGGGAACGACATTGGCGAATATTCTCGGTGAAAGACCCGGGAGCGGTTCCTCGCTTATGGTGTAGTCTGAGAAAGAAGAGGGTGAGATAACTCCGTCGTTCTTTTGTATGCGTACTGTATCGAATACCATCGAGGATGGATATTCTCCGTAAAATGTGTGATGATTCCACCAGTAGAGGCGCTCCAGCACCATGCTGCCTTCCGGACGGGACGAACTGCCGTCGTTGTTAAAGATGTTACGGATAACATTTCGCAGCATTATAGCGTCGTTTTCTGAAAAGCCTGTTTTTCCTGCAACATCTGCACATATCGACCCTTTCATTACATACAGACCATAGCGGATATAGCTGCGAAATCCCAGAGTATCAATGGCTTTTCCTTTTTTAGTAGTGCTGTTTATACATCTTGTAAGGGAATATTCTTCTATCTCGACAGGGTCCACGCTGAACGCAGGATGTATTGAAACAGGTCCGCGCACGCCAAGGCTGCCGCGCCTGCCGTAGTTCGAGAACACCTGACCGAATGCTCTTACATCAAACCATTTCTTACAGGAAAGCTTTATGAATTTCGCTTTTGACGTGGTTGGAATAGTTGCGGCGCGTTTGTCAAGAGTATCTGAATCAAACAGGGGTGGGCTTACAAATATCTCGGCGTGGTTTTCTATCAGTCTGTCTCTCATCTTGCGCTTAAGGCAAACGTCAGTTATCAGACCATAGCCATTGCTGTCAATGCGAGGTCTGCCGCCGTTCAGCGGATCTCCGTTCGGATTTGCGTTGGTGACAGAGATCAGCCCTAAGAAGTCTATTTTATATTCAAGCCTTTTCATGCGTCTCCTCCGTTATATAGGTAAAGCTTTTTTGCGATTTCGGGTGAATGCTTGCGCACTGCATGGATGATATCCGATGGTATAGGTGTATCATCAAGAATACATCCCAGCAGACGCTCTGCGGTCAGACTATATACGTTTTCTGGGCATATAAGATCCTTGCCGAATCGCCTGCCGAATGCAGTGTCTGATATGGTGCGCATAGTGAGAGCCAGTTTATCCCATTTGCGGAAGCGTTCTTTGAAAGTCTCTGATGGCATGCGGCGTAAAAATGTTACAGATATTCTGCCTTTGGTTGCGGCGGCAAGAGAGATTATCGTTATGTGTTCAGCTGTATAGTCATCTGCTGTCTGCCCGTTTATAGGAAGCTTTATTGCTGCTCCGTTGTCGTCCCAGGCGGCAAATGTTCTTATGCCGATAGTGATTCCGCATTCCGACAAGATTCGTTTTAGGACAGCATGTGCCTTGTATGATGTTTCTTTTCCTATGGAAAGACCTCCTCTGACAGTACCTTGTGCCAGATTGCTGCTTTCAGAGGAGATAAGCTTAGCGGTATCGGCGGTGGGGAGAATGTGCTTCGGATGCGAGCTTGCCAGTGCTGTGTGTTCGCCTGTGATGCAGCATAGACCGGTGGTTGAGTCTTTCGTTCGCATACGCTGTATATGAGCGGCGATCAGTTCTGCATCCTCCCACAGATGTATTCCGTCCACTGTAAACCGAACGAAAGTGGCTGGGTCTCTCAGTTGGGATGGTATATCCTCGAGAAGGGTGCCGCTTTCTATGTACTTTCTGACAGCGCACAGCCGTGCTGTGGAATAGCTTGAATCCGCCCATTCGTTCAGCTGCCTGAGATATGCGGAGTGATGTGGCTCAGATATGCCTGAGGCGAGATATTTCAGCCTGTCTGAAAGACAGTGCGGTTCTGCCATTTGTGTGCGCACCATTGAGCTTTCCGAGACAGGGATAACGGTGCGCAGTCTTTCGGACGAAATATCTGCAAGGTTACCGTTTATATCGAGCTTTATCTCAATATCTGTATATGCTGTCATGTGATATATCGGTATATCGATATCGCTGTGCAATGACGCCAGATGCTCAAACCAGTGCATCGGTTAGTTCTCCTTCGGTGTTAAGTGTCTGGATAAGCGTGCAATCCTGCGGCACGGGGAATCGGATCACGCCATTTTCCATTCGGCAGCGGAAATATGCCGCAGAATCCGGCACATCGCCTGAATATGAGAAGCTGTGAAACATCAGACCCATATCCTCGGAGTGGTTATCATAAAAGCCATTGCCTGCTGCGAATTCGCAGGCAGTAATGCTGCAAGGACAATCGGCGGTGCCAAGAAAGATATTGCGTCTGCCGCCGCGTTCAAGCATACGCAGCATCATACGGTAGTGCTTGTGTTCGTCGTTTTCGGTGAAGCTATCACAGGTGTCTGCAGGCTCGAAATGAGCCTGTATGCGATAGCGCACGTTCGTGAGATAGGTATATATCGACATATCATAGCCGCGCCTGTTGTATTTTCGTCTCAGGACGGAACGGGATTCGGTGCGGATAGGTTCAAGGATACGCACGCGATCTATTATCCATTTTATCTGTGGCTGCCAGTAGACGGCAGAGACTATCCCTTTAAGTGCCTCATAGGTAGGAACAGGGAGTGAATATTTTTCACCGCTTGTTCTGGTCAGCGGATCGGTGAACAGGGCGTATCGCCCGCTTGCTTCGAGCTGTACGGAATTGTTATATTTCATGGTTGCCTCTCTGAATATTTGTTATTCTAAGTATAACTTGAAATGTGTATTGTTGCAATGTTCATATCGCCGAATCTGTTTGTTGCATTGATTGCTCCCCATCATCTGCAAAGGCAAAAATATGTTGGTTATTCACATAAGAAATGCATATACGTTGCGCATAATATATAAAAGGGTTGCAAAACGAAACATTTAAATTCCGTCGAAGTACACAAGATTTAAGGCGTGTTTTTGGCACAGAGGGTGAGTTGCAACGGATTTGTTGGCATTTCGCCGATGTCATTATCCTGCGTTTTGGTATGTTTTCATAGGAAATCAGCAAAACAGTATGTGAAAATGCATAAATGCAGAATGATGCTCTGAAAATGTGTTGATATAAGAAAAACTCCCGCAATCACCTGCGGGAGTTTTATAGTTATGAAGATCAATAGCCCTCGCCCTCGGAGAGAACATAGATATCTACCTGAACAGCGCCCCAACGGCAGCTGTCGTAATAGTGATCGTATTTGTTTCCGAAGTAGAGATCTACTGTAACGGTACCGTCCATCAGGGCGATGCCTGTATCGGCTGCAATTGCATAACCGTAAGCCTTGCTGCCGTCCTGTGCAACGATATACAGCTCGCTGCCATAGGGAATGACATTGGGGTTTACTGCAACTGTACCGATCTCAGCCTTTCTGCCGCTGGCTGTTTTTGCTGTGTAGCCTGCGGTATAAGCTGTTGCCTTGCCTGATACTATTCTTGTATACTCATCGGGGAGACCGTTCACCAAAGTAAGCTTTGTGGGATCATCCATCTTTGCGTAAGGCTCTGCAAGAGCGGTTCCGCGTTCAATGACCATGGTTACAGACTCCTTGGTGACATTGTCAGAGCTGAGTTCCTGGCCGATAAGCACGCCGTCAACATATTTTTCCTTAACGACGTAGGTTCTTACACCGTTTTCGCCCTGTGTTACGATCCTTTCCTCGCCGATCACCATATTCGAGTTATCGATATACATGGTCTCGTAAGGAATCTCGGATGTATTGGCACGCAGCTGGTAATTTATACGGGTGATCTCAATGATCATGCCTTCGCTTGCAATGTCGTTCAGATCACAGCTGACGATGTCATGCTCTGAAAGGGAGATTTTCGCTTTATCCAGCAGCTGCTGTACGTTCTCGTCGATCGCAGGAACGGTGAAGATCTTACCGTCTACGCTGATGTTTACATCGAAAGCACGCTGGATGGTGATGTAAGCTGTGTTTTCGTCCTCCATGCGGTAGGATACACGGTCGTGTTCACCTATTGTGTATTTGCCGTAGCTGAGTATTGCGCTCACGTTTGTTTCAGAGGTCATTAACTCTCTGGTCACGCCGTTGTCAGTGATGTATACACGGTCACGGAAATAAAGTGAACCGCTCATCATTGCAACGATCATGATAGTTGTCACGAACAGTACCGCCTTGATGAGCTTGCTCTGTTTTACGAGCCTGTTCATCCTGGTATTAACTATTTGTGGTTTCATCTTTCCTCCTGATGTTCTGTGGCAGCTCTTAGCCGCCGTTTCGGGCATTCTATTTTTGGTACAGAGATATACTCTGCCGCCCTTTTTTTGTTCCGTTCGCTATTATACACTTTTGTTTCGTAAATGTCAACCGAAAATGAACTGGTGTTTTTGTGATAAATGCACAAAACGGCTTTGTAACCATTTTGTAACCTTTCAAAAACCACGCGGTTATCTGTAAATTAATGTAAAAAAGCGTCATTCTTTTTGTGAGTTTAACTAAAATAAGAGGTTGGAAAATTGTTGGCACAGTTTACAAAACTTTGGCATTGGGGCTTGCTGCAGTCGGGTAAATTGACGGCAAAACTTCACTACGTTAAAATGCTCTGCAGCAACGGATCAAGCGTTGGTGCGGTCTGACGGTACTTTGTGTGTCTGCTGAAAACCACACGAAAAAATTTAAAACAATAGTTTTATAAAAAAACGTGACAAACGGACAATTGTATGATATAATATAATTAATATATCATTATGAAAGGAAAACTGGCATGAATTATGAAAAGTCATGCGGTGCGATCGTTTATCGTAAACATTACGGTAATACTGAGATCCTGTTGATAAAGCACATAAAGTCAGGCTACTGGTCCTTTCCGAAGGGACACATGGAGGCAGGCGAAACTGAGACTCAGACTGCCGTGCGTGAGATCAAGGAAGAAACAAATATCGACATCTCTATCGATGATTCTTCTTTCCGTGAGACCGTGGTGTTCAATCCTCGCCGTGATACCCGCAAGGAGGTAGTCTATTTTGTTGCCCGTGCCACGAGCTTTGAATGCATACCTCAGGAGGAGGAAATCTCCGAGATACGCTGGGTGGAGATAAGTCAGGCAGCATCGCACCTCGCTTATGACAACGACAAGCTTATTGTCAACAAGGTACGATCGTACCTCGCAATGTCCAAGGTCTGATAATATATGTTATCGGAATGGAATTCCGATATGACAGCGTAGCTGTCGGTTGCGAAGCAACAAACATATATTTCAAGGTTCGCACAGCCGTCCAAATCTTTGATTTGGAAAACGGCGTGCGGTTCTTATAATATGATATCACAAATCGGCATTTTTTGCAATAGAGAAACTAGGCGTGTAAACGGTGCCACAAATAAAAATTTTCCTGCGGTACTTGAAATTATTAACGTTATGAGGTAAAATGATAACAATGAGTTAAATCGGAATTTGTAGGTGCGATTTAATTAACAGATGATTGTAGGGGCACAGCGTGCTGTGCCCGTTAATAATGTGTTTGTGTTATGCGGACACAGCATTGCCTTTGGCAATGCTGCCATTTACGAAGTAAATCTGCAGCA